>NZ_JBMOLD010000001.1:0-380494 GCF_049325435.1 Melioribacter sp. | reverse complement strand
GTTGATGCTGCTGAAATATCTTCTGCCTACTTCGGGATTTAAGGTATAATATTCTCCTTCAACTTCGCTCCACATTTCGGTTGAGTACCCGTAATCGAGTAATCGAAGGGTATATTCGAGCAAAAGGAAAAATACGATAGGAACCGACAGCATAATAATCCAAAAATAAAAGGGCGCTTTTTTGCCGGGCGTAGAGTTCTTCTTTTTCATAAGATGCAATTAAAATATTTATGAATGGAAGGAAAATAAAAAAAATTAATCAGATAACGGAACGACTCTTATCCTTTTCCTTAACTCCTCGGGCAAGCGAGAAATAACGATTTTTGCTCTTGATATATATTCTGCAGGTACGCCGATAAAAAGCGTCATCTGGGAATTCGACCTTCTTCCTCTAAAAAGCGTTGCAATTTTTGATTCGAGCGCGGCGCTCTCGAGTTCTTCTCCGCTCAAAGTAATGCCGATTGCAATTCTCTTTTTAAAGCGGGCTACGGCGTCGACTTCTAGATTATCAATGGGGGAGGGCGGAGGCAGATACTTGCCGTATTTACGGCTTATCATCATATATCCGCTGTTTCTTATCTGATCGATAAGAAGTTCGACCCGTTCCTTATGCAGATTTCGTTTTTTCATTTTAATTGCAAAGAGGTATTATCGGAATTACAGGCGAAAATTTTTGCATCCCCAAAATTTTTATGTTCGAAATCTTTTCGTATTCAAAACTTCGGATTTCATTAGCGCCGTTGATTCTTCCGTAGAGAACTTTTTTACCGAGGCGGTTGCGGGTAATATAATACGGCTCGACGGTAAAAGGAGTAAGTCCGTACAGAAAAGAAATTCTGTTTCTGTTATAAATAGCGGTAGAAAACAATATGGTTTTCATGTTTCGTTCTCCTTTTTAATGGTAGCTGCGGAATACTCCGACTACCTTTCCTATTATTGTAAATTCTTCGGGGTTGTCGACAACGATCGGCTCGTAATTGTCGTTTTCCGGTATCAGGTAGATTTTATTGTTCTCGACGTGGAAACGTTTCATCGTTGCTTCGTCGTGCAGCAAGGCGACAATGATATCGCCGTTTTGAGCTTCCCTTTGCGGCTGAATTATAACCAGATCGCCTTCCAGGATGCCGGCGTTAATCATACTGTCGCCTCTTACTTTCAGCCCGAAACATTCCGTCCGGTTGCCTACCAGATTCTTGTCTAGGGACAAATTGCCCTCGATATTTTCCTCGGCAAGAATCGGAGCGCCTGCCGCCACACGACCGACAATCGGGATGTCGATAATGGAATTGGATTTTTCACGTGCGTTATCGACGATAAGCGATAGCGTACGGCTAGCGCCGCTCTCGTTGCTCAGATACCCTTTTTTAATTAATGCATCGATATGCCGTTTGACCCCGAATGTGCTGGCAATATTGAAATGCTTGCCGATCTCTCTGTATGTGGGCGGATATCCGTTGAAATCGACATAATCCTGTATGAAATCGAGAATTTCTTTTTGACGGTTTGTTATATTTTCTTTTTTCATAGTAGTGCTCGTTTGTGCACCTCTAATATAGTGAACGGATGTGCAGGTGTCAAGAGGAAAATTATTTTTTATTTAAAAAAAAGCCCGGCAGACACAATCTTTTGCATCAAACCGGGCTCAAGGGGGGATGTATGAATCAGTTCATTTCCGGCAAAGCCAATTTTTCTTTCCGTTGAATTTTATATCCGTCGTTAGTATCGAGCTGGAATCTTTCGATTAATTCCTGCAGGCTTTCAGTCAACTGTGTAAGGTTATTTGTGGAATGAGCAATTTGAGAAGTGCTTGTCGCCGATTGCTGAGTAACCGTGGTTATATTTTCGATACTTTTACTGATTTCTTCTGCGGAAATCGATTGTTCCTGGCTTGCGCTTACGATGTTGTTGATAACCTCCGAAACGCTTTTGGCTGATTTATAGATTTCTTTCAGCACATTATCGATCTCTTCGGTAAGTTTCATGCCGTCTTCGACGGAAAGCTTTGCGTTAGCCATCGATTTATCGGCTTCCCGCACTTCCGCCTGAATCGATTTAATTGTGTCGGCAATTTCTTTTGTAGCTTTTGTAGTTCTTTCGGCAAGTTTACGAACTTCGTCGGCAACTACTGCAAAACCTCGTCCCTGCTCGCCGGCGCGCGCCGCTTCGATTGCTGCGTTGAGCGCAAGCAAATTGGTTTGGTCGGCAATTTCATCAATAACGCTGGTAATCTCTCCGATCTGATCGGTTTTGTTTGCAAGCGAGGCGATTATATTGGCTGCGCTCTCAGACGATTCGACGATTTTATCCATACCTTTTTTTGTGTCCGACGTTTTATTTGTTCCTAATTCCGCAGCGGAGCTCGATTGTTTAGACATCTCTGCGACTTCGGAGATGCTATTCGACATGTCGATAATCGATTTTGTCATCTTTTCAATCGAATATGTAATTTCGCTTACCTGTTGATTTTGTTCCTGCGCGCCCGCCGCCATCTCTTCGGTTGACGAAGAAATTTGTATTGCGGCGCTGGCGGTGGCGTTAACCACTTCGCGTACTTTTATCAGAATTTCTTTTAATTCGTCTATCATGCGATTGATGTCATGGCCGAGGTCGTAGAGCACGCTGTTTCGATCGATATCGAGTTTGCGTGTGAGTTTGCCGTCGGCAATTTCGCGTATTACTTCGGCTATCGGGGCAATTTGTTCTTTTAAGTATGCTTCGTTTTTCTCTTCGATTTCCCGCATGTCGGTAAAGAATACAAACGCTCCGTCCGTCTCGCCCTTTGAGTTTTTTATCGGTCCGGATTGAGCAAGTATCGGAATGTCTTCGCCTTTATTGTTTTTAATAGCGGCTTTATCTCCTTTGAGAAAGATTCCTTCGAGCGCGCGGCGGCTGATCGAATCGGCTCCGAATACCTCTTTTACTTTCATCTTGTTTACAATTTCCTCGGGTTTTTTTGTAGAACCGATTATATCGAGAGCGGCTTGATTTATATACGTAATGGTCATATCCGTATTGATCGTAAAAAATGCGCTGGCGACTCCGTTCTGGAAACTTCTGGAGTGCGCTATTTCGTCTTTAATTTTTTTGATCATTTCTTCGAAAGAACGGCTCAGATTGCCTACTTCGTCTTTTCTGTCGGTATTTTCGAATTCGACGTTAAAATTACCTTTCAGAATTTCGGAAGCTTTGTTTGCCAGTTTATTAATCGGTTTGACTATTAATTTTGTGATGACGGGAATAAAAGAGAACATTACAATGACTGTAATAATAATTATTAAAATCGTTAACGATTTTGCCTCTTCTATTTGAGCCAAAGTAGTGTTGTTGAAATTTTCCGCTTCCTTGTCGTAAAGTTCGACGAGTTTTTTCAGATGCATTTTAGCCGTGTCGAATTTTTTGAGCGCTTCCGCCGAAAGTAAATTATTCTGCACAACCAGCTCTTCGATTAAAGCCTGATTCTCCTCGTTATCTTCGGTTAACAACCGGTCGATTTTCTTCTGGTTATCGATTACCTGCCGATGAGTCGATTTCCATTTTTGCCAGTCTTCTTTAAACTGATTCCAGATTTTTGCATCATCTTCCGATTTGGGAACAGCGTCATAAATATTCCAGGCGTTATCCGCTCTTTCGAATGCGGCATTGATTGAATTATAGATTGATTCACGCACAACGGGATCTTTCAAATCCCTGTTCAGAACTCCGCGCTCGGCGCTCAGTACGGAAGTCTCGGCTTGATAGAGCGTGATTAGCGACTGGATGGAAGGGAGAATGTTTTTCCCCAGATGATTTACTACCGCTTCTTCTTCGTTCAGATTTTGATATGCAAGGAATGCATTGACGCCTGTCATTATTACTATCGCAGTAAAAAGAATGATGATTTTTGTGAGTATTTTAAGATCGTAAAATTTTTTGAGCATGGCTCCCCCTTACATTTTGTAAATGTAAATTCAGGTTAATCCCAATCTTATTATCGGAGTACTTTCTGATTATTTAAGTTTATTTTTTATTTTTTTTGAGGAAGGTTGTTAAATTATCCCATTTGCAGTCGATAATAATCAAGATATATGATGAGTTAAAAAAATGTGTATTTTTAAAAGAATATTAATTAGTTTAGAATAAAACTTTATGAGGTGTCCATGGCTACAAACAAAAATACAAGCGCTTATATCAATAACGTACTTACGACCGATATCGAAAAAATAACAGATATTGCCGAGAAACATTTCAAGAATATTCCTAACGAGAGAACTTTCGACTTGTTGTCCGAAGACGAATTTCGGGACCAGGTACTGAAATTTCTAAGGATTATAGCTAAATACAGTCCCGAAATTGAAAAACGCCAGTTTTATATCGAGCTTTCTGCGGATGTTGTCGATTTTTTGAAACAGTTTAACTCAGAACGCTCAAGACAAGGTTTCAATGCGAACGAAACTGTCTATTTTATACTCTCTTTGAAAGATATTCTTACCGATTATTTATTCGAACAAAAAGATATAGAGAAAGATAAACTTGCCAGCGCGGTCAAAATTGTTTCCGCCCTGGTTAATAAACTGGCGGCTGAAGCTTACGAACTCTATACTAAGTCCCGTGAAGATGTAATCAATAAACAAGCTCGCCAGATTCTCGACATGGCTACTCCGATCATACAAATTTGGGAATCAATTGTGGCGGTTCCTCTAATTGGCACGCTCGACAGCGCGAGGACTCAAATCGTAATGGAAAAACTTTTGGAAAAGATTGTTGCGACGAAATCGAAAGTCGCCATAATTGACATTACGGGCGTGCCTACTGTCGACACAAGAGTTGCCCAGCATATTATGAAAACTGTTCAGGCAATTAAATTATTGGGCGCCGATTGCGTTATCACTGGTATTAGCGCTGCAATTGCTCAAACCATGGTGCAAATGGGAGTGGAATTCGGCGGCATTCATACAAGAGCTTTGATGTCGGACGGTATAAGATACGCGCTCAATCTTATTCGCAAATCATCTGACAATAAAGTCGAGATGCAATAAAAATGGCAAAAATTCCCATATTAAAATTAGGCTCCACTCTGTTGGTTAGTATTCAAACCGAGTTGCACGACCGACTTGCAAGCGAGCTTCAGGAAGAGATTCTTGCTTCAATTGAAAAGAATAAATCGAAGGCGGTAATCATCGACATTACGGCGCTTGAAATTGTCGATTCGTTTATAGGTCGCATGCTGACAAACACAGCCGAGATGGCGTCGTTGATGGATGCGGAAGTTATTCTGGTAGGAATTTCGCCCGCCGTAGCCATTACTCTGGTTGAATTGGGAATGGAACTGAAAGGAGTAAAAACCGCTCTCGATCTGGAAAGCGCTCTCGAAATCATCAACGACAATCTATCTGAAGAAAATAACGCCGATTTTTTCTCGTCCGACCCGAAGAGCGATGATGAGCGGGATGAAAACTGAGAATGCAAAAGATAGAAATTACCGACCAGGAGTCGCTGCTTAATGTAAGGCAGATTGTCCATTCGCTTGCCAGGGAAATCGGTTTCGGGCTGGTTGACCAAACGCGAATTACAACCGTTGCCAGCGAACTTACGAGAAATATTCTGCTTTATGCCAAAAAAGGTCGTGTTGAAATTTATAATATTAACGGTAGCCGTATCGGAATCAAGATGATTTTTATTGACGAAGGCCCCGGTATCGATAATATAGAGCTGGCTATGAAAGACGGTTACACTACGAGCGGCGGAATGGGAAAAGGTCTGCCGGGTTCGAAACGCCTTATGGATGAGTTTTATATTGAATCGGCGCCCGGAAAAGGCGCCAAAGTAACAGTTATAAAATGGTTAAAAGGATAAATCTTGCATACATTCTATGAGTTTATTGTCGACGGCGAACATCAAATAAGTTTTGCCAGAGAGGAAGCAAAATCGATAGCAAAACAATTTGGCTTTGGAAATCCCAAACTCGAGGAAATTGCTATTATAGTTTCCGAACTTGCGTCGAACATTCATAAATACGCCGGCGCAGGGAAAATCATTATTGTACCGTTTGTAAGCGCTAATTTGAAAGCGCTCGATATATACAGCGTAGACCACGGTCCCGGCATCGAAGATATCAACAGGGTTTTACAGGACGGATATACCACCAAAACGAGTCTCGGTATCGGACTCGGCGCCGTAAAAAGGATGTCCGACGAATTCGATATTTATTCTTTTTTCAAGGACAGTCTTATAAACAAAAATATTACGATTATTTTTTCCAGAAAGTACTTAAAAGATTCTGAAAAGCATTACAAGTTTGCGTTTCTCTCCAGGGCTTTGCAAGGCGAAGACTATAACGGCGACGCGCTCTTTCTTAATATCGAAGGGAAGAAGTTGACAGCCGCTTTAATTGACGGAATTGGACACGGCGAAATTGCATATACGGCTTCTTATCGGGCAATTAATTATTTAATTAAAAATTACGAAAAAAATCTCGATGATATTTTACAGGATATAGACAAAGAATTGAATCATACGTTCGGCGCTGTGGCTTCTATAATTAAAATAGATAAACAAAAACGCAAAATGATACATGCAGGCGTGGGTAATATAAGCGCCCGTGTATTAAACGCCGTAAATAAGATTAATCCGATCAGCACAAACGGTTATCTCGGAAGCAATAAAATTAAAATTAAAACGGAAGAATACGACTGGTCGCCGAATAATATAATAATTATGACGTCAGACGGAATAAGAGAAAAATGGAATTTGAGTTATTACAATGAGTTAATGGCTAAACACCCGGCTATAATAGCTCAGTTCATCTTTCAGTTTTTTGCAAAACCGAACGACGACGCTTCGATTTTTGTGATAACATAATAACCAATAAATTGCCGCTTTTATGGAAAATAAAATAAACATACTCTATGCGGAAGACAACCCGTACGATATCGACCTAATGAAAAAATATTTGACGGAATCGGGAAGTATAACGCTTACCGTCATAAACAGCGGAGCCGACGTTCTTAATGAACTTAATAAAAATACTTACGATCTGCTCTTGCTCGATTATAAATTGCCGGATATTTCAGGGTTCGATATTCTGCTGAAGCTGAGAGCCGAAAACAACAACATTCCCATTATTTTTCTGACGGGTTTCGGCAGTCAGGATTTTATCGTGCAGGTTCTCAAAGCCGGCGCGGATGAATTTATTGTCAAACGCGGGAATTATATTGAGAAAGTATATGAGAGCGTTTCGAAAATTCTAAAAGTAAAACCGGGAATAGGCGCTCTCAAAAAAAATAACAGCAGACCCTTAAAAGTAATTTATATCGAGGACGATCCGAGGGACGCCGACCTGCTCATCAATTATTTCGAAGACCACGCCCGCCATATTATACTTCTCCATGTTTATGATGAAAACGAAGCATTGGACAAAATATCGGGCGGCGAGGTCTGCGATTTGATTTTATGCGACCTTAAATTGCAGAATACAAACGCAATCGAAGTTATGAAGTTATTCTCTGATAAGGGCGTCGACTTGCCGTTTATTGTTATTACGGGGCAAGGCGACGAAAATTCGGCTATCGAAGCGATAAAGCAGGGAGCTTTTGATTACCTGACAAAAAACGACAGAATGTACAGCCTACTGCCGTATGCAATAGAGAACGCGGTTCATCGTTATCAAAACGTATTGATGACCAGAAAGTATAACGAAGAACTCGAAATGTTGAACCGCAACCTTGAGAACAGAGTTAATGAAAAAACAAAAGAACTCGAAGAACTCAACGAAAGAAAAGATAAATTTTTCACTCTCCTGGCGCACGATATCAGAAGTCCGTTTAATACGATTCTCGGATTTCTCGATATTCTTATTGCCGATTTTAACGAAATTTCAGACGAAGAAAAATTGCAATATTTGCTCGACCTTCAAAAAGCTTCAAAAAATTTATACGGTCTTTTGATAAACCTGCTTGAATGGGCTAACGCCAAGAGCGGACTCATAGCGTTCAAGCCTGGGAATATTAACGTCCGGGAGTTATTCGAAAACGTCGCCGAGCTGTTCGACCTATCTTTAAGAGAAAAAAATATTTCTTTTAATATCGTCTCCGATGAATCAACAAGCGCTTATGCCGACCCAGATATGGTTTATACGATAATTCGGAACCTCGTTTCAAACGCCATAAAGTACACAGACAAAGGCGGCATAATAGAGTTGGTTTCGGAAAAAGAGGGAGAAAACGTCGTAATTACTGTCTCGGATTCCGGCATAGGAATGAATCAGGAAGAGGTGGATAATCTTTTCAAAATTGAAAAATTCCATTCCAAAAAAGGCACCGAAGGCGAAACCGGTACGGGATTCGGGCTTTTATTGGTGCATGAATTAATTCGAAAAAACAACGGCGCGATTGAGTGTATTAGCAGTCCGGGTAAAGGAACTAAATTCATTTTTAAACTTCCCGCGGGCAAACATGGAAATTAAAGAAGATAAAATTATTACTCTGTTGGTCGACAACGAAGAAGACCTTGTGGAAATAAGAGACGCAACGCGTAAAATTTGCGAGGCTATTGGGATTAAACAGACCGACCAGGTTAAAGTAATTACCGCCGTTTCCGAAATTACGCGTAATATCTACGAATATGCCGATAAAGGATATATTACATTTTCCTTGTTTACAGACGGCTTGCAAAAATATCTCAAGATAGTCGCTAAAGACGAAGGACCCGGCATTGAAGACGTCGACCGTATTTTGAACGGAAAATTCAAGTCGAAGACCGGAATGGGAATCGGTCTGAAAGGCTCCAAATCGCTGATGGACAGTTTTGTAATCGATTCCGAGCCGGGCGCAGGCGTTACGATTACTATGTCGAAAATCATTGAACGGGGATTCGAGTTAAACAGAGAACAACTCGAAAATCTGAAAGAAGCCTTACTCGATACTTCCGAAAGCGAGAAAGTGACAATCGTAGCCGAACTCGAAGCGCAAAATCAGGAACTAGTAAATATTCTCGAAGAACTCAATAAAAGTTATAAAGAACTCGAAGAAAAAAAGAATCTGCTCGACAAGTTGAACAAAGAGCTAAATAACGCTCTCGAATTGGTAAACAAAAAAAATGTGGAACTCAAAGCGTTCAATTACACGATTTCGCACGACCTGAAAGCTCCTCTGAGAGGCATTTCGGGGTATGCGCGCGAAATTACAAGAAAACACGCAGAACCATTGAGCGAGCGGGGCAAATTCTGCGTTGAACAAATTATACAGGCTTCCAAACAAATGGAAGACTTGATTGAAGACCTGCTCAGCTATTCGCGGGTTGAAACCGAAACTATAAATAAAGCGCCTGTGGATATTAGAAAACTGATAGAAAACATATTGAATCAACGCAGACCAATCATCGAGGAAAAATCCGTTAAGTTAAATTTTGTATGCCCGGAGATTGAATACGAGTGCTGGGAAAGCGGTATGGTTCACGTGTTCTCGAATTTAATCGATAATGCAATCAAATTTTCCGCGAAGTCTAATCCGCCGGAAATCGACATAAGAGTTTATACCGAAAAAAACAACTTGATTTTCTGTATCAAAGACAACGGCGTGGGATTCGATATGAAATATCACGACCGTATGTTCGAACTTTTCCAAAGACTCGTGCGATACGACGAATTCGAAGGCACGGGAGCCGGACTGGCAATAGTAAAAAAAATTGTAGAAAAACACGACGGCAGAGTTTGGGCTGAATCCGAACCGGGAAAGGGAGCCAGGTTCTATGTGTCTCTCCCGCTCTGAGGAATTTTTATGAAAACAACGCTGCTTAAGCCGATTCTGTTAATTGAAGATAATCCGATGGATATTGATATCTCTATTCAAGCTTTTGAAGAGGCGGGTATCAACAATCCGGTGCTCGTTTGTAGGGACGGCGAGGAAGCGTTGCAGACAATTAATAAACTGAGGGATAAAGAGAGTCTTTCCTTTCCGGCGCTTGTTATTCTCGACCTTCATCTTACCAAAATCGACGGCGTCGAATTGTTGAAAATAATTAGACGAGACGAAGTCTGGGAAAACATTCCCGTGATTATTTGTTCGACATCCGGCAATAAATCCGATATTGAAAACGCATACAAAGCCGGCGCGAACGCATATTTGATGAAACCTGCGGATTTTGACGAGTTCGTGGAATCCGCCGCTTTACTCAGACAATTCTGGCTGACCAAAAATAAATCTCCGTATAATATATAGAGGGTGAAATGGATAAAAAATATCGACTGCTCTATGTGGAAGATAATTTACAGGATATCGACCTTACCCGGAATTTCTTTGAAGAGCGTAAAGAAGAGTTCGAACTTAAAATTGCCACAAGCGGCGAGCAGTTTATTCAATTGCTCGGTTCCGAATCCTTCGACCTGGTTCTGCTGGATAACAAATTACCCGATTTCGACGGCATAACCATATTGAAAGAATTAGCCAGGCTTTCGATTAAAATCCCGATTATTTTGCTTACCGGTAGAGGCAACGACGAACTCGTTGCCGAGGCTCTCAGAATCGGAGCCTCTGCCTATATTCAAAAAACAGGGGATTATTTGGAAAACTTGCCCGACCTTATCAAAAAAAACGTCTCGGAATTCGAATCGGAAGCGGAATCAAAAAAAATCTTTATCATAAAATACCCGCTTAATATTTTAGTGGTCGAAAGCGACTACCGGCAAATCGATCTTATAACCGACTACTACAAAAACTACAAAAAGAAATACATTGTTCAGACGGCTAAAAGCTGCTTGAGCGCATTGAAAATTCTCGAAGTCAAAAAGAATATCGATCTGGTTTTGTTTAGCCTGAACGTCACGGACATGAAAATTACGCAGTTTATCGAAAAAATTAAAAGCGAAGGTTTTGATTTGCCCGTGATTGTCTATGCCGAAAAAGGCAACGAAGACGAGGCGCTTTCCGCATTAAAGGGCGGCGCCGTCGATTATATCCTGAAACGCGAAAATTTTCTGATGGAAATCAGATATGCAGCGGAACTCGGTTATCTGAAGCATAAAGTAATGAAAATTCTTGAATCTCCTCAGGGCGGCAAAGAAAAGGAAGAAGATAATAAATAGCTTTTATTATAATTAATTATTAGTTATTTTATTGTCGAGAAGTTTAAGTCGGTTGAAGGGCATTATAGTATTAGTATGAGCGGGCGCTATAAGATACTATACATTGAAGATAATTTCTTTGATCAGGATCTTGTTAAAAATTGCCTCGAAGAAAAAGATGCATTCGAAGTAACTATAGCTTCTACGGCTTCAGAGGGTATGGTATATATTTCTAAAAATGAATTCGACTTAATTCTTCTCGATAATAAACTTCCGGATATGAACGGTATCGAAATTTTAAAAAAGCTTGGAAATGTTAAAAAGGAGACTCCCGTTATTATCTTTACAAGTAAGGGAAACGATGAATTGGTTGTCGAATCGCTGAGAGAAGGCGCCGCCACATACATATCCAAAGCGAGCAGTTATATCGATTTATTGCCCCCTCTTTTGAAAAAGACAATCGAAGAATTCAAAAGCGGCGTTTCGCGTCCTTCGCGCTTAAGCTCTCTTTCGAAAAAAATACTCTATATCGAACGAACTCACACCGACATCGATTTAACGAGGGAAAAATTCAATGAGATAGCTCCGAATCTTGCGATAGACGCGGTCGATTCTACGGAAAAAGGACTTGAAATTCTGTCGCAACCCAATGATTACGACATTGTGCTTATCGACCTGAGGATGCAACGTATGAACGCTCTCGATTTTCTCAGAGAGATAAAATTACGCGGCATTAAAATCCCGGTGATCATTCTTACGGGGTACGGCGACGAAGAAGTGGCAATGGCGGCTATTCATCTCGGAGCGTTCGATTATATCGTCAAAAGAGAAAATTACCTTTTGCAGCTTCCTTATTCGATCTATAACGCAATCAACAGATTCAATACGCTCAGTATAAACGAATCGCTGCAGAATGAATTAATTAAATTAAACCGCTCGCTCGAGAAGAAGGTTGAAGAAAGAACAAATCAACTAAAAGAAGAATTCGAAGAACGCAAAAAGCTCGAAGAAAAATACAGGGATATTTTTTATAACCACTCTGCCGTGAAAATTTTAATCGATTCCGAGACTGGCGAAATTACGGATATTAACAAATCTGCGGAGAAATTTCTCAATGTATCACCCGATAAATTGATCGGTACGAAAGCGGCGGAAATATTCGGAGGTATCTCGAAATACATTGATAACGCTTCGGGACGCATTAAATTTTCGAATCTGGATGTCTGTGAATTTGAAATATTGAAAAACGGAAAACCTTTTAAAGAAGTCGAAGCTTTTTGTAATTCGATTCAACAGGACAACAAAATAATCTGGGAGCTGATTCTTCATGATATAACCGAAAAAAGAAAAATTGAAGAGAAAGCCAATTTACTGAGACGAGCAATTGAACAAAGTCCGGTTACGGTCGTTGTAACGGATACTAACGGCATTATTGAATATGCGAATCCGGTTTTTACGAAAGTTACGGGTTACGGTATCGAAGAGGCGATTGGGAGGAAAACAAATTTACTTAAATCGGGTCGGCACGCCGCTGAGTTTTATCAAAATTTATGGGATACAATCAAATCCGGGAAACAGTGGAGCGGGGAATTTCTGAACAAGAAAAAAGACGGAACTCTCTATTGGGAGGATGCGGTTATATTTCCTGTAATCAACAGAGCGGGCAATATAACCAATTATGTCGCAATTAAAGAAGATATTACCGAAAAGAAAAAAATGATTCGGGAATTGATAGAAGCCAAAGAAAAAGCCGAAGAAATGAACCGCGTGAAATCGATTTTCTTTGCAAATATGAGCCACGAATTAAGAACTCCCTTTGTCGGTATAATGGGATATGCAGAACTGCTGCGCGAATTAATAGACGATGATGAATTAAGAGAAATGGCTGAAGGTATTTACAGGACTTCGCAGAGGATGGTAGACACGCTTTCAAAAATCCTAGACATTACGAAAATCGAATCCGAAAAGATCGAGGTTAAGTATACGGAAGTGAACATAAGACGACTTCTCGAAGATATCTGTAACGAATATTGCGCGGCTATTAAGTCGAAAAATCTTTACCTGAAAAAGGATTTTAATAATTTACCCGACAAAATTCTCTCGGATGAAAAATTGATATCGGAAATTATTTCTAATTTAATCAGCAACGCAATCAAATTTACGTCGAAAGGGGGAATAGAAATTAAAGCAGAAACCAGGACTAAAAAGCAAATGAATTTTCTCGCGCTTTCTGTCAGCGATACGGGAATCGGAATACCTCGTGAAAAGATTGATCTGATATGGGAAGAGTTTCGACAGGTAAGCGAAGGTTCCAGCAGAGATTTCCAGGGAACAGGTCTTGGACTTGCCATAAGTAAAAAATATACTGAACTGTTGGGCGGAAAAATATCAGTTGAAAGTGAGTATGGAGCGGGTTCCACCTTCTTGGTTGAAATCCCGCTCCTTTAATTTTATTCTACAATTGTTATCCAACCGAATCGGTCTTCAATCTTACCGTACTGAATTCCGGTGAGTTCGTCGTATAATTTTAATGCCAATTCGCCGGGTTCCGTTTCGCTGAATTTAATTTCTCTATCGTGATATTTCAATTTGCTTACCGATGAAATTACAGCCGCGGTACCGCTGCCGAAAATTTCAAGAAGTTCGCCTTTATCGGCGGCGTTAAATAACTCGTCAATGGCAATCAAACGTTCGTTGATATTATATCCCCAGTCTTTTAAGAGTTCGATAACCGACATTCTCGTAATGCCGGGGAGTATCGAACCGGAAAGCGCCGGCGTGGCAACCTCGTCTTTGAAACGGATGAAGATATTCATTGCCCCGACTTCTTCGATATATTTTTGTTCTATTGCGTCGAGCCATAAAATTTGAGAGTAACCTTCTTTTTTGGCTTCTTCCTGGGCGATTAAACCCGCGGCATAATTTCCGGCTGCCTTAGCTTCGCCTGTACCTTTGCGGACGGCGCGTACATATTTGTCTGTCGCCATTATCGGAACGGGTTTGAAACCCTGCGGATAATATGGTCCAACGGGGCTCAAAATAATTATAAACTTATAAGAGTCTGCCGCTCTTACTCCGAAACACGGCTCGGTTGCAAATATAAACGGACGAATGTAGAGGGAATGCCCCGGTTTCTCGGGTATCCATTCTGCGTCGATTTTAACGAGTTCTTTGATTGCTTTCAGCGCCAGTTCCGGCTCGACTTCGGGAATGCATAATCTCCTTGCCGAACGGTTAAGTCTCTCGATATTTTTTTCGGGTCTGAAAAGTGCTATTTTTCCGTCAACCTGTTTGTAAGCTTTCATTCCTTCGAAAATTGCCTGCCCGTAATGGAATACCATCGCCGCAGGATCGATGTTGAGATTTTCGTATCTTTTAATTGTGGGAGTTTGCCATCCGCCTTTGTTTCTGTCGAAATCCATCTCGAAAATGTGTTCGGTAAACGTTTTCCCGAACACCAAATTCTCAGGCAATTTAACTTCTTTTTTCTTTTCGCTGTCGATTATTTTGATCTCTTTCATGGCTCTTACCGCTTTATATTTAATTTTTTGTTATTTATGTTACAAAATAATCGAAATAAATACTAATTGGCAATATAAAGGGATTTAATTAACTTGCATTTGAAATAAAAAGCAGGGGCGCAATGTTTAATAAAATCGGGCTGGCGGTTACATTTTCGCCTAACGGGCTTTCGCTTTTGAAAAACGCTCGTAAACTTGCCGCTCTATTAAATGCCGGGCTTGTGATAATTCATGTGGGCGAAAATAATTCCGAAAAAGAAGTAAAAATGGATGAAATGATTATCGAAGCCGGACTCGAAAAAGACGGCTATTCATTGGTTTGGCAGCAGGGCGAGCCGGCTGATACAATCATCGACGTCTGTATAAAAGAAAAAACTGACCTCTTGATTGCCGGCGCGCTCGAAAAAGAACCGTTGCTGAAATATTATACCGGTTCGGTGGCAAGAACGTTAATGAGAGAAGCGCCTTGTTCCGTACTGGTGCTGGTTAATCCCGAAAATAAGATTATAAAATTCAATAAGATTTGCGTGGATGTCGACTATACTCCGCTTAACGAAATAGCGGTTAAAAAAGCGTATAAATTGGCGCTTTTAGAAAATACCGAGGAATTTATTTTAGTCAGAGAATTTCAGGTGCCCGGATTGGCAATAACGGTATCCGACGGCGGCGATTCCGAAGATACCGAATCGAAAAGATTAATATGGCAAAAAGAAGAAGAAATGAAACTGAAATTATTTGCGGAAGAATTGAACCTGACGGAGATCAAACCGAAACTGGTTTGTCGATACGGCAGGGAAGGGTGGGAATTACAACAATATGTTCGGGAATCGGGCAGCGATTTGCTGGTGGTAGCTTTGCCGCCCAATAAACTGAAATTTTTCGATCGTATTTTCAAGCACGACCTTGAATTCATTTTCAGTCAACTCCCTTGTTCGCTGCTGATAATTCGTTGAATAATCTATGTCGATGAGCGCTTCTGAAATAACGCTATTTCTGGTGGGACTGAGCATAATACTTCTATTTGCAAGGGGATTCGGCGAATTGCTCAGGCTGGCAAAACAGCCAATCGTAATCGGCGAAATTATAGCCGGAATTGTTCTCGGCCCTACAATCTTCGGATACATTTTCCCCGGAGCTTTTAATAAGCTGTTTGTCGAGTCCGAATCGATTTCAATCGCTCTTCATGCAATAACTCTTTTGGGAATCGTAATGCTGCTGCTCGTTTCCGGTATCGAAATCGATTTAGCTCTTTTGATAAGACAGAGCAAAAAAGCTCTTTTAATCAGCATTTTCGGAGTGGCATTTCCGTTTGCGCTCGGTTTTACTTTCGCATATTTGTTTCCCCATAAATTCGATATTGTCAATTACGAAGACAGACTGATATATGCTCTCTTTATCGGGACGGCGCTCTCGATAACCGCATTGCCTGTTGTGGCAAGAACTTTAATGGACTTGAATATATTCAAATCCGAGATCGGTTTTTCGATTATAACTTCGGCAATGTTTAACGACCTGGTCGGGTGGATTATCTTCTCTATTATTTTGGGTATGCTGGGGACTAATGTGGGGCACGGGATGAGCGTGGAAAATCTCGTGCTGATGTTGTTCGCGTTTATTTTTGTGTCGCTTTTGTTCCTGCGGAAAATTTTCGATTATATGCTCAATTTTGCAAAAAAATATATGTCGAATCCGGGAGGCATTCTAAACATAATTTTTATAATCGGTTTCAGCGCAGCGGCGTTTACGGAATATATCGGAATCCATGCAATTTTCGGCGCGTTCATAATCGGAATAGCAATCGGCGATTCGGTGCATCTTACGGAAGACGTGCGCGAAATTATCAATCAATTCGTTACAAATATTTTTGCCCCTCTCTTTTTTGTATCGATAGGGCTGCGGATTAATTTCATACAGAACTTCGACCCCGCGCTCCTTCTAATCCTTCTGGCGCTATCCGTAGTCGGTAAAGTATTCGGTTCTACACTGGGAGCTAAACTCGGCGGCTTCGATAAATACGACTCATGGACGATAGGTTTCGGTTTGAACTCGCACGGCACAATCGAACTCGTTCTCGGCACCGTAGCCTACGAAGCGGGCTTGATTAACGAACGTGTCTTTGTGGCGTTGATTATTATGGCTCTTACTACAACGCTTACAAGCGCTCCTTTGATGAGTTACTTTATTAAAAAGAGCAGATCCAGGTTTTCATTTGCCGGAATTCTTAAAAAAGAAGCCGTCTTCATAGCGGACGACTCTATTTCAGATAAGAAGGAACTGATTAGAAAACTTTCGGCAAAAGTAGCCGAAGTTCACGGATTGAACAAAGACTTAATATTTGATGAAGTCTGGAAAAGGGAAGAGACGATTTCGACCGGATTGGAAAATCATCTTGCAGCGCCGCATGCTCGTTGCGACGTTAAATATCCGATAGCAGGATTGGCAGTACACAAAAAAGGAATCGATTTCGATTCGCTCGACGGCAAACCTGCCCGTCTGATAATTCTGTTGATAACTCCGAAAGACAAACCCGAACTCCAATTAGAAATGCTTTCGGGCATTGCGCAGAAATTAGGTAAAAGCGATATTATCGATTATATTATTAATCTTAATTCAAAAGAAGAAATAATAAAAACAATAAACCGGTTATTCGCGTCATGAAATTTTTTGAAAATATCGGAAGGGTAACAATAAATTTTTTTCAGGAAAGCGGACAAGTATTCAGACTGACGGGCGAGATTTTCCGTTACGCTCCTTCGCTTATAAAAGGCAGGAAAAATTTTTTGTATCAAATGGAACATATCGGCGTAAATTCAATTCCTCTCGTTTTTATTATTGCTGTTTTTACCGGAGCCGTAGCGGCATGGCAGGCTGCGTATCAATTGAAAGGAATAGCTCCCCTTTCTTTTCTCGGGGCGACTACGAGCCGCGCAATCATTACCGAACTGGGACCTGTTTTAACCGCAATTGTTATAGCCGGCAGAATCGGAGCTTCGATTGCAGCCGAACTCGGTTCCATGAAAGTAACCGAACAGATTGACGCTCTCGAGACTATGGGGATCAGCCCGGTGCGCTTCCTTGCCGCTCCGCGTTTCTTTGCGGCGGTTCTGATGATGCCCGTACTCGTAGTTTTTGCAAACATAATTGCCATCTTCGGAGCTTATTTTATTTCCAACTTTTTTCTGGGAGTCTCTTTTACGGTTTTTTTCGAATCGGTAAGAAGATATTTTTTATTCGGAGACTTTGCATTCGGACTCTTCAAAGGAATGATTTTCGGCGGAGTTACTTCTCTGCTCGGCTGCCATATCGGATTCCGTACGGAAGGCGGCGCCGAAGGCGTCGGACAAGCTACAATCCGCTCGTTTGTGTTAAGCGCGGCAATGATTCTTATTCTCGACTACTTTTTATGGACCCTCGTGTTCTGAAACGTAAAAAATTACTACTTGCTAAATTGTTGCGCTAACCTTAATTTTACTAAAGGTTATCTAAATAAAAAAGATAGATGACGCAAAAAAAGGGGCAAAACCCCTTAAAATCAAATACCATTTTTATCCGACCGGTACAAAGCCTTACCCCTTGTATCAACCGAAAAAAACAAAATTTTTTTCATTCAACCAATCTAAAACAATAGAGAGGTAGCCATGTCAGAATTTGTCAATTATCTAATGAATTTGGTTAAAACCAAAAATCCGAACGAGCCGGAATTTCATCAGGCGGTCTACGAAGTAGCAATCTCATTATCCCTTGTAATGGAAAGGCATCCCGAATACCGAAAAGAAAAAATTTTGGAAAGAATGGTCGAGCCGGAACGTGTTATTATGTTTAGAGTGCCGTGGGTGGACGACCAGGACGAAGTCCAAATCAATCGCGGATTCAGAATCGAAATGAACAGCGCAATTGGCCCTTATAAAGGAGGTCTGCGTTTCCATCCTTCGGTAAATCTGGGAATCTTAAAATTTCTTGCGTTCGAACAGGTATTTAAAAACAGTCTTACATCGCTGCCGATGGGCGGCGGTAAAGGAGGATCCGATTTCGACCCGAAAGGCAAAAGCGACGCGGAAGTGATGCGATTCTGCCAGAGTTTTATGAATGAACTTTACCGGCATATCGGCCCTAACACCGACGTGCCTGCAGGCGATATCGGCGTAGGCGGCAGAGAAATCGGTTATCTGTTCGGCCAGTATAAACGACTTAAAAACGAATTTACGGGAGTATTAACCGGCAAAGGATTGAACTGGGGCGGTTCGCTCATAAGGCCTGAAGCCACCGGATACGGATCGGTCTATTTTGCTTCGGAAATGCTCGCAACTCGCGGCGAAACGCTCGAAGGCAAAAAATGTCTTGTCTCCGGCAGCGGCAACGTAGCGCAGTATACGGTTGAAAAAATATTGGAACTAGGCGGTAAAGTATTAACGCTTTCGGATTCAAACGGTTATATCTACGACGAAGAAGGAATCGACTGGGAAAAGCTTAACTTCGTAATGGACTTGAAAAATAACCGGAGAGGCAGAATCAAAGAATACGCTGAAGAGTTCAAAAATGCCGTTTATACTCCTGCTGAGCCTGGTCTCGATTATAATCCGTTGTGGAATCACAAAGCCGACTGCGCATTCCCGTCTGCCACACAAAACGAAATTAACGGCAAAGACGCCCAGAATTTATTAAAGAACGGCGTTTATCTTATAAGCGAAGGCGCAAATATGCCGTGTACGCCTGAAGCCATCGATTTGTTTCTCGACGCTAAGATTCTCTACGGTCCCGGAAAAGCCGCAAACGCCGGCGGAGTCGCTACGTCGGGACTCGAAATGGCTCAAAATAGTATGAGATATTCATGGACTCGCGAAGAAGTCGACAATCGATTACGATTAATCATGAAGAATATTCATAAAACCTGCGTTGACGTTGCGGAAAAGTACGGGACGCCCGGCAATTACGTAAACGGCGCAAACATCGGCGGATTTATTAAAGTTGCCGACGCCATGATCGATCAGGGAATAGTATGAATTGATTTTTTTCTTTAACCGACTTTATTTATGAGCGATGTGATTAAATTCAATAAGGATTTAATAGAAAAAAGCAGTTTCTCGAAAATCCAGGATTTCCACAATCTGATGCGCTACAGAATTCGGGATATACTGCTGGTATCGAGTCTATACGACCTTTATATACTCGAGGAAGACAACCGGCTATACGAATATATCCGCCACGAATATGAAGGCTTGAGTCTTAGTCATGCGCCCGAACTCGTGCATATATCGAGCGGAGCCGAAGCAATAAGGACTGCGCTCGACGAAAGAAAATTCGATTTAATAATTACCACTCTTCATATCGAAGACATGTCGCCGATTGCATTTGCCCGACGGGTAAAAGAAGCCGGATTGGATATTCCGGTTGTCCTCCTCGGATACGACAACCGTGAAATGAGCGAACTTCTGGCCACTAAAGATTTCTCCATCTTCGATAAAGTCTTTATTTGGCAAGGCGACTATCGAATTGTGCTCGCAATTATTAAGTTTCTCGAAGACCGGAACAACGTAGAGAACGACACGAAAAAAGTAGGCGTGCAGTCGATTATTTTAATTGAGGACAATGTCCGGTTTTACTCTTCATATCTTCCTATAATTTATACTGAAATATTGAAACAGTCTCAAAATCTCATGTCCGAAGGGTTGAATCTGTCCCATAAGTATTTGAGAATGAGAGCGCGTCCGAAAATTTTATTGTGCACTACATTCGAAGAAGGATGGGAATATTTTGAAAAATACGAAGAATACGTGCTCGGTATTATTTCGGATGTCGATTTCAAAAAAGAAGGCAGGCACGATCCGAATGCGGGGATTGAATTTGCCCGAAAAGTAAAAGAACGCCACTCGGATATTCCGATTCTGCTTCAATCTACTATCGGAGAAAATGAAATTAAAGCCGGAGAAATAGGCGCGGATTTTTTGATAAAAAATTCTCCCACTTTGCTCGAAGACCTGAAAAAATTCATGCTGAACAATTTCGGGTTCGGCGATTTTGTCTTCAAAACTCCCGAAGGTAAAGAAGTCGGTCGCGCGAAAAATTTACTAGAGCTCGAACGCCAGTTGAAGAAGATTCCCGACGAGAGTCTTCTGTATCACGCCTCACGGAATCATTTTTCGAATTGGTTGAAAGCCAGAACCGAGTTTTGGCTGGCTCACAGATTGAGACCCCAGAAAGTAACCGATTTTGCTACCCCGGACGATCTTCGCCAAAGTTTGATTAATTCGTTGAGAGAATTCAGAAAATCGAGACAGGTTGGAATTATTTCGGATTTCAATAAAGAGTCGTTCGACCCGACTATTACTTTTGCTCGAATCGGGGGCGGCTCGATGGGAGGAAAGGCGAGAGGGCTGGGATTCGTAAACAGATTGCTAAGCGATTTCGAAGTGCGCTACCATTTCAAAGGGGTTAAAATTTTCGTGCCTTCCGCCGTTGTTATTGGAACGGAGATTTTCGATTATTTTGTAAACAATAACAATCTTCTCGACTTTGCGCTCCGTTCTGACAACGACGCCGATATTAAAAAGAAATTTCTCAATGCAAGGAAATTTCCGAAAGATGTAGTCGAAGCGCTGAAGGATTTCCTTACGATTGTCAAAACCCCGATCGCAGTCCGGTCTTCCAGTCTCCTTGAAGATTCACAGGATCAGCCGTTTGCGGGAGTTTACGATACTTTCATGCTGCCGAATAACGAGAAATCGCTCGAATTGCGTCTCGAAAAACTGCTCAAAACAATCAAAAGAATTTACGCGTCCATCTACCTGAAAAAGTCGAAGGATTATATCAGAATGACTTCATACCGTCTCGAAGAAGAAAAGATGGCGGTTATTATACAAATGTTGGTCGGCGCGGATCATAACGGCAAATTTTATCCCGAGTTTTCCGGCGTTGCAAAGTCGTATAATTATTATCCGATATCGCCTTTAAAAAGCGCGGACGGTATTGCGGCTGTTGCGCCCGGACTCGGCAAATATATTGTCGACGGAGAAATGCCGCTGCGGTTTTCCCCAAAGCATCCGAGCCGGTTAACGCAATTTTCAACCATCGACGACATGTTGAATTTCACGCCAAATCATTTTTACGCTTTGGACCTGAATTCAGAGTTTAAAGTGGAAACCCTCGACGAAGAGAGAATGATAAAAAAATATACGCTTCAAGCGGCTCTGGAAGACGGAACTCTTAATTTTACGTGTTCGACATATTCAAAAGACAATAATCGAATTTATGACGGAGCGGAACGAGCGGGACCGAAGGTTTTTTCGCTGGCTCCGATTTTAAAATACAAATTGTTTCCCCTTACAGATATTTTGAATCTACTTCTGGAAATGAGCAGCTGGGGCACTGCTTCGCCTGTTGAAATCGAATTTGCCGTTAATTTGAGCGTACCGCAGGGCAAACCGGCTGAATTTGCTTTGCTTCAAATGCGTCCGATGGTTATCGACAGCGAACTGGAAGAATTGGACGCAACCGATTATTCCGAAGAATCGCTCCTTTGCAAATCGAACAGGGTGTTGGGCAACGGAATAAAGAACGATATCAGAGATATTGTTTACGTAAACAGGCGAAAATTCGAAACAAAATATACGAGCATAATCGCTGAAGAAGTTGAATATTTCAATAATAAACTGATAGGTATGCGAGCGCCTTACCTTTTGATTGGCATTGGCAGATGGGGAAGTCTCGACCCGTGGCTTGGCATACCTGTAAAGTGGGAGCAAATAAACGGCGCAGCCGCCATTATCGAATCGAATTATGGCAATACCAATATCGTACCTTCGCAGGGCTCTCACTTCTTTCAAAATCTGACATCATTTAAAGTCGGCTACTTCTCGGTCAATCAAATCGACAAAGATAATTATATCGATTGGGACTGGCTCGATAAGCTGGATGTCGAAGAAGAAAAAATTTATACGAAACGTATCCGACTGGAAAAACCTCTGACCATTAAAATTAACGGTCAAAAAAACTTCGGTATTATTCTAAAGCCCGAGTGAATTGGAGATGCCGACAAAAAAAATTATCTTTATTATTCAGAAAAATAACGGTGATTTATGTCTAAAATAATAATCAAGCCAGCGGAACGAACCGACAACATTAAATACGCCGTACGAGATATTGTCGTTATTGCCAATGAAGCTGCCAAATCGGGAAAGGAAATGCTGTATCTTAACATTGGGGACCCGAATTTGTTCGATTGGCAGACTCCCCGCATATTAATCGAAGAAACTTATAAAGCCATGCTGAATAATTACAACGGGTATGCGCCTTCATCCGGCATTAAATCCGCAGTTGATGCAATCGAAAAGGAAGCCGAAAGAAAAGGGATTAAAAATGTTCAGGATATTTTTATAACAACCGGCGCAAGCGAAGCAATCGATATTTGTCTTACCGCGCTCGTCAACGAAGGCGAAAATATCCTCACCCCTACACCCGGCTATCCGCTTTATACCGCTATTCAAAGCAAACTGAAGATGTACGAAAATCCGTATTATCTGAATGAAGAAAATAATTGGCAGCCGGATATAGAGGATATTAAAAGAAAAATAAACGATAAGACGCGGGCTATAATCATAATAAATCCGAACAATCCTACCGGCGCTCTTTATAGCAAAGAAATTCTGGAAGAATTAATCGAACTGGCAATAAAACATAATCTTGTCATCTTTTCCGACGAGATTTACGACAAATTAATAATCGACGATAAAGAGCACATCTCGATTGCCTCTTTGAATTCCGAAGCGCCTGTTATTACTTTCGGCGGATTGTCGAAGAATTATATGGCGCCCGGTTTTCGTATCGGGTGGGGAATCGTAAGCGGCAACCGTACTGTGTTGAACGATTATATAGAAGCCATAAATAAACTGCTCAGGGCAAGACTCTCGGCAAATCATCCCGAACAATACGGAATCGCCCCGGCTTTGCTGGGCGACCAGTCGCATCTGCAGGAGGCAAAAGAAAAACTGAAAAAACGTAGAGACATGACTGTCGAAATGTTAAATGCAATCGAAGGAATTTCGTGCGTCTCGCCGGAAGGCGCGTTCTATGCGTTTCCGAAACTCAAATTTGTTAAAGACGATTACAAATGGGCGAAAGAATTGATTAAAGCCGAAGGCGTTGTTACCGTACCCGGCAGCGGTTTCGGTCAGGTAGAAGGAACCAGTCATTTCAGAATTGTATTCCTGCCGCCGGAAAACGTACTCGATAAAGCGTACAATGCAATCCGCCGTTTTATGCAAACTTATGAGGAATAAAAAAAAGCTGCCTCTTTCGAGGCAGCTTTTTTATTAGCGGCGCTTAAATATACATGTTGATCAACTGTTCGAGATATTCCTGCTTTCCGCTTATTAATTTCGGTTCGCCGTTTTTGATTGCAATCTCTCTTAAATCTTCGAGAGTGAGCTCGCCTTTTTCAAAACGCGCTCCGTCGCCAGAATCGAAAGAAGCGTAACGTTCCTGTCTGATTTTCTTGTAATCCGATTCGTTAAGAATTTTTTCCGCGACCAGTAAAGCGCGGGCAAAAGCGTCCATGCCGGCAATATGCGCAATGAACAAATCTTCGATGTCGGTCGAATTTCTTCGTACTTTTGCGTCGAAATTAACCCCGCCGGTTCCGAATCCGCCCGCTTCTGCAATTACAAGCATCGCTTCGACCAATTCGTAAATGTTAATCGGGAATTGATCGGTGTCCCATCCGTTCTGGTAATCGCCGCGGTTTGCATCGATGCTGCCGAAGAGTCCGGCATCGACGGCGCATTGAATTTCGTGCTGGAATGTGTGTCCCGCAAGCGTAGCGTGGTTGACTTCTATGTTCAATTTGAAATCTTTGTCGAGTCCGTAGTGTCTAAGAAAACCGATAACCGTTTCTACGTCGTAATCGTATTGATGTTTCGATGGTTCCATCGGCTTCGGTTCGATCAGGAAAGCGCCTTTGAAACCTTGTTTGCGTGCATAGTCTCTGGCGAGCTCGAGAAATTTAGCCATATGTTCTTTTTCGCGTTTCATATTGGTATTGAGCAGCGTCAGATAACCTTCGCGGCCGCCCCAGAAAACGTAATTCTCGCCGCCGAGTTCAATAGTAGCGTCTAGCGCGCGTTTGACCTGTGTGGCTGCGTAAGCGACTACATTGAAATCCGGATTGGTTGCGGCTCCGTTCATATAACGCGGATGCGAAAACAGATTTGCAGTGCCCCAGAGAAGTTTAACGTTCGATGCTTTTTGCTTTTCTTTCGCGTATTCGACCAATGTTTGCAAACGCTTGTCGGATTCGGCAATCGAATCGCCTTCTTCAACCACGTCGAAATCGTGGAAACAATAGAAGGGGAGACCCAATTTGGTCGTGAATTCGAAAGCGGCGTCCATTTTGCCTTTGGCTCTCTCGATCGGGTCGGAAGCGTCGTTCCACGGCAAATGACGCGTGCCTCTGCCGAATGGATCTGACAATTCCGAACAGAAAGTATGCCAGTAAGCCGCAGAAAAACGAAAATATTCTTTCATCGTTTTTCCGAATACGACTTTATTTTCGTCGTACCACTTGAATGCAAGCGGATTTTTGGAATCGGGTCCTTCGTATTTAATTTTCCCGATACCTGTAAAATATTCTTTGTTGCCGATCAAATAATCCATTTTTTCCTCCGGTTTTATGTTAAATAAATTTTTTCAGGTTTGCCAGCCAATTATTGTACGCTTCGTTCGTAATCTCTTTTTGGGAATTGTCCGGTTCGATTACTTCAAGTTTAGTAAGATTACGAAACGCTTCTTCTGGCGAATTGAAAAGACCCGCGCCTAACGCCGCTCCGCGCGCCGCTCCTACCGAGCCGTCCGTGTCGTATAATTCGACTGCTGCGTCGATAATGTTTGTAAATGTCGATTTGAAAATAGGGCTGAGGAACATATTGGCTTTGCCGGCGCGGATAACGTTGATGTCGAGTCCCATCTGACGAATTATGTCGATGCCGTATTTAAACGTGAATGCAATTCCTTCCTGCGCCGCGCGGAAAAAGTGCGCTTTGCCGTGACGATTTAAGTCGATGTTTAAGAATTGAGCTCCGATATTTTTGTTCTCGAAAACTCTTTCGGCTCCGTTTCCGAAAGGCAGCACTACGAGTCCTTCGCTTCCGATTTCGATTTCCGAGCTCATCTGATTCATCTTATCATACGATAAACCTTCGCCCATATTTTTACGCAAATACGAGTTCATTATGCCTGTTCCGTTAATACAAAGCAATACTCCGATGCGGGGATTTTCGTGCGAATGATTTACGTGAGCAAATTGATTGACACGCGATAAATTATCGTAATTCAGCCGGTCGATAACCGCATATACAACGCCCGAAGTGCCCGCTGTAGCTGCAATTTCTCCGGGATTCAGAACATTGAGCGAAAATGCGTTGTTGGGCTGATCGCCGGCGCGGTAGGAAACTACGGTTTCTTTATTCAGTCCGAGTTCTTCTGCAACTTCCGGCAGAATTTTTCCCTGTACCGAAAATGTCGGAACAATATCGGGCAGTAATTTCTTGTCGATGCCGTAATAATCGAATATTTTTTCCGAAATTTGGTTTTCTTTGAAATCCCAGAAAATGCCTTCCGAAAGTCCGGAAACGGTAGTGTTGATTTCGCCGGTCAATTTCATGGCTATAAAATCGCCGGGCAGCATCGCTTTGAATATCTTTGCATAAATATCCGGCTCGTTGTCTTTTACCCATTTTAATTTGGAAGCGGTAAAATTTCCGGGCGAATTCAATAAATTATTCAAGCAATATTCCTCGCCGATTTCCTTAAACGCTCTGTTGCCTATTTCGACAGCGCGGCTGTCGCACCATATTATCGAAGGGCGTAATACGTTTCTGTTTTCGTCGACCAGGACCAGACCGTGCATCTGATACGAAATGCCGATCGACTTAACCGCCTCAGGTTTTATGTTGTTTTTAGATATTAAATTTCTTGTCAGCAGCTTTGCATACTCCCACCAGGTTTCAGGGTTCTGTTCCGCCCACCCGGCTTTAGGGGAATCTATTTTCATCTCTTCTTTGGGATGAAAATCGCTGTCGATTGTTCTGCCTGTTTCAACGTCGAAAAGAGAGCATTTAATGGAAGAGCTGCCGATATCGAATCCGATTGAAACCATGTTATTACTCCCCGAAGATATTAATAATTATGTGTAAAAAATACACTATTATTTTTTAAAAATCACCAAAAATTTGTTAAACGGTTACTTTGAAATTTTTGACGCGGAATCCGTTTTTAATCTGTCAACTTTTCTTTAGATTTAAATGCCGATTTGATCATTCTTAGGAAAAAAGCAATGTCTCATATCTTAAAAGACGTAATTAAAAACATTTCAATCGATTGTGTGATATTCGGGTTCGAAAATTCCGAGATGGAAGTTCTGCTTGTAAAGCGCGCCATTAAACCCGCCAAAGAAAGATGGGCGCTGCCCGGGGGATTTATTAAAAAAGACGAGCTGATTGAAGCTGCGGCGCAGAGAATATTGAAAGAAACTACAGGACTCGACAATATTTACCTGGAAGAATTCAAAATATTCGATAAAGTCGACAGATATCCCCTCAGAAGGGTTTTTACGCTGGGACATTACGCTCTGGTTAAACCGGAACAATACGTGCTGTCGACCGGCGCGGATACTTCGGAAGCCAAATGGTTCAAACTCGACGAGTTGCCTGAATTGCCCTTCGACCACCTGGATATAATTCGGGAAGCAATGGAGAAATTGAGAGCGCGAATTCGTTACCGTCCTATCGGTTTCGAATTGCTGCCGGAAAAGTTTACTCTGCCTCAACTTCAAACCCTCTACGAAGTGATACTCGGCAAAAAGCTGGACAAACGGAACTTCCGCAAGAAATTAATGAAAATGAATCTAGTCAAAAAATTGAAAGAAAAAGATAAAAACAGCACAAGAAGACCGGCTTATCTTTACCGTTTCGATAAGCGCACATACGAAAAACTGAAGAAGAACGGCTTTAATTTCGAACTATAGAGAAATTTCATTTCTGTTTTGAAAACGAGCGGGGCATTGTCTATATTTGTTTATTATTTTTAGGATAAATTGCGGTTAAATCTTCTTTGGCAACTCATAATTATTTGAAAAATATAAAGATATCCCGACTCGACAACGGCATTACCGTGGTCTCCGAAAAAATAGACCATGTCGACTCCTTTTCCCTCGGTTTCTGGTTCAATGTAGGCTCCCGGGACGAGAACGAAACCAACAACGGTATCAGCCATTTCCTCGAACATATGTTCTTCAAAGGCACCCGGAAGAGAAACGCCAGAAAAATTGCCGAGGATATCGAATCGCTCGGCGGTTATCTGAACGCTTTTACTTCTAAGGAACAGACCTGTTATTATGGCAGGGGGTTGAAAGGAAATCTGGAACCGACTTTCGAAGTCCTCTCCGATATGCTCCAGAATTCGGTCTTCTCGTCCAAAGAAATTCGGAAAGAAGCCCGCGTGGTTATCGACGAACTTTATGATATCGAGGATTCGCCGGAAGAATTGATTTTTGACCGCTTTGAGAGCGCTATATTCAACGGTACAACGCTCGGACTCCCGATAATCGGCACGGAAAAGAATATCAAAAATTTCACCAGAAAAAATTTGACGGATTATGTCCGTAAAAATTATACGTTCAACAGAATGTATATCGTCGCTTCGGGCAACTTGAGCCATTCCGCTTTGATTAAACTGGCGGAAAAGTATATTAATAATTCTTTCGGAAGTTACAGCCTGCCAGAGAGAAATTTAGAACTTAACCCTGCAGGCGATCTGTTTATTGAAAAAGATTCCCAGCAGGTGCACTATATTGCAGGAACCACAACATATGGATTTAACAGCAAGAAGCGTCATGCAGCGCGCTTATTGTCGTACGTATTGGGGGACGGCAGCAGTTCTCGTCTGTTTCAGCGATTAAGGGAAGAAAACGGCATCGCTTATCAAATAAATACGTTCTTGAATTCTTTCTACGATGTATCTACATTTGGTATCTATCTTTCGACTAACGAAAAATCGATACACAAAGCTCAGAAACTGATTTATGAAGAAATCAATAAAATCAAAAACAGAAAGATAAGCTCCAAAGAGTTGGAAAGAGCCAAAAAATATATGATCGGTAATTTAATGATGAGTCTCGAAAATACGACCAACAGAATGACAAGGATGGGGCAGTCGATTATTTACTTCGGTCAAATAAAATCTCCGGCTGAAACGGTAAGAGAAATTAATAAAATTAATGAAGACGACATAAAAGAGACAGCCAACGAAATTTTCGGCAATAATAAACTGATTCGAGTAATATTGAGTTCAAAGAATTTATTAATGCAGCGTGTAGCATAAAATAAAGGAAAGATTATGCCACAAATTACTATCGACGGAAAACAGATAGAATTCAAACCGGGACAAACAATCATTCAAGCGGCTCGAGATGCGGGGATCGAAATACCGCATTTTTGCTGGCATCCCGAATTGTCGGTCTCGGGCAACTGCCGCGTTTGTTTGGTTGAAGTGGAAAAAATGCCGAAGCTCGTAATCGCGTGTGCAACGATTGCATCTGAAGGAATGGTCGTTCATACCAGGTCGGAAAAAGCCCTGGAAGCCAGAAACGCGGTGATGGAATTTATTTTGATAAATCACCCGCTCGATTGCCCGATCTGCGACGAAGCAGGCGAATGTAAACTTCAGGAATATGCTTACGCTCACGGCAAAGGCGAGAGCCGTTTCGAAGAAATCAAAAACAGAAAAGACAAACGCGTTCAATTAGGTCCCTACGTCAAATTCGACGGCGAACGTTGTATATCGTGCTCGCGCTGTATCCGTTTTTCCGACGAAATAGCAAAAGCAAATCAACTTACTTTTGTAAAAAGAGGCGACCGCGTTACAATCACTACTTTCCCGGGCGAATCGTTCGACAATCCGTATTCTTTGAATGTGGTGGATATCTGTCCCGTTGGCGCTTTAACCAATCAGGATTTCAGATTCAAATCGCGCGTCTGGGAAATGTCCCATACCGATTCGGTTTGTATCGGCTGCGCGCGCGGCTGCAATATCGATATCTGGGTAAGGAACAATCAAATACTCAGACTTACTCCCCGTTTCAATCCCGAAGTTAACAATTACTGGATGTGCGACAACGGCAGATTGAATACGTTTAAACATGTAAATTCGGACACTCGAATAGACGGAGTTTTTGTGCGTCGGGAAGGAGCATTAACCAAAACCGATTGGGAAACGGCCTATAGCGGCGCGGCTGCGGAATTGAAAAAATACAAAACGGATGAAATTTTGTTTGTCGGGTCGCCCTTTGCAACTCTTGAAGATAATTTTGTGTTGAAAAAGCTGGCATCGCATTTTAATTCTGCTCCGTATTATCTGGCTCATATCAAACCGGGCGATCAGGACGATATTTTAATACGCGAAGATAAAACCCCTAATTCTACCGGCGCCGAGTTGCTAGGATTGAAAAAATTAAACGGTGCGGACGAATTGCTGACGCTGCTTACGAACGGAAATGTGAAAGCCGCTTATATTGTCGAGGACGACCCGGCGGGAATGGACGGCGCATTGAAAGACGCTCTTGCAAAATTGAAATTGTTGATTGTTCACGCTACAAATAAAAACGAAACTTCCGAATTGGCGCACTATTTATTCCCTGCCGCCACCTACGCCGAAAAACACGGCGCTTTTGTAAACTTCAAAGGCAGAGTGCAAAGAATTAGACCCGCCGTGGAAACAGTTGAACTCGACAGAGCGCTCGACGGCATGAATATGAGTCGTTGGGATAAATTCGGAACCAAATTCGACAGATGGAAACAAGGTCATAAGTACGATGCACTGCCTTCGTGGAAAATTTTATCCCGTTTAACTTATCTAGTTAACGAAAAAACGAAATATAACATGGCGGAAGAAGTGTTTAACGAAATCTCCAATACGGTTGAAGCATTCAAGGGAATCGATTACGATAATATCGGCGATATGGGAGTACAAATAAAATACGAACTGGCATAAAATATTTAATCGTTTGATCGCAGAGATAAATTGCAAGTCGACAGAAAAAGAAAATAATCGGAGCTTTTAGTAATGACAATTTGGGAAATAATAATTGTTTCTGTAATTAAGATTGCAATTGCGCTGACGGCGTTATTATTGTCGGTTGCTTATATGGTCTATTTCGAAAGAAAGATTAGCGCCTGGGCGCAGAACCGGCTCGGTCCAAACCGCGTCGGCTACAAAGGATTACTTCAGCCGTTTGCGGATGTTTTTAAATTGCTATTCAAAGAAGACATTGTGCCGAACGCCGCAGATAAAACGCTTCATACAATGGCGCCGTTTATTTCGTTGTTTGTTGCATTTGCAACCTACGCCGTTGTTCCGATTGGTCCCGAAGTCAATTTGTTCGGCTATCAGATTAAGTTGGTCGTGGCGGACGTCAATATCGGAATTCTGTATGTCCTTGCTCTAACCTCGCTCGGCGTATACGGAATTACTCTTGCAGGTTGGTCTTCGGGCAGCAAGTATTCGTTGCTTGGCGGAATACGTTCCTCGGCTCAGATGATTTCATACGAAGTTTCGATGGGATTTTCGATTGGAGGCGTTTTATTGATGGCAGGTTCGCTGAGACCGATCGACATAGTAGATGCTCAATACGGTTGGATGTGGAATGCAATAGTTCAGCCGATCGGTTTTATTACTTTCGTTGTATCGGCGTTTGCTGAAACCAACAGACTTCCTTTCGATTTGCCCGAAGCCGAACCCGAATTAGTAGGCGGATATCATACCGAATACAGCTCGTTCAAGTTTGCAGGTTTCTTCCTGGCCGAATATGCCAATATGATTATTGCGAGTCTGCTGATTGTTACTCTTTACCTGGGCGGATGGCAAATTCCATATATCGATAAATTGGGGTTAAGCGAAGGACTGACGACTGTTCTTCAGATTGCGGCGTTTTTATTGAAGACCGCTTTTATGCTTTTTGTGTTTATATGGGTAAGATGGAGTATACCTCGTTTCCGTTACGATCAGTTGATGAATCTCGGATGGAAAGTGATGTTTCCGCTGGCGTTGCTCAATATAGTTTGGGTTGCTCTGCTAATAATGATTTTCAAATTATAGTTTTAAGGTAAGCAATGGCACAGAAGAAAAGAAAAAAAGACCTGAATTTTTGGGAGAGAATCTACGTAGTGGAAATTATCAAAGGTATGATTCTCACTTTAAAGAATATGCTCCGTCCAAAGTTTACGATGGAGTACCCGGAGGTAAAATTCGAACCGCCCGCTTCGTACAGAGGCAGGCCTGTGCTCGTACTCGAAGATAACGGCGTCGAAAGATGCGTGGCTTGCGGGCTCTGTTCGAGGGTTTGTCCCGCTCTGGCAATCGAAGTGCAGGCTTCGGAAACCGAACTGGAAAAAGAAAGATATCCCGAAAAATTCGAAATTAATATGCTTCGTTGCATCTTTTGCGGCTTTTGCGAAGAAGTCTGCCCCGAAGAAGCAATCGTAATGAGCAAAGAATATGAACTAGTCTTTACAAACCGCGACGACGCAATCTTCGGAAAAGATAAATTGTTAATTCCCGTCGACCAGCTTCGAGATCGAATAGAATTTTTAAGGAAATTCAAATAAATCTCAAAATAACGAACAAGCGAAAGCGCGTTCTATTCCGGGATGCGCTTTTTTGTTTTTCAATTACGACTTCACGATTTTGAATTACAGATAAAATTTTATAAGTTTATAAAAACCCAAAAGCGGGAGATTACGATGTTTTCGAGGGTAATCTCCGCTTCTACGTTCGGTATTGACGCTTATAGAGTGGAAGTGGAAACTCACAGCGAGAGACAGCTTCCGTCGATTACAATTGTAGGGCTGCCCGACAACGCAGTTAAAGAAAGCAGAGAGCGCGTAAGCGCTGCTCTGAAAAATACCGGTATCGATTACTCGTTCAAAAAAATTACGGTCAATCTTGCGCCCGCCGACATAAAAAAGGAGGGAAGCGCTTTCGACCTGCCGATAGCGATCGGAATACTCGCAGCAAACGAACTGGTTAATCTGAATTTATTGGATGAGACAATGATTCTGGGAGAATTATCGCTCGACGGTTCTCTACGTAAAATTAAAGGCGGCTTGCCCGTGGCTGTTGAAGCGCGTCGTCTCAAACTTAAAAGCCTGGTACTGCCGGAAGATTCCGTCAAAGAAGCTTCGATTGTAGACGGCATAAAAGTTTACGGATTGAAAAATCTGAAAGAAGTAATCGATTTTTTGAACGGGAGCAATCAATTTGAACCGACTCACACCGATAAAGAGGAAGTATTTTCACAGATAAATAAATATCATCTCGATTTTTCCGACGTAAAAGGGCAGGAGAATGCAAAAAGAGCTCTCGAAATTGCAGCCGCCGGCGGACATAATATAATTATGATCGGACCGCCCGGCTCGGGCAAAACAATGCTTGCCAAAAGACTTCCAACAATACTTCCTCCGCTTACATTCGAAGAAGCATTGGAAACTACGAAAATTCATTCTGTGGCGGGAATACTTCCGAGAGATAAAGCATTAATAACTGAACGCCCTTTCAGGAGCCCCCACCACACGGTTTCCGATGCGGCTTTAATCGGCGGCGGCAGCATTCCCCGTCCCGGCGAGGTTTCTTATGCGCATCACGGAGTTTTGTTCCTGGATGAATTGCCGGAATTTAAGAAGAACGTCCTCGAAGTAATGCGCCAGCCGCTCGAAGATTCGAAAGTTACGATAAGCCGTTCGAAAATGTCGGTCGAATTTCCGGCAAACTTTATGCTTGCCGCGGCAATGAATCCGTGCCCGTGCGGATACTATACAGACCCTTCGAAAGAATGCACGTGCACTCAGGCGCAAATTCAAAAATATATGGCTCGAATTTCAGGCCCCCTGCTCGACAGGATCGATATCCATATCGAAGTGCCGGCAGTAAAATACAAAGAATTATCCTCGGAATTGCAGGGGGAAAAATCGGAGGAAATCAGAAAGCGCGTTGTAGCCGCCCGACATGTGCAATTGAAAAGATTCGAAGGCTTGAAGAATATCTATTGCAATGCGGATATGGGCAGCCGCGAACTCAGGAAATTTTGCCGTCTCGACAATCAATGCAATGAACTGCTCAAAATGGCGATGACCCGTCTCGGATTCTCGGCGAGGGCTTACGACAGAATTATCAAAGTAAGCCGCACAATTGCCGATATCGAATTATCCGAAAATATTTTACCCCAACACATCAGCGAAGCTATTCAATACAGAGCGCTCGACAGGGAATTGTGGGGACATTGATTTCTGTACGGAAATTACTTCCGCCCCTGATTTGTATAACATGCATCAAAGTTGTTCCGTATTAATTATGCCGAAATTATTCCATTTAAAATTTTTATTGACTGTAATTGACTTTTTTTACATATATCATGCGGTAAATAAAAAAATATGGCAAAAATATGATATACAGAAATATTATCGGTTTTTTGGTTTTATTATTATTTTCATTATACGGAGACAATATTGCCGTTACGGACTCGACCGGTGTTCGGAAATACCCCGTAACCCTGGAATCGGATACTCTTTTTTACATCGGCAAGGGGATCGGCGCTTTTAATGCCGAAAAACGCGCAAGAGAAATATCCGCCGAATTAAATAATCTTTTACAGGACGAATCTTTTTCTCCGGATTCGATTAAGTTGATTAAAGGTAAAGCTTATTGGAATATTGCGGCGGGCGAAAATATCATAATGTCCGTCACGCCCGAAGACGCGGATTTTGCAGGGATTTCGGATTCGCTTCTTGCCGCGAAGCGCTATTCTTTGATTATAAACGGTATTAACAAAATTAAGTCGGTCAATAAAACCAAAATACTTATTTATAATATTATTTATAATCTCGTTTATTTGATTCTGATGGCGCTTTTCTTCTGGGGCGCAAATAAAATATTCCCTAGAATAAATAGATTTTTAGGGATTATCGCTCCGAAGATATTGCCTACGATAAGATTCAAAGGGCGCGATATCGTTAAGAAAGAAAGTATGGTTAAAGCGCTTGATTTTACTGCAAAGGGAATACGTTTCGTATTATCGCTCTTGGTTATTTATTTGTTTATAATTTATACGCTGCAGTTATGGCCCGTAACAAGAAGCTGGGACTTGCAACCGATAATAAAGAGTCTGGCTTTGCTGATTTTTTATACTGTGCTCTTTTATGCAATTTGGAAGGGTATAAATTCGCTCTCCAAGGTTTCGGCGACGAAAATCGGCGAATGGAAAGGCACAAAAATCAAGTCGCTTAAAATCAAGAATATCGAAGTGTTGAATGAAGACCGAATTATCGAAATATTATTGCTCGGCAACAAAATCTTAAAATTTGCTCTGTTACTGTTCTCATTCTATACATATTTGACTATAATATTCAGCTTGTTTACGTTCAGCAGTCATTGGGCTGAAACTCTGCTCGGTTACATACTGAATCCCCTTAATACAGTATGGACTTCATTTATAAATTTCCTGCCCAATCTCTTTTTTATTGTAGTGCTCGTTTTTGTATTCAATTATTTGATTAAGGCTGTCAAATTTATATTCAATGAAATCGACAGGGGCACGCTCGAAATTCCGGGTTTTCATAAGGATTGGGCTGTTCCCACATATAAAATAGTCCGCTTTTTGATTCTGGTATTGGCGGTGATTATCATTTTCCCTTATTTGCCCGGATCGGATTCGCCGTTCTTTCAGGGGATTTCAGTCTTCCTCGGTATTTTATTTTCGTTGGGATCGTCGTCGGCAATTTCCAATATGGTGGCGGGCGTCGTGCTGACATACATGCGTCCTTTTAAACTGGGCGACAGGGTAAAAATTGCAGATACAATAGGAGACGTAGTGGAAAAAACCCTTTTGGTGACGAGAATCAGAACGACAAAAAACGTTGATATAACAATTCCGAACTCAATGGTGCTCGGTAGTCATATTATTAATTTTAGTTCGTCTTCCGAAGATAAAGGTCTGATACTCCATACGACTGTAACAATCGGTTACGATGTTCCGTGGAAGAAAGTGCATGAATTGCTGATTGCCGCTGCCAACGAAACCGAGCATATCAAAAAAGATCCGCGTCCGTTTGTTCTACAGACAAGTCTGGACGATTTTTACGTCTCGTACGAACTAAACGCATATACCGACAAACCTCAGATGATGCAGAAAATTTATTCCGAGCTTCATTCAATGATACAAGACAAATTCAACGAGGCGGGGGTCGAAATATTGTCGCCGCACTACAGCGCTTTAAGAGACGGAAATCAAATTACCATACCTCAGGATTATTTGCCGAAGACTTATCAGGCGCCGCCTTTTAGAATATTCGGCGTAAATTTCGGCGGCAACAAGGAAAATAAGGAGTAATTTATGGAATTCGAAAAAATCCTTTACGACCCGGTTATCGGAAAGTTAGTAACGGCGTTTGTTCTTACTCTTTTTATTATTTCGATATCGAGGTTTATTCGTTCGCGCATTACAAGAGTAACAAAAGATATCGATCTGCGTTACAGATTACGAAAAATAGTAACCATAGCGAGCTATCTGATTGTTATATTCGTCCTTTCGATTGTATTCAGCGATAAACTCGGAGGACTCACGGTTGCGCTTGGAGTTGCCGGCGCAGGCATAGCGTTTGCTCTACAGGAAGTAATTGCAAGCATTGCGGGCTGGTTAGCCGTCTCATTGTCAAATTTCTACAGAGTGGGCGACAGAGTCCAGCTCGGCGGCAATGTCGGCGATGTAATTGATATCGGAATTTTAAGAACGACTTTGATGGAATGCCGTCAATGGGTAGACGGCGACCAGTATACAGGCAGAATTGTCAGGGTCGCAAACAGTTTCGTATTTAAAGATTCTGTGATTAATTATTCGGCAGATTTCCCGTTTTTATGGGACGAAATAAAACTGCCGATCAGATACGGCAGCGACGTGGAGCTTACGCGGAATATTATCAATCAAGCCGCAAATGAAATAATCGGTCCTCATGTGCCGCAGGCTCAACAGCACTGGGATCGTATGCTCGACAAGTACAGGATTGAAAACGCAAACGTCCATCCGATGATTTTTATGGTTGCCAACGATAACTGGCTCGAATTCTCGCTCCGTTATGTAGTCGATTATCAGGCGCGCAGAATTACGAAAGATAAATTATTTACAAAGATTTATAACGATATCACGAATACCAATGGTAAAGTACAGCTCGCTTCGGCTACTTTCGAGCTCACCGCGGCTCCTCAATTTAATATCAGTTTGAATAAGTCGTAAAAAAGGAATTTATTTAATATATTGAGGATAAACTGATATCGGAATGAGAAAAAAGTTATACGAAGCAATTTTTGAATCGAACACAAGGGCGGGGAAATTATTCGATATATTCCTGCTGTGGATAATTATAATTAGCGTTCTCATCGTATTCCTTGAAAGCATACCCGAACTGAGCCTTTACCACAAAAAACTTTTTTACTATGCGGAATGGTCGGTAACAATATTATTTACCATTGAGTACTTATTGCGAATTTACGTAGCTCCGAAACCTTGGAAATACATAAAAAGTTTTTGGGGATTTATCGATTTCCTTTCGATAGCTCCCACTTATATCGATTTACTGTTCCCGGGCTATCACTATTTGCTGGTTGTAAGAATATTCAGATTATTGAGAGTTTTCAGAGTACTGAAGCTAGTGCGCTACATAAAAGAATCGGAAATACTTTTTGCCGCTTTAAAATCGAGTTTCCACAAAATAAGCGTTTTCTTTATAGCGGTTATTTCCATTGTGATTACTATGGGGACGATTATGTATGTAGTAGAAGGAGGAGAAAACGGATTCGACAGCATTCCGCAAAGTATTTATTGGGCTGTCGTTACCGTAACTACAGTAGGCTACGGCGATATAGTGCCGAAAACATTTGCCGGAAAATTTATAGCTTCTCTATCGATGATCATTGGATATGCAATCATTGCAGTTCCTACCGGAATATTTACGGTTGAAATATCCCGAGCGGGAAGTTTATTAAAAAAATGCGACAAATGTAACAGCCTGATTCCTTCCGATTCAATCTTTTGTAATAAATGCGGTAGTAAAGTCTAATCTCTTTATTAATAACAGGAGCAATTATGAAGTTTCTATTATACACAACGCTGTCTTTAGGAATATTATTTTTTACAACAATAAATGGGCAAACGATTGTTACGGATCGACCGGATTTTACCGAAAGCGCCGTTACAATACCTTCTGGCACGGTTCAATTCGAAGGGGGCGTATCCTTCGATAATAATAACGATATGAATAATTTTACATTTCCAGCTCTTTTGACAAGGGTGTCTTTACATAAATCTTTCGAGGTCAGACTGGGTTTTACGGGCTGGACGTATTCCGAAGAAGAATCGAAAACTTTGATGAACGACTTGATACTCGAAGCCAAATACCAGTTGTCAATAAATCCTGAATTCCCGTTGGCAATTTTATTGGTAAGTAAACTGCCTACCGGGAGCGAAGAAATCTCGATCGAAAATCCGGAATACGGATTGAAGCTTGCAGCTTCGCATCCGGTCGCCGATTATTTATCGGTGAGCTCGAATGTCGGCGCGATTTCAATTGAACCGAACTCACAAAGGGAATTGCTGTATTTGTTTTCTTTAAGTATGGGATTTACCATTGCCGAAAGGACGGGCTGGTTTGTGGAATTTTTTACGATGATGCCGGAAAAACGCCAATGGCAGCCCTCAATCGACACGGGATTTACTTACCTGATCGGAGATAATTTCCAGCTCGATATGTATGCGGGATTCGGACTTAATAATTATGCGTCCGATTTATTCGGCGGACTGGGACTCTCCTACAATCTCAAATATTAGTATAAAATGTAATACTTTTGTGATGAATTTATTTATCGGGCAGACTAAATTGCATTTAAAAACAAATTCCAAATGGAAAATTTAAAAGTATTGCTTATTGAAGACGACCCTAACATTGCGGAATTGATCGATATCCATCTGAAAGACCTCGGTTATGAACTTGAACATGAAACAAACGGGAATAACGGATTAAAGAAAGCGTTGAATGGGCTCTACTCTTTAATAATCCTTGATTTAATGCTTCCGGGCAAAGACGGTATTGAAATTTGCAAAGAATTGAGAAAATATAACAAAGAAGCGCCGGTGCTGATGCTGACCGCAAAATCCGAAGAGATCGACAAAGTGATCGGTTTCAATACAGGCGCGGACGACTATCTGACCAAGCCGTTCAGCATTGCCGAATTAATCGCCAGAATTAAAGCGCTCTTTCGTAGGATTGAAATCGATAAACACGGTATACAGGATGCTCAGGATAAGAAGATATTGCAATACGGAAAATTATTAATCGACCTTGAAAACAGAAGGGTTACAATCGAAGGCGCCAAAGTAGATCTAACAGTCAAAGAATACGAACTGCTCGTTTTGTTTGCAGGCAAACCGGGAAGAAGCTTCAGCAGAATGGAATTGCTAAATTTGATTTGAGGTTATCAATTCTCGGGATACGAACACACGGTCAATTCCCATATAAATCGTTTGAGGAATTAAATCGAGAAAGATCCGTCTAATCCGCAATATATAAAAACGGTGTGGGGAGTGGGCTACCGGTTTGACGAGCCTGAGGAACTGGAAAATGATTAAACTGCTAAGATATTTTTATGTTAAGTTATCAGCGGTATTTTTAATATTACTGCTTGCGCTGGGAATAACGCAAACATATCTTATTAAAATCCGCAACCGACTTGCGTTACGAGATCGATCAAAAGCTAAATTTGAACCTCGCGCGGGAGTTTGCCAACGAGTTAAAAACTTTATTTGAAGAAGAACCCGATTTTAATGAAATAGGGCATCGCATTCATTATATGATGGTTATCAATCCGAAAATCGAAATTTATATTGCCGACGAGCAAGGCAAAATTCTGGCTTTTTTTGCCGAACCAGGAAAAAAAATAGTTTCCGATAATATCGATATTGATCCTGTAAAAGAATTTATTAGAGGAGACTTTACTCTTCCTCTTCTGGGGTTCGATCCGCGTAATCCCGACGTCAAAAAACCGTTTTCCGCAGCTTCCATACGGCTTGGGAAAGAAAGAAAAGGATTTCTTTATATAATTCTCGGAGGAGAAGAATACGACTCGGCTGAAGAAATGCTAAAGAATGATTATCTGTTGAGCACAATTGTGCAAGCGCTTTTGTTTTCGCTGGCCGGAACCGGTATCGCTGGTTTAATCCTTTTCTTTTTTATGACAAAAAGAATTCACGGCATTGCAGATACTGTTAAACAATTTTCGAACGGAAATTTCAAAAAACTGAATAAATGAAAAACATGACGACGAAATCGGAGAACTTGCCGCTTCGTTCAATAATCTGGCCGATACAATTGTTGAATATACAGAAGAGCTGAAAAATAAAGATTCTCTGCGAAGAGAATTAATTGCAAATATATCGCACGATTTAAGAACGCCCCTTGCTTCAATTCAAGGCTATCTGGAGACCATTTTTATTAAGGAAAGCAAAGGCTCTCTCTCCGATGAAGAAAGAAACAAATATTTGCGGATAATAAATAAGAATACTGAGCTGCTTAATAAAATGGTTTACGATTTATTCGAACTTTCGAAGCTCGAAGCGCGGCAGGTGGAACCGAAACCCGAACGATTTTCGATGGCGGAATTGATTAACGACATAACTCTCAAATTTAAGGATAGAGCCGCGAAGAAAGGCATCGAATTGAAGTTTAATATTATAACCGACAAAACGATGGCGCTTGCGGATATAGCGCTAATGGAACGCGCAGTTTCCAATCTGCTTGAAAATGCTTTGGAACATACCCAACCTAACGGAAGCGTTACGATTAATTTATTGAATGAAAACGAAATGCTGAGAATTGAAGTATGCGATACGGGAAGCGGTATTCCGGAAGAAGAACTGCCTTTTATATTCGACCGTTTTTACAAAAATCATAATAATCGAAAAGGAAAAGTCGGCGCCGGTCTGGGGCTTGCTATCGCTTTCCAGATTATTAATCTACACAAATCGACGCTGAAAGCGAAGAGCAAATTGAATAGCGGCTCTACTTTTTATTTCGACCTGCCTCTGTCGAATAACTGATATTACTCATTCTTTATTCTTTCGTGATAGTTTCGTGAACTTCGTACTGTAATTTACTCCCGACATCATTAATAATAAGGAGTAATAAAAAATGACCAAGAAACTATCATTATTAATATTAATCGCATTAACGGCTTTGCTTGCCGCGGCTTGCGACAGCAATTCCACCGAAACATTGGAAAGAAAAATGTTTAAAGTGAGAATCGAAAATATCGCTAAAGAGTATAAATTCGCCGACAGCGGTGTTTTTAATACGCCGGTCAATGCTTCTTCGCCTGCGCCTTTGGCTCCGGGCGGCGCTTATGAATTTACGGTTAAAGCTTTCCCGGGAAGCAAATTGTCGTTTGCCGCCATGTTTGTACATTCGAATGATTTGTTCTACGCGCCGGACGGAAACGGCATAAGTTTGTATGATAATAACGGCATGCCTGTTTCGGGCGATATAACAAGCCGGATTAAATTATGGGACGCCGGAACGGAGATTAATCAGGAGCCGGGACTCGGAACCGATCAGGCGCCTCATCAGTCGGGAGCTAATACCGGATCTGCCGATCCACACGCCAATGTGCGATTGGCGGAAGACGAATTTTCAAATTTACCTTCCGTTAATGAAGTACTGAAAGTAACGGTCGAGCCGACTTCCGTCAACAGATTTAAGGTGAAAATTGAGAATGTATCTTCGGAACATTCAATTCATACTTCGGACGGAAATGTGTTGGCGGCATTGATTGCGCCGGGCGTGTGGGTAGTTCATACGGCAAATAATCCGTTGTTCGAAGAAAACAAGCCCGATTTCGGGGAAGGATTGGAGGCTTTGGCTGAGGACGGAAACCCCGCCGTACTTTATGAAAATCTCAAAGAAGAAACAGGCATTACGCATTTGTTTGCCCCGGGAGTTTTTGTGGTTCATACTGCTTCGTCGCCTGTATTTAGAGCCGGACAACCGGACAGAGGAGAGGGATTGGAAGCGCTTGCGGAAGACGGCGATCCGTCTATGCTGGCGGCAAATCTGAACGGTAAAGATGGAATTTCTTTAGTGGGAGTATTTAATATGCCGGTTGGAAGCTCTGCGCCTGCTCCTATTGCCCCCGGCGGTGTTTACGAATTTGAATTCGACGCAACCGAAAAAGATTACATTTCGTTTGCAAGTATGTTAGTCCAATCTAACGACCTTTTTATTGCTCCTTCTGACGCCGGCATTAAATTGTTCGAAAGTTCCGATCCGATAAGCGGAGATATAACGGAACTATTTATGCTCTGGGACGCCGGAACGGAAGTAAATGAAGAACCCGGATTCGGAATAAATCAGGCGCCCCGCCAATCCGCAGCCAACACGGGCGCGGCAGAAAACGGCGCCCTACGAATTGTCAATGACGGATACGTTTATCCGAACCTTTCGGATATTGTGCGCGTTACAATAGAAAGTAATTAAATAATTGGGAACAAGCGCTCCGGCTTTTGTCCGGGGCGCTGATATAAAAGAGGTAAATTATGTTGAAGTTGTTTGGAATTTTCGGACTGGTATCGTTGTTATTTACTCTAATAACAACAAACGGCGACGAAATTAAAATGAACAAAAATACTGAAACGGCTATTTTTGCCGGAGGATGTTTCTGGTGTATTGAAGCCGCTTTCGAAAATTATGAAGGCGTTATCGAAGCGGTCTCCGGCTATACCGGCGGAAATGTTGACAATCCTACCTACGAGGAAGTTTCAACCGGTCGTACCGGACATTACGAAGCAGTGAAAATTGTCTTTGACCCTGATAAAGTATCGTACAGCGAACTGTTGAATCATTTCTGGTTGCAAATTGACCCGACGGATGATTACGGCGCTTTTGTGGATAAAGGTTCGCAATACAGATCGGCAATCTTTTATACTAATACAGACCAAAAATATATTGCTCATTTTTCAAAAGAAAAATTCGAAGCCTCGGGAATTTACGACGACCCGATTGTAACCAAAATTTTACCGGCGAAGAAATTTTATCCGGCTGAAGATTATCATCAGGACTACTTTATTAAAAGTTCCATGAATTATAAAAGATATAAAAATCACTCCGGCAGGAATGAATTCCTCGAGCGTATCTGGGCTACGCGGTTAAATAACGATCAAAAATATATCGAGAAGATGAATAAATCGAATCTTTCTCCGCTGCAGTATAAAGTGACTCAACAATGCAGTACCGAGCCCCCTTTCCAGAATGAATATTGGAACAATAAAGAAAAAGGAATTTATGTCGACGTGGTTAGTGGAGAACCTCTTTTTATTTCGGCTGACAAGTATGACTCGGGAACCGGCTGGCCCAGCTTCACAAAACCTCTGGAGCCCCATAACATTCTCGAATTTGTGGATAATTCATTCGGCATGGCCAGAATCGAATTGAAAAGCCGTATCGCAAAGAGTCATCTGGGGCATGTATTCCCCGACGGGCCAAAACCGACAGGATTGAGATACTGCATTAATTCGGCATCGCTGAGATTTATACCTTACGAAAAATTGAAAGAAGAAGGATACGAAAACTATATCGAGTATTTTAAATAAGGAAAGTTATGTTAAAAATAAGAAAATCCCATGAAAGAGGAGTAACAAGGCTTGATTGGCTTGTGAGTTATCATACGTTTTCATTCGGCGGTTACTTTGACCCGGACAATACGAATTTTGGCGACTTGCGAGTCATTAATGAAGACCTCGTAATGCCTTCGGCAGGATTTCCGACGCATCCTCACAACGATATGGAAATAATTACGATTGTTTATGAAGGCGCGCTGGAGCATCGCGACAGTATGGGCAACGGCTCAGTCATTCGGCCTAATGACGTTCAGATAATGAGCGCAGGAAGCGGAATTACACACAGCGAATTCAATCATTCAAAAGAAAAGCCCGTAAGGTTGCTGCAAATATGGATTTTCCCGAAGCGGAAGGGAATAACTCCGCGTTACGTCGAAAAGAACTTCCCTGAAGAAGACAGAATCAACCGATTACAACTGCTGGTTTCGCCTTCGGAAGACGAAGGCTCTCTTCTTATTAACCAGGATGTAAAATTGAATCGCTCAGTCCTAAAAGAAAACAATAATATCGATTTTAACATTGCGCCCGGAAGGAAAGTCTGGGTACAATTGATATCGGGCAGTCTGAAAATAAATGAATATACAATGAGCGGCGGCGACGGACTGGCTGTTGAAAACGAAAGCTTATTAAAAATTAGTTCGCTCGCCGATTCGGATTTTTTACTTTTCGATCTACGATAAACCCGAGATTTTTTCCCACTCGGCTATAGCTTCCGGGAATGGCTCAAGAGCCCGCGGTACCGCTCCGTGCATATACGAAATTGCCACTCCGTAATTTACAATCGGCACATCCATATATTTTGCTTGTTTTATACGCGTTTGCATCATCTTTCTTGTAAGAGTGCATCCACCGCAATGGATTATCAGTTTATAATCGCCCAGATTATCCGGGAAATCGTGTCCGCTGACTATATCAATTTCGAGGTTTTTTTTCGTATGAAGCCTAAGCCACCTCGGAATTTTTACTCTGCCGATATCGTCTTCCTGCGCATGGTGCGTACAGGCTTCGGCGATTAATACTTTATCTCCGTTTTTAAGTTCTTCTATTCTTCGTAAACCTTTAACATATTCAGTCAGGTCGCCTTTATATCTTGCCATCAGAATCGAAAATGTAGTCAGGGGAATTTCGTCCGGCACGTCGGCAACAACACGCATAATTGCCTGACTGTCTGTAACAACCAGCTTGGGAGGTCTGCTCAAACTGGCAAGAGCGGCTCGTAATTCTTTGTCTTTAGCTACAACAACTATCGCGTCCTCGTCGAGCGATTCTCGTATTGTCTGTACCTGTGGCATAATAAGTCTGCCTTTCGGCGCTCCCAGATCAATCGGGACTACAAGAACAATAATATCGTGTTGTTTTATTAGATCGCCTACGAGCGGTATTTCATCTTTTCCCGGTATCTCCCTCGCAAGTTTTTCTTTCAGCTCATAAATACCTTCGTCTTTTAGACACGATACGGTATGGAATTTTATCTTTAAGTTATTGAGCTCCTCAATCAGTTCGTAATTAACGCCCAGATCGGATTTGTTAATTACTACTGCGTATGGAATTTCGAATTTATCAAAGTGTTCGATTAAATTCCTTTCGTAGTCCGACAATTTGTTCTGTGAGTCGAGCACAAGCACTGCAAAGTCAGCCTCGGAAATAATTTTAACGGTCTTCGAAATTCTTTTTTCTCCCAGTTCGCCAATATCGTCAATGCCTGCCGTGTCGATTAATACCACGGGACCGAAGGGCAGCAATTCCATGGCTTTTCGAACAGGGTCGGTTGTTGTGCCTGGAATATCGCTCACAATAACCAGATCCTGCCCTACAAATCTGTTCATCAAAGAAGACTTGCCGGCATTGCGTCTGCCTACGAAGGCTATGTGTATTCTCTCGGAGTACGGTGTTTTACTCAAGGTTCAATCCCAAGTCTTTCGATATAATTTCATAAATCTGGTCTTCGCTCAGCAGCTTGCTTTTCATTAATGCTTTTACAAAAGGAATATTATTGTTATAAGCGTATTTAACCAATTCCTGAATGGTATCGTATCCGAATGTGGAAATAAGCGAAGCGGCAACAGCCGAGCTGTTGATTAAATTCAATTTACACCTTTCTTCGTTTGCCGTAATTCCTTCGATGCAATTTTCTACGAGATTCCGATTCGATTCTCTCAGCAATTCGAGAGATTTAAGGAAAAGATGAGCCAGCAGGGGACCGAAAGGATTAAGTTCCAGGTTGCCGCCGCCGGCAATATTGGAGATAACCACATCGTGTCCTTTTACAAGTTCGCAAATTTGAATGGCATTTTCGAGAATTACGGGATTAACTTTTCCCGGCATAATGCTCGATCCGGCTTGTTTCGGCGGCAAATTGATTTCTCCGATTCCTCCGTTTGGACCGCTGGACATGAATCTCAAATCGTTGCATATTTTAATTATGCTTACGGCGCCGGCTTTTACGATTCCGTGCACTTCCACGAATACATCCATATTTTGAGTAGCGTCGATTAAATCCTCGCTTTTTGCGACGGGGAGTTTGGTGATTTTTTTAAGTATGGAATTGACGTTAAGAACGTATTCACGCGTCGTGGACACTGAATTGCCAACAGCGGTTCCCCCGAGATTTACGGATCTCAAACGTTCTTCTGCGTTATATAGCCGCCAACGGTCTCTTGCAATTGCCTGAGCGTATGCGCCGAATTCCTGCCCGAGCGTAATCGGCACCGCGTCCTGAAATTGAGTGCGCCCGAGTTTTAATATGTTTTTGAATTCTTCTTCTTTTTTTTGCAAACTGTTTTGAAGTAAAGCGAACGATTCCTGCAATTCTCTCAAGAGCGTAATCGATGCAATTTTAAGAGCGGTCGGGAACGTGTCGTTGGTGGATTGGCTCATATTGACGTCGTCTATCGGGTGAATATAATCGTAGTCGCCATAATTTCTGCCGGCGATTTCGAGGGCTGTATTTGCTATTACTTCATTGATGTTCATATTCAGGGACGTGCCCGCCCCTCCCTGATAAGGATCGACTATAACTTTTTCGTAAATGCTCGACATGTCGCCTTTGATGCATGAATCGGTTTCGTGTATCAATTCTTCGATTGCCTCTGAAATCGGGTCGTATTTTTCTTTAAGTAGAAGTCCGCATTTATAATTGGTTTCGGCGGCCGCAAGTTTAACCTGAAAAAAGGCTTTGATAAGATGAAGGTTTACTTTTTCGCCGCTCTTGGGAAAATTATTGTAACTCCTCAAAGTATGGATGCCGTAAAGCGCGTCGGACGGAATTTCCACCTGTCCCAAAGAATCTTTTTCTGTTCTCATAGTAAATCGTAAAATTATTTTTCACAAAAATAGTAAAGAAGGGGGAGATAACATAGGAATAGGGGGATGATAAAGAAACGGCGGTTATATTTCAAACCGCCGTTTCGTGGAATTTTATTTTACGAGCAACATCTTGTTAACCTGAACGAAGTCTCCGGATTCGATTCTGTAGAGATAGACGCCCGAAGCCAGGTTGGCGCCGTTAAACGCGATAGTGTGCGTTCCGGCGGAAAGCTGGTTGTTAACGAGAGTTTGAACTTCTTTGCCCAATACATCGTAAACCGTAAGTTTAACGTGCGACGCTTTCGGCAGCGAGAATTTAATGTTTGTTGTCGGGTTGAAAGGATTAGGATAGTTCTGATAGAGAGCGTAATTTGTCGGAACTTCCTTCGATTCTTCAACGCTGACAACGCCGCCGAGAGCTTTGATTGTGCCTTTAAGAAGCGTAACGGTGAATTTCGGATTGTGAATGCCGTAGCTACCGTCGTAATAAATCACTCTCATATTGTATGCAGCCTGAAGCTGTTCTTTTGTCCATGTAGTGTCAGGAGTGGCATGCGGATCGGGATCCGGCAAGAGAGAACCCAAATAGTCGAGCAAGCCGTGAACTTCGTCCTGCAATCCTTCGACGACCCCGTCGCCGTCATGGTCGCCGCTGCCGTTCAAGAAGAAGCGAACGTCTTCAAAACTGGCGCCCAATGAATATCCGTGGCACTTAGCGCATGCTTTCATGTTGTCAACTCCGGTCGGAGTACTCATCGAGAATGTATGTTTACCGACTAATTGAGCGTGACCGCTTGCGTCGGTTTCGCCTTCAGCCATGTGGCAGTCAACGCATCCGTTTTCGGTAACACCAAGGTGATTCGTGCTCGCCAATGTAAAGAGCGTATCTCCGAACGTAACAACGTTAGCGGCATTGAGAACGTCTGCTGCTGTCGAATAGTGAGGTCCGTAGTGACGAGAGGGAGTTTGGGTGTAGCTGCTGTTTGCAACTCTGCGACTCTGATGGCAATTCATACAAAGTTTGCCGAGTCCGCCCTGTTCAATTACGGTGCCGTCTGCCAGAGAAGCGTTAACTGTTCTAACCTGATGCATATTGGTTGCATCGTGAGGATCGTGGCAGCCTGCGCAAGTTATCGGTTGGTAAGATGGATCGAAATAAGGATCGTTAGTTGCAATGCCTTTAACAAACTGTGCGAAACCTTTAGCGGTATGGCAGCGTACGCAGCTTTCGCGTCCGGGACCCGTCGGATAGCTTGTAGCCTCTGCGTGTCTCGAAACATCCCATTGTTCGGGATATACGTGATAATGCCCGTCGTCATGGCACAATGCGCAATTGTCGGTAGAATAACTTACAACTATACGAGAATCCTTGGTCGACCCGAAGTGACCGCTTGCAGGACCGTGGCAGCTTTCGCATTGAACATTGGCTCTCTGCATTGCGTCTGGATATTGATCTACCAATGACTGATATGTGCCTTCGGTTAAGTTCTCAGGAAAAACGAATTCGAAATCGTCAAAACCGTCATTTTCAGCATTAGCATCGTATCCGGTAGTATGACAGGAGAGACAATTTGCGTTATAATGGCTGCTGAGCGTGCCTTCGACGCCGCGGAACATAATAGTTGAATGGTCAGTTCCTTCCCATTTTTCAACTACCGACGGGTGGCATGTCTGGCAGGTTACATTTCCAACTTCGTTATAAACGCCTATGTATTTAGCGGCATTGATTACAATCGACGCCGAATATGGACCGTCGGAAACCTGAACTACGTATTTACCCGGTTTGTCGGGGGTAAATACAATAATTTGCGAAGAAGTGTCTACGTCGAGAATACCGCCGAATTTAGGGCTTGAACCCGGAGCGCGTTCTGTTGTACTCCATTGCGGGTCGTTAAGACGACCGCCTGCGAGCGTAGCTTTAAGGTACATTTTCGTACCAACGCCTACGTTCGTTAAGCCGTTATAAGCGGAAGTGAAAATATCGTTATCGCTCAATCCGGCTTCGCGGGGCGATACTCCATAGGTAGTAATCTGCATGGTTTGCGCAGATACTAATCCCGTAACGACAAATAGGAGCAGAAATAATACGGTAACTTTTTTTTGCATATGTTCCTCCTATGGTTATAAGGTAGTTAATTTAGATAATCAGATAAAAAAACTTTCTTTTCCCTTTTTGATAATCGGAAAATATGAAGAAAAATCAAGATGTCAAAGTCCAAAAAAATATTAGATGTATTTTTATCTTATTATCTTATTCTTAATCAATAACCGTTCCACCCGCAAAATTGGAAAATAGAGAATACAATTAGTATATTTTTTCCTAAAATTTGGAATACTAATGAAAATTTACAATACTTTTTCTAAAACTAAAGAAGAATTTATCCCCCTAAATCCCCCGAATGTTACTTTTTACGTATGCGGACCGACAGTTTACGATTATTTTCATATTGGCAACGCCCGTTCCTTTGTAATGGCAGATATTGCCCGAAAATATCTCGAATTCAATGGATTCGTCGTAAAATTCATTATGAATATAACAGATATCGACGATAAAATCATCAAAAAATCGTTCGAAGAAAAAAAATCGACCCGTGAAATCGCCGATTTCTTTGCCGCCGCATTCAAAGAGGACCTCGAACGGCTCTACGTTAAACCCGCAACTCTTCATCCGAGAGCTACAGAACATATCGACGATATTGTGCGTATGATTAACCGGTTGGTCGATAAAGGCTATGCGTACGAAGTTGACGGAACGGTATTTTACGATATCTCAAAATTCAAGGAATACGGCAAACTGAGCGGGAAAAATTTGGAAGAACTCGAAGCAGGCTCCAGAATTGAAATAAATGAAAAGAAGCGAAATCCGCTCGATTTTGTGCTCTGGAAAAAAGCCAAAGAAGGCGAGCCTGCTTGGGTGAGCCCCTGGGGCAAAGGCAGACCCGGTTGGCATATCGAATGTTCGGCTATGAGTTGTAAACATCTTGGCGAGACTATCGACATTCACGCCGGCGGCAACGACCTGATCTTTCCGCATCATGAAAACGAAATAGCTCAAAGCGAAGCAGCCAACGGCAAAAAGTTTGTCAGATACTGGATGCATTTCGGATTTCTTAATTTTCAAAATGAAAAAATGTCGAAGTCGCTCGGAAATTTTTTTACTACGCGCGAGATTTTGTCCAAATATACAACCGAAGCAATCCGGCTTTTCTTTTCGCAGACTCATTACAGAGGACCTCTCAATTTCAGCGAAGACCTGTTATCGTCAGCCGAAAAAGGAGCCGAGAAAATCAGAAATTTCGCTCTTAGAATTAACGAAGAATTATCCAAGGATTTGCAAGAAGGGGAGTATCCTGATTTCAGTATAAAATCTTTTTATGACGAGTTTACGAATGTAATGGACGACGACCTCAATACGCCTCAGGCGGTCGCCGTAATTTTTAATTTCATACGCGAAGTAAATAAAGTTCTGGACGGCGGAGCGAAAGTGAATTCGAAATTTCTCGAGGATGTCAAGAAATTCATGACGGATACGGCGCAGAACGTTTTGGGAATAGTTAACTTTGAAAAACTTGAGGGCAATAAAAAAGAAGCTCTCGACGACAAACTAATCGAACTTTTGATCGATATAAGGCAGACGCTCAAGAAGGAGAAAAATTATCAATTGGCGGACTTGATAAGAGACAGATTGAACGAGCTCGGAATCGTACTGCAGGATAAAAAGGAAGGAACGAGTTATATAAGAAAATAGATGTTCTTATTTAATTAAATATTTTCTAATTTTAGATTGTCAATTAACCTGCGGGAAAAAAATGAAAAAATTTATAGTACTTTTAACTTTTTTATATACAGGCGTCCTTTTTCCACAAGGAACTTCGGGGACGGCTGCAAAGCACGAGTACAGAACTCTTATTGACTTGCCCAGCGCCGGCATCCTCGAAAAAGGTTTCGCGGGAATTTCATTCGATATTATGCCGTACGGCGTAGTTATTTCCAAGCTCGAAGTAGGCGTTTTCGACAATTTCAGTTTCGGAATTTCTTACGGAGGTTCGAATATAATCGGCGCCGGCAAAGTCGACTGGTACTCGCTTCCCGCAATAAACGTACGACTCCGGCTGGTAGACGAAACCGAGAATATGCCCGCTGTTACAATCGGTTTCGATTCGCAGGGTAAAGGTTTATACACTAAATCATTGGAACGATATCAAATCAAATCTCCCGGATTTTTTGCCGCCGTATCGAAAAACTATCAGTTCATGGGATATCTTAGCGTGCACGGAATTGTCAACTATTCTTTAGAAAGGGAAGATAACGATAAAGACCTGAATCTGGGCTTCGGAATCGAAAAAACATTGGGCGCCAATTTCTCATTAATCGGAGAATACGATTTTGCAATTAACGACAACACCGGCAATTCATTGGGCGACGGAACAGGATATCTGAATATGGGAGTTCGCTGGTCGGTCGACGGCGGTCTGACGATCGGCGTCAACCTGAGAGATTTGCTCGATAACAAAAAATTTACTAGCAGTAAAGCCGACAGGGGAATCTACGTCGAATTTATTAAATCGCTCTTTTAGTGTATTTTTTTTAGTACGACCAGTCTATTTAAATAAACAGACATTCCAGCCTGTAATTAATTTTTCCGTTTATTTTAAACTTTTTGAGGCATTAAATTTGTCATATCAATAGAAAAAGAGGTGAGGTTATGAAACGATATTTAATGATACTGGTATTGGCAGTCAGTTTCACCGGTTGCTATACACAATTGGCTCTTCGTGAAACTTACCGGGAATACGATAACGAAGAAGATTATGTTTACGAGCGGGAAGATACTCTTTATGACGATTATGCTTATGAAGAAGAACCCACTATCGTCAATAATTATTATATAGACGACGGATGGTATCCGAACTACAGAAGGTATTTCTGGGGTTATTATCCGGGTTGGAGCGTTAATATAGGTTTTTATTACGACCCGTGGTGGGACTGGTACTACTATACGCCGTATCCATTGTGGTACTATCCTTATTCGCATAACTACTGGGCTTATGGCGGCTATTGGAATTACCCGTATTATTGGAACTATTACGATTACTGGCACGGCGGCGGAACATATTACAAACACCGAAATACTTATACGCATTTGAGAGATAACACCGGGGAACGTAATCCGATTACCAGAACCAGAACGCGGGATTATTTGAGAGACAGAACCAAAGTAATTACTAATAACGGCAATAACAGTCCCAGGGATGTTGATTTGAGCCGTTCGAAAGTTACAAGAAGCGGCGCAAATTCCTCATTAAATAAAGACGGCAACAGAAGCGTTGATTCGAACCGCGATAGGAAAACCCGTAACGAAACATACAGAAGACCTTCAAATAACAGCGGCGACGCAAAACGGAGTCGTACTCCTTCCAGAAGGAGCGGAAATTCGGGCAGTTCAAAAAAGGGAAGCAGTTCGAGTTATTCGCCTCCGCCCTCTTATTCACCGCCGTCAAGTTCGGGCGGGTCGTCGCGTTCGTACAGTCCCCCTTCAAATTCAGGCGGCAGTTCAAGAGGTACCGGATCCAGGAGCAGCGGTTCGTCTTCGAGGTCTAGCGGCGGCAGCAGCAGAAGAGGAAGATAATCTTTAATATAGTTCTCAGTTCGGAGGAAATATGTATAAAAAAATTCTTGTACTTGTAGCTTTGTCGTTGCTTACCTGCGGCATAAGCGTGGCGCAGAATTACAACGACGCTCTCAGATTATCGGAAGCAGATATAATCAGCGGAGCGCGGTCTTTGTCGATGGGCAACGCTTATACGGCTTTAAGTGATGATTTCTCGGCCGCTTTATTTAATCCTGCGGGTTTTGCGCTGATAAAGAAAAGCCAATTTAACGGTTCGTTGAACTATAATCTGTTCGATAATAAATCCGAATTCTTTAATAATACCGATTCGTATTCAAACGGCGCAACGAGACTCAATCAGTTCGGCGTCGTCTTTCCTTTTCCAACATACCGCGGCAGTTTCGTGCTGGCTCTCGGGTATAATCAATTTAAGGATTATAATTATACGGTACGGTTCGACGGTTATAACTCCGGCAATAATTCGATGATACAGGATCTGACAAGTTACAATGACGATATTGCGTATTTATTGGGGCTAAGCTATCCGGTCTACGACAACGGCGATAATTATCTCTATGATGAAACCCGCGTCAATGGGGGACTGAATCAAAGCGGAAAAATTTTGCAGGAAGGGAAACAACATAACTGGTCACTCTCAGCCGCTCTTGAAATTCAAAAAGATTTATTCCTCGGAATAACGCTCAATATAGTTGGCGGTGATTTCCGAAGAGACAGACAATACTGGGAAGAAGATTTGCAAGACAATTATCCGGCTGGATTTCTGCTGGATCCCGCAGAGCCGGCAACGAGCGATTTCCAAACATTTTATCTTAATGACATTATCAAATGGGATATCTCCGCCTGGAATTTGAATCTCGGATTGTTGAGCAAAGTCAATAAAAATCTGACAATGGGATTTGCCGTTAAAACTCCGAGAAAATATACAATTAAAGAATCGTACTTCGTTGACGCCTACAGCGATTTCGGCAGCGGCACAAGTTTTTATCTCGACCCTCCGATCGAAAACAGGCTCGAATACGAAATTACAACGCCGTATGAATTTTCCGCCGGCGCAGCATTCAACAAAAACGGCTTGACGCTGGCTGCCGACGTAAAATTAATCGATTATTCGCAAATCGAATTCAAGTCCGGTCTGAATCGTATCGACATTGAAAACAATAACAGAGATATTCAGGAATTCTTCGGTACGGTTTATAATCTGAATTTCGGGTTGGAATACAAAATCCCCGCTACAAACGTAGCTTTGCGAGGAGGATTTATTTTAATGCCTTCGCCCTACAAAGACGACCCCTCGGATTACGATAAAAAATACGTTACTCTCGGGCTCGGCTATGATTCGAGAAATATATCGATTGACCTGGCTTATGCCATGGGATGGTGGAAAGATATAGGCGATAATTACGGCTCGAATGTTTCCAGAATATATCAGGATGTTTCTCGGAATAATTTTGTCCTGGGATTAAAATATAATTTCTGAAATTATACGCTTACGTTTTATAAAGACGCCCGTTTGATCGGGCGTTTTTTATTTTAAAACTGTATTTTTTGTAAGTTTGTATGGCTGTTAAATAAATTAATGGAGGTTCTATTAAAGGTATAGTCTGCAGAATCGAGAGCAAAGATTATTATGTATTGGACAAAAACGGCGACGAAATCCGTTGTTATCTTAGAGGGAAAATTTTAAACGAATATAAATTAAAAAAAGACAAATTAATAACGCTTGATATTGCGGCAGTGGGAGACATTGTAGAATTCAATTTGAACGAAGACGGCACGGGCGTAATAGAAGAAATTCTCGAACGGAAAAATCATATATCGAGAAAAGCTCCGAGGATGAAAGGCGCGTCCTACCGCGGCGAAAGACTCGAGCAGATTATTGCCGCCAATGTGGACAAAATGATTATCGTCAACAGTTGGGACCTTCCAAAATTCAACAACCGGCTTGTCGACAGGATGCTCGTGGTGGCTGAAAGTTCCGGCGTTGAGCCTTCGATTGTTATAAATAAAATCGATCTGGATGAGTCCAACGACCGTAATAAATTTGTTAATCTCTATCGGTCAATCGGTTACAGAGTTTTTGAAACGTGTACGATTAACAATTCCGGTATTATGGAGCTGAAGGAATTCATCAGGAATTCAGTCGCTCTTTTCTGGGGGCATTCGGGCGTCGGCAAGTCGAGCTTACTGAACAAACTCTATCCCGATTTGAATTTCAAAGTGGGCGAAGTGAGCGATTATAATAAACGCGGCAGGCATACTACCGTTACGGCGGTAATGAAAAAAGTAGAGGAAAATACTTTTGTGATTGATACTCCCGGTATCCGCGAAATAGACCCGTACGGAATTAAAAAAGAAGATCTGGGGCATTTCTTTATTGAATTCGGAGAGTTTATTCAAAATTGCCGTTTCAATACGTGCACTCATTATCACGAACCGGGGTGCGGAGTAATCGAGGCTTACCGGGACGGTAAAATATCGAGAGAAAGATACGAGAGTTATCTGGCTTTGCTCGAAACAATCGAAGAAGATCTATTTTTTTAGAGACGAAATTTTTTTCTTCATTTCATAAATAAATCTAATCACTATCTCGTCCGGAACTCCGTCGGCGTGGTTCGATTTCAGCCTGAAGTCGCACTGGTCGTTTATATAATCGATTATATAAAATTTATGATTCTGGGCGACGGCAATTTCCGTCGAAAAATAATCGATGCGAGTATACTTAGCCAGTTTGCGCGTTATTTTAAACAGCGGTTCCAATTTGTACTTTTCTATCTGTTCTTTTGTCACAACTTCGTATTTATGGGTAAGATCATTCCACCATGCAGGAATTACCCTGTTGAAAGCCCAATAAACGCGGAACCATGCCCTATGATTGCCTAAATTAACCGGAGTTATTTTTTCCTGTACAATATATTCTTCTTTGGGGTTTTCTTCCCGAACTTTTTGAATTTCTTTTAATGTATAAGCGTCGATTATAACGCCTTCTCCGCCGCCTGTTTCGATTGCCGGTTTAATTACAAAAGGTATGCCTATCTTATAAAGGTCGTCTTCGGTTATTTTCAGCGAGTGGTCGAAATAATACGCCGGCAGAATATACGATTTGGGGATATCCACATTTTTCTTGCTCAGCAAACGGTGCATATATGATTTATTCGTAAATTTGTGTACTCGCTTATGAGGATTTATTAAGTATGCATGGCGTTTTTTGAGAATTTGCGTTATCGGTTCGTAGTCGGAATCGACGTCCGATGCGCGGTCGAGATATGCATTGAAATGAAGTTCTTTGTTTCTTAGTTTTTCTATTACTTCTTCGACGTTATGGTATGATATCAGAAATGTTGTTAATTTGTTTTCCTGAAATATTTTTTCGATCAGCTGAACAAATTCGGCGTCGTATTCCCATACATATGATATGGCTAAGTCGTATTTTGTCATAACGTTTTTGACGCTAAAATATGAAAAGAAATTTGACAATACAATCGACAATTCATATCAAAGATTAATTTAAACTGTTATTTTTTGCTAAATATAGAACGGAACAATGAAAAAAATAGTCATACTCTTATTGATTGCCTTGACGGTTTCCTGCACGAATAAAGTTGTGAAAGAGGAGGATGGCGGAATTCCCGTCGACAGTTCTTCCGTGGCGTTGAGTAAATTTATCGAAGGCAATATATATGAAATGAAAGGGAACTTCGGGGACGCTATCGTTAAATATAACGAAGCTCTTGAATACGAAAAATCAGCCGGTATTTATTATGCCATTGCAAAAAATTGTTACAGAATAAACCGACTTGCGCCAGCTCTTACGAATGCAAAACAGGCTGTAAAACTCGACCCCGATAATCCCGAATATCTCTTCCTGCTGGCGACGATTTATGACGTATCGCACATGGACGATTCGTCGGCGGTTGTTTACAAAAAAATTATTGAAATCGAACCGAACAATATCAACGCATATTACAGCCTGGCCCAGCTCTATGAAAAGAATAAACCGCTGGAAGCCATTAAGATTTATAAAAAGCTTATCTCGTCGATCGGGCCCGAGTGGCACATCCTGGTTAGGCTTACGGAATTAAACGAAAGAATCGGCAATCAAAAAGAAACGATTGAAACTCTTGAGGAATTGTCGCGTCTTAACCCGTCGAATCTCGATTTACAAAAATTATTGATCGACGCTTATACAAAAGCTGAGCAATACGACAGGGCGTTTCAATTGTGCGACGAGCTGCTGTTAAGTTATCCTTATGATCTCGGGTTGCTGCAGCAAAAAGGGAATATCTACATTAAACAAAATAACTGGAAAGAAGCAGCGCGCGTTTATGAAGAAATTTTCGACCGAAATAATCTGGGCTTAACGGAAAAGCTGCAGCTTGCCACATTGTTTTATGCCGCCGCCGAAAAGGACTCGAATAATATTTATATAGCCCGTAAATTTCTTCAAAAGATTGACAGCGATACATCCGATTGGCAGGTAAACGCATACCTCGGAGAAATCGAATTAAAGCTTGGCAACGATTCTGTAGCAATCGAATATTTTCGTAAAGCGGCAAAGCTTGCCGAATGGAATGCCCAGGTCTGGATTCGCGCCGGCGGACTCCTTTTTGATTCGCGCAAATACGACGAAACAATCGAATTTATGTCGGAAGCGGCTGAAAAATTCCCGAATGATTTCGTGATTAATTTAATTTACGGACTTGCTCTGTCTCAGAGCAATAAACACGCCGAGGCAAAAATCTATCTGAAAAGAGCTATCAATCTAAATCCCGACGATATAACGGCGCTCTCCGCTTACGGTTATACTCTGAATCAACTAAAGGAAAACGACGAAGCTCTTGTTTATTTGAATAAAGCCTTGCTGCTTCAACCCGACAATGTCGATTTGATTGGCACAGTGGCAATGATTTACGAATCGGAGGGGAATTATAAAATGTCGGACTCCCTCTATCGACATGCGCTCGAGCTGGATTCTTTAAATGCGATTGTATTAAACAATTATGCTTATTCTCTGGCCGAAAGAAATATCCGTCTGGACGAGGCGTTGAAAATGGCTTCGAAAGCAGTCGAAAGCGAACCGGAAAATTCATCCTTCCTCGATACGATAGGATGGATTTATTTCCGATTGGGTGATTATCAAAAAGCAAAAGACTATATTGAAAAATCATTGAGCGTCGAACCCGATAACTACACGGTTATTGACCATCTCGGCGACGTTTATTTTATGATGGGAAATAAAACCAAAGCCATGGAATATTGGAGAAAGGCTTACGAATTAAACAACGATAACAAAAAAATTAAAGAAAAAATCGAAAAAGGTGAAATTTGAAAGCTATTAAATTTCTAACGGCTTTTCTGCTAGCGGCTTTTATTGCAGGCTGCGGCGCATCGAAAGAAATTTCCAACGAAAGAATACTTTCGCCGGAAAGATTGATAACCAAACTCGAGGCGAATCGACGTAAAGTAAGAACATTTTCCGCTACCGGAACAATCAATATTAAAAACGGTAATTCAACAATTGAAAGCAGCATCGAGGTTAATGTCAAAAAGCCCGATTCTGTAAGAGTGGATGTATACGGACCATTCGGCATCGAACTGGCGCAAATTTTAATTACGCGCGATAATTTTTTGTTCTACGACGCAATAAATAAGAAGGCTTATAAAGGAAAAACGGACGAGGCAGCTATTAAAAAAGCTCTGAAAATTGAACTCCCGTTCGATATGCTTATCGACGCATTTACGGGCGGAATCGATTTATCCGACAAGTTAAGAACCGAACCGGATGACTACGTCTATAACGAAAATTACTCGTATGTGAAGTATGTTGATTCTACTTCAGGAACGATTAATGAATATGAAATTAATACAAGAAATTTTACGGTGAATAAAATTAAAGCGGGAAAGCTGGATAAAGGCAGCATTGTCGAAGCGAAATATGAGAATTATAAGGAATTTGAAAATATCCTTATCCCCTTGACCGTATCGATGAACTTTCCTGAAAATGGTCAGTCGTTGTTTATCAGCTATAAAAAAGTCTCTATAAACGACGGTTCGCTGAATATTTTATTTGAATTGCCTTCCGACACAATATATATAGAATTGTGAAGCGTTATCTAAAAATATGTTTGTTGATTCTGGCGGTTTTTTATAATCCGATTACTGCTCAGGTCGGGGACAGTATTAATTTTCGCAACGAGCAACTGGAAAATCTGAAAAGTGAAATTGCAAAACTTGAACGGGAGTTAAATCAAAAAACTCAAAAGGAAAAAGAGTCGCTGCAAGCTTTAGAAAACCTGACTCGTCAAAATACTCTGCTTCAAAAAATTCTCAATAATATAGCCAAGGAAGAAATAAACAAAGAAAAGCAAATTGCCGAACTCGAAAAAGAGATAGCCTATTCTGAGAATAAAATCAGATTGTTACAGGACAAGTATTCGAAATACATCGTCTGGATTTATAAATACAGGGGCAAATCTTACCTTAAATACTTACTCAATACATCGTCTCCGTCGAAGATACTTAAGCGTTACCGCTACTTCAAAAGCATAACCGAGCAAAACAGAAAAGACCTCAAGACGCTGCGAGACAGCAAAAATTATCTGGTTAAATTAAAGAACAAACTAACGGAAGAAAAAAGATCGCTGGCATTACTGAAAGCAGATAAAAAGGCCGAGCAGGATAATCTTGCGCGAAAGGAAGTCGAAAGAAAAAAACTTATTGCCGCTTTGAGAAAGGACAAGAAACATCTGGCTGAAGAAATTGAATCGAAAAGGAAAGCGGAGATTGTAATTAAAAATATCATAGCGCGGTTAATCGAAGAAGAACGCCAGAGAAGAGAATTGATGCTCAAAGAAAATGAAAAAATGCTGGACTTAAACAGAAATTATAATTATAATAATATGGAAAATTTCTCTCTCCTCAAGGGAAAACTTGCTTGGCCTATTAGAAAGGGCAAAATAATCAGAAAATTCGGCGAAAATCGCAACAGGAAATTAAATACGGTTACGCTTAATTACGGCGTTGATATATTGACTTCCGAAAATGCCGATGTGTATGCTGTAGCGGAAGGGGTAGTTTCCGCAATCGAATGGATACCGGGATACGGCAGCGTTGTTATTGTTACGCACCGCGACGAGTACAGAACCGTTTACGGTCATATAAAAGAAATATACGTAGAAGAGGGGCAAGTGATAAGCGGAGGAAGCGCAATAGGAAAAGTCAACGAAAGCCTTGAAGGAAATGTTCTTCATTTCGAAATTTGGAATTCCCGCAATTATCAGAATCCGGAAGTCTGGCTGTCTAAAAAATAAATAGTTCCTTTCCGAATAATTATCCCTTCACTAAAGCATCGGTAAGATGAGGGTATGCTTTATTGGCAGATATTATCACGAGTATATAACGGCTCCCATAAAATATTCGAGAGCGCTCCGCAGTTACGTTAATGCGGACGATGTCGAAACTATATTTATTACATACTTTTTCGATTGCAGAAATTTTTTGAAAAAGCTCTTGGGAAACGAAATCTTGGAGCGGGGAGTTGTAAAGTGCGGCATATTACGCATTGTTTTAAAATTACTTAAATGCAAAATCGAATTGGTTCACTTTACAACACTCGAAAGATTTGAAATCCCCCTTTTCATAATTTCGAAACTGATGGGCGTTAAGGTAATATCTACATTACACGGCTTATTCTATGCGGAAACGGAATATGATAAAACATACGGCAGGTTAAAAGATTTATTGCTGGAGCGTATTGCGGTAAGATTTTCCGATTTATTATTAATCTATTCTCAATACCAGGCGGAAAGACTGACGGGCAAATACAAAATCAGGCGCGCCAAAATAAGATTTATTTATAACGGAGTAGAATCCGCTTCAAGAATAGATGAAAAACAAATTTTCGAAGACGCGCTCAGAATTTTATTCTATAAAGGCTTCGGAGATAATGACAGAGGACTAAATCAACTAATAGGGATGCTTGAAGGCATAAGAGGAGCGCAATTACTTCTGAGGGCGTTAGGCGGCGCCGAAAGAAGAACGGTGCAAAAAACGAAAAATCTGATAATTGTATATGAGAGTTTTATTCAAGGCAAAGAATTGAATGATTTATTTAAAGAAACGCACGTCGTAATTAAAATGCCATTCTTCGAAACTTTTTCAACTTTTACGCTCGAAGCGATGTCGTATGGCGTTACGCCTGTCGTTCCCGATTTTATCGGCGTATCGAGATATATAACTAACGGAAAAAACGGTTTGAAATATCATGCTGACAGATTGAACGAGCTGCGGGAGATTATTCAAAAAATTGCGGACGGTAAATATAATTTGAACGAACTATCGGCGAACGCGGCAGATACAGCTCGAAGACTAACATGGGAAAATATGGCAGCGCAAACAAAAGAGTTTTATGAAGAGATAATCTAATGAAAGTAATTCATTTTGCTCCGTATTTTTCATATGCCAGCGGTACGAATACTTATTTGAGGCATCTGTTATTCGCGTTGAATAAGCATGGAATCGAAATGTCTTTGCTTACAAATAATCGTATTGCCTTTAACGACGTCGCGCTGCAAAATATTGATATCGATTTTATCAGGTTCGAAACCGGCATTAAAAACTTTTTTTATATAATCGGCAATCTGAGAAGTCTATCTTCTAAAATCGTTAATAATATTGATGTCGTGCACAGTCATCACAGATATCCCGAACTAATTTCCAACATATTGAAAAAGCGTTGCAGGAAAACCGTCGCAACTGCGCATAGTAGAGTTTACGGACTTAAGCATATCTCGTTCAGATCGGACGGCATAATTGTGCCGTGTAAATATTTGGCTGACTATCTCGTAAAAAATTTCAATGTGCGCGCAGGCAAAATTCATGTTCTCTACAATTGCATCGAACCTGAGTTGTACGATAAATTCAACTCTATGAATCATGTAAGCAGGCATTCATTGAATATTAAACCGGACGAAATAGTGTTTCTCTATGCCGGAGCAATTTGCAATGAAAAAGGGATTGATTATCTCTGCGAAGTATTTCAGGAATTTAGTAAAGATAATGAGAATGTAAAGTTAATATTAGCGGGAAATATCATTGATAAGCGCTTGACGCGATATAGTTCGGATAAATTGATTTTTACCGGTTATACAAAATATCCTGTGGCGTATTATAAACTGACTGATGTGCTGGTGCATCCTTCGTATAATGATGTCTTGCCATACGCAGTGCTCGAAGCGGGTTATCTGGGCAAGATTATTATCGCTTCGGAAACCGGCGGAATTCCGGAAATTATTAATGGAAATGAAAACGGTTTCTTATTCAAAGCGGGCGATAAAACGGAGTTGCGAAATTTATTCCATTATGTGTCAAATAACCTGGAAAATTGCAGGAGGGCGGGTCTTAATCTGCAAAGAGAGATTAAAGAAATTACATCCGCCGATAAATACGTAAAAAGTTTGATGGAAATTTATGAATCCGATTAATGGAAGTGGTAAATAGAATGAAATTATTCATAGGGAAAAAGTCGATTAACTTGATAACTCGGGAGGAAGACTTCTTGAGAATTATAAGCGGGGGCTGTAAAGAACAGATTATTACATATGTAAATCAAAATACGGTTAACCTTTTCCACGAGAATGAAGAATATCTTAAGACCATATCGAATGAATTCCTTTGTGTCTTGGACGGCGCCGGCTTATGGTTGTCCGCATTATTTAAAAATGTACGCTGCGAGAGAATATCGTTTACAGACGCACTCATTAAATTCTTCGAAGTCCTTATTGAAAAGAGAATGCAATTATACTATGTCGGGGGAAGTTATAATATCGGAACGCTGCAAAAAAAGATTTACCCGATAAATATAACTGGCTATGCAAACGGCTATTGCAAAAGGTACGACTGGAGGTTAAAATTAGAAGAATTAAGCAGGGCGGACGTAATAATGGTTGGAATGGGCCAGCCACGGCAGGAATATATTGCGCTTGAAATAAAAAGCCTGATTAAAAATAAAATTATTATTTGCTGCGGCGCATTTATGGATTATTATACCGGAACCGTCAGGAGGGCTCCATTAATTATGCAAAGATACGGTCTGGAATGGCTCTATAGAATTTATGACAATCCTCGATTATACGGAAAAAGATATTTGGTCGGCATTCCCAAATTCCTCTTGAAAATGAAAGACTTGAATTATGTAAAGTAAATAAACGGGATAATATGAAACATTCTTTATCCATCCTGTCGATGTTTGTATTGGTTACCTGCAATATTTTCCCACAAATGAATTATAATTATTACGACACAACAATTGCTTATTCCGATAATGATTTATCGACTCTAATTGACGAATCGAAACCGGGCGCTCCTTCGTTGAAATACGTTACTGTTTTTATGCCGCTTAATAGTCCCGGCGAAACGATATCGGATATTGACGTTCGGATATTGGAGTCCGAAGAAGTCGAGCGTTTTATGATTAATCCGTTAATCGCTCAACAAAATGACAGCGTAATTTCTTATCGAAGCTCGGAGCGCGTCTATGACGAATATATTACGGGAACCGACGTTTATCCCGTGTCGTTAGCAAAGTATCTGGGCAATATATCGCTCTCCGGGAAATATTATGCGGCTATGCAGGTATGTATGCGCCAGTACGAATGGAAAAAAAACGCAGTCAAAATTTTTAATAAAATTAGGCTCAAGATTAGAACTACTATGCAAACGTCGGTCGAGAGGGCGCCTTCTATCAAAGATAATAATTGGCGCCGCCGCAGGGGCAATTATCTGAAATTTAAAATTGACCGGGAGGGAATCTACAGAATAAGTCACGAAGACTTGATAAATATCGGCGTAAAAGAAACAACGATACGGTCGGATAAAATTCAGATTTATAATTACGGCGTTCCGGTTCCTGTTTATATAGCCGATCAGAACGACGACGTCTTTGACGAAGGGGATTATATCGAATTTTATTCGGATATAAATAAAAACTTTGAAGATTACAAAAAGATAGTTAATGAAGGAGAAGATTATATCGATTATATGAACAGGTACAGTGATACTACGATTGTATGGTTGTCCTTAAATTCAGAGGATATTATGAGAATTAAACCCGTTAGTATCGACTCAAGTGAAATTGCAGATACAATCGATTATTCGCTGAGAAAAATGCATTACGAAGAAGATAATATCCTCTGGTATTACGACGCGGTAGAGCCAAGAACGCAATTGCCTTTCTGGCAGGAGCATAAAGTATGGACGTGGAGAGCGCTGGGAAACGACAGTAAATTCAGTTTGAATCTCGCACTGAACGATATAATTCCGGAAAAAGGCATTAAAGCCGAAGCTCGGCTTATAAGCAATTCCGCCGATGTGAACGCCGGCGCGCATCGGGCATATATATCTTTTAATGACACGGAATACGGCGATACTGTAACTTACGATCTAAGGCAAACTGTTAATTTGCCGGCGAATTTTAATCGTATTGAAAGACCCGATAATAAACTTTCAGTTTGCGCTTTGCCTTCGAGAGCTTCATTCCATCAATTCCTGCTTGACTGGATTGACGTCGAATATTATTCGCGGAATAATATAAAAGGTTCCGATAAAATAATTGTTGATAAAGAAACAGTCGGAGGCGTCAAGGCAATTATGTTTTATTCCGAATCCGACACAGCTAATTTTATAGCGTATAAAATCCATCCGGAATACTCTAAGATGGAAATAATAAAAAAAGGAGAGGGGATTAATTATTTTCTCGATTCAGCCTCAAAGCGGAACGCTTATTTTATAACTGATCGTGAGGAAATACAAAAGCCGGCTTTTTGCGGCGAACGAAAATTCGAAGATTTATCGGAGCGGTCGCCGGCGGATTATATTATTATTACTCAAGAAAATTTAATCGAATCGGCGCTAGAATACAGCTCGTTTTTAATGGATAACTATGATATTAGCGTAAAAGTATTTTTGATAGAAGAAATTTACGACCTGTATTCGTTCGGTTATCCTTTCCCCGAAGCGGTAAAAGAATTTTTGCAAGATTATTATTACGCTAATATTAACGCCCCGCCGGAATTTTTGTTGCTTATAGGCGACGCTAATTATGATTATAAAGATAATTTTAAGCCTCTCACGCCGGTAAAAAGAATAAATATGGTCCCATCATACGGTTTTCCTGTAAGCGATAATTGGTTCGTTATCTGGAACGATTCCATCCCGATTCCTCAAATGGCTGTTGGCAGAATTCCCGCCGTTAATAACGAGCAGGTACGTTTCTATCTTGAAAAACATCGTAGATACTTGCAAAAGCCGTATGACGATTGGAACAAGAGTTTTATATTCTTCAGCGGCGGCGATCCTTCTAAGCCTGAACAGTTAGAAATGCTGAAAAATGCAAACGATAAAATATTTCGAAGTTTTACAGACGCCCCGCCTTTGGAAGGCAGGGGAGTTCATTTTTATAAAACGTCAAAACCAATATCAAATTTTAGTAATTTACCGCCTGACTCCGTTGAAAAAGCGATTCAAGAAGGGGCGGTGGCAATCTCTTATATCGGTCACAGCGGCGCTCAGACGTGGGACAACGGGATTTTAAACGTCAACGACTTGATGAATAACTACGAAAACCGGAATCCGCTGATAACCGATTTCGGTTGCTCTACAGGGAAATTTGCCGAGCCCGATATTGTGTCGTTCGCGGAGGAATTCATCAATAATAATAAAAACGGGCAGGCGATTGCATATCTCGCAAATTCGAGCTGGGGATATCTTTCTACGTCATTGAATTTTCCGCCTCTTTTCTACGATTACTTTTTATGCGATACATTGAATTCTATCGGTAAAATATTCATCGACGCCAAAAAAAGATTGATTGAAAGAAGCGGGCTGAATGACGTTGTGAAAGTGTTTTGCTACTGCAGTCATTTATTCGGGGATCCGATAATTAAAATCCGATTGCCCGAAAAGCCCGAGCTCGTAACCAAGTCAGAATCTTTTTCGTTTCCCGAAGGGATAATAAAGGACAATCGAAAAAGTATAGCCGTTAATTTGGAATATTACAATTACGGAAAAAGTATAGAAGATTCGTATTCCGTAAAGATAGAACATAGCTACAGTGGTAAAACAGACACAATAATTTTCAGGCGCGCAAATTATAAATACAGAAATTATGCGCGCCTGGAGCTTAATATCGAAAATCATCCCGGAGAGCATCTTTTGAAGTGCGCGCTGGATTGTAACAACGAAATAGATGAATATTACGATTCGAATAACGAAGAACGGACAAAGTTTTATGTGCACTCGTCCGATATAAGAATTCTATCTGGAAATCGATTGTATTCCGGCTATAGAGATACGCTTGTATTTTTGAACCCTCCTTTTACCGAGGATGGAAAGATGGAGATCGAATTGGCAGACGAGCAAGGTTTTTCGAATGCGGAGCGATTTTTTATAAACTTTGGCAAAACTCTTACAACATTTTACTTGCCGGTTCAGTATAAAAACAAACGTACATGGCTCCGCTTTAGAAGAGACAAAGACACGCTCTGGTCGGAATCTTATTCATTTGCGCCTTATGTATACGATTGGGTGTTTGCCGAGCCTCTCGATTCGGATGACGCCAAAATTCATGGATTGACATACGATTACGAATCTAATGCTTGGACGTTTGTTAATAAAGAAAAAACCTTAAAGTTGGTTTCAGCGGGACAAACTGCCGGAAGCGTAGCGTCTTTGCAAATAGACAACATCGAGCACTTTCCTACGACATATTTCTGGGGAATTGTCGCTGCGCTCATAGATACTGCCGATTTTAACGTAGTTGCCACAAAATATTTTCTCTATCCTTCGTCAAATTCTGCCGAAGAGTTAATAAACTTCATCGATACGCTAAGCGCTGAGTATTACGTGGCAATGGCTGTTTGCGACGACGGTTATCAGTCTGTTATCGGCTATCAGGGCGGTATGCCTGTGCGCAATGCAATAAAAAAATTGGGAAGTAAATTGATAGACAGCGTCGGTTACCGTGATTCGTGGTGTCTTCTGGGACGAAAAGGCGGCGAACAAAATCAAATTCTCGAAGCCTACAACAGCCGTTATAACGGGTTGGCTTCAATAGTTGCATACAAAAAAGTATCCTCTCTATCGGGATCTTTAATTACGCCTGAAGTTGGCAATTATTCGAGAATCAATAATATACATTTTGATTCGGAAATTGAAGCCGACTTATTTGCGCTATGCCAAACGGAAGATAATTCATTTGACACTCTTATTGTGGATACATCCGCCGTATACGACAACATCATAAGTAATAAAAAATACAAAAATGTTTTTTTCCTTATTAAAGCTGAGAACAAAGAAGAACAAAATGCAGCGTTAAAATATATAGCGGCAGATATTAAATTGCCGCCTGAATTAATCATACGATACGATATAATTTCTATGGATAAAGACACCGTATACGCAGGTGAAGACGCTGCGCTTACTTTCGATTTGATAAATGCAGGAGAGGAATCGGCGGTTGATTTCGATATCGAAGTTCTGATCGATAAGAAAGAGAAATTGTTAATTCCGGTCGACACAATTAAATCCGGCGAAAGCAAAACTTTTTCTCAATTGATTAAAACCGATAAATATAATGGTGAAATTGAATGCGAAATTATAATAGATCCGGAAGATAAGATTAAAGAATTTTACGAAGACAACAACCGGGCTTATGGGTATTTTTTTGTGCGGCAGTCCGATGCCGGGCAGGATATATTTGTGCGAATAGACGGACGTGAAATTTACGACGGAGAATATATTTCGCCAACGCCTCAAATAGAAATTGAGCTTTATGATTATTCCTTCAGGAAACTTAACGATACTTCATACATGAGAATATTTTTAAATGGGAAACCGGTCAATTTTTCGAATGAAAATATTCAATATACATTCAGCGATAGTAATCCTAAAATTAAAGTTTGTTATGATCCTCATTTGTCGGAAGGGGATTATCTTCTTGAAATTTTTGTTTATAATTTTTTTAGCGATACTACTAAGCCGATAAAATCCGTGCGCTTCAAAATCGATTATAAGCCCCGGGTGTTGGATGTATATAATTATCCGAATCCGTGCGAAACCGGGACGTATTTTACTTTCCGTTTAACGCAGATTCCGGACGAATTAAAGATCAAAATATACACGGTAGCGGGGCGATTGATAAAGGAAATAGTTGTGGAAGGAAATTCATTGAAATACGATATGAACAGAATTTATTGGGACGGTCGCGACGAGGACGGCAATCTTCCGGCTAATGGCGTTTACCTCTATAAAGCAATACTGGATTTCGGCGACACAACAATATCTGCGCTTAACAAACTTGCTATATTAAGATAAATTAACGCCTCATACCTTCTCTGATAATTCCAATAATTATTATCTTTGTAATCAAAAACGGAGAAATTATGAGTTCTTCCATAGAAGATTTTAAGAAATATCGAAGCAAAATGAACGATAGAATTCTGAATTCGGGATTCAGAGATTTCAATAAATTTTTCGCGCTCGACAATAAGGCATATTACAAAGGAGCGCTCGACCCTAAAACAAAAGAATTAATGGGGCTTGTTGCTTCGATGGCGCTGCGATGCAACGATTGTATACTGTATCATATCGACAGGTCGATTGAAGAAGGCGCCACCGAGCAGGAATTATACGAAACATTCAATATCGCATTGATTGTCGGAGGCTCTATAGTTATTCCACATCTTCGTTTTGCAGTCGAAAAAATGGATGAAATTTTTGCGGCAAACAAAAAAGGAGAAACAAAATAGCATGAAAATTATCTTCGCCACCCAGAATCAGGGAAAAAGTAAAGAAGTAAAAAATATTTTGAACGGCAACTCGCTTCAAGTCTATTCGTTATATGATTTGGGAAATGATATCGAAATAGAAGAGACGGGCGAAACATTCAAAGAAAACGCTTTTCTTAAAGCTAAGACAATATACGACGTCTATAAAGTTCCGGTTATTGCCGACGACTCAGGGCTTGAAATAGAGCAACTCGACGGACGCCCAGGAGTTTATTCCGCCAGGTATGCCGGGGAAAATTGTACATTCGACGATAATAATAAAAAAGTATTAAAAGAACTGGAAGACAAACCCGAACCTCACAAAGCCCGGTTTGTTTGCCATGCGGTTTTTTACGACGGGAAAAATTTGTTCGAATCGGTCGGTGAATTGAAAGGCGTAATTACTAAAAGCCCGGCGGGTGAACACGGATTCGGATACGACCCGATTTTTATCCCGGAAGGATACGATAAAACTTTAGCCGAATTAGAAATCGAAGAAAAAAATAAAATCAGCCATCGCGCCATGGCCTTTAGCGAATTGAAGGAAAAAATACTGAAATTAAAGGGGTGATTATTTCTGAGCTATTACTACTTGCACTAGCCCTAAAGTGAGCGAATATTTTACGACGTTGTCAAATCCTGAATTTTTTAAAAGTTTCACGAGGTCTATTTTCTGGTCGAATTCGCCGACCGACTCAGGAAGATAACGATAAGCTTCGGGATCGCGCGAAATTATTCTGCCAAGCGCCGGCAGTATTTTGTTAAAATAGAACAGATAAATAGAACGAATAAGCTTGTTTGCCGGCAGTCTGAACTCGAGTATCGTTACTTTTCCTCCCTCTTTTAATACACGTTTGAAAGAGTCGAATCCTTTTTGTATATCATAAAAATTCCGCACGCCGAACGCCACCGTAATATTTGTAAATGTGTTTTCCTTAAAGGGAAGCTCTTCGGCTGTGCATTGTACCAGGCGGCCGTTAATCCATTCAGATTTATCTTTGAAATGAGAAAGCATATTAAGGGACAAATCGCCGCCGAAAATAGTTTGTACTCCCTTCTTACGGGCGGTTATTGCAAAATCGCCCGTGCCGCAAGCCATGTCCAACAATATACTTTCACCGTTCATCGCGCTCAGCTCGATGGCTTTCCTTCTCCAATAGTAATCCGTACCGGCGCTCAGAAAGTGATTGAGAAAATCATACTTCGGCGAAATCGTATCGAATATTCTTTTGACTTTTTCTTTCTTTTTGATATCCGCTTTCATTTCTCTCCGGCACTCGTTAAATTAACTTACAAAAATAGGAATAAAATATGGATAAATATATAAACGCTATCAGGAAAAGAGTCTGTACGATCTGTGCGGATTCGGACGAAGACGGTTTTTGCACTTTGACTGATAACGAAAAATGCGCGGTAGAAATATTTTTACCCAGAATTATCAGCGTTGTTCATGAATCAGCCAATAGAGAGAATATGGATCTGTTATATAAAGAATTAAAAGAAAAAGTATGTACGGAGTGTAAAACAAGAATGGTAAACGGGAACTGCTATTTAAGAAAAGATTCCAATTGTTCGTTGGACAGATATTTCAGTCTTATTGTCGACACCATTCAACGCGTGGACGCAGGTTTGGCGTTCTGAATAAAATTATAGAGTTTCAAAAATTCTTCAATCGACAACTCCTCAGCCCTCTTGGCGATAAGATCGTCGAGAACGCCAAATTCAATGCCCTTAAACATGCTGCCTGCAAGAGAATTTCTCAAGGTTTTTCTCCTTTTCCCGAACGCGGCTTTAACTATATCGATAAACAATCTGTCGTCAAAATCTTCGGCTGTTATTTTATTGAATTTAATTTTAATTATTGCGGAATGAACTTTCGGTTTTGGATAGAATACATTCGGCGATATCTTAAAGCATAATTTTACATCCGTAAAAAAGTTCATGATTACGCTTAGGATTCCGTAATCTTTAGTGCCTGGGGTAGAAGTGATTCGTTTCGCAACTTCGTACTGAACCATCAGCAGCGCGTCGGATACTGATTCTCTTTCTTCTATTAATTTAAATAGAATCGGCGATGTGATATTATATGGGATATTGCCTATTACCCTAAGTTTATTGTCAGGCGCGCTTAGTTCGCTCAAATTTAATTTCAAAAAATCCCGATTGATAATTTTTGCATTCGGGAAGTTTTCTTTCAACGTCTCAATTACCCTTTTGTCGATTTCTACAAGCGTCAGGTCGTCTGTTCTCTGGTATAGAATTTCGGTTAAGGCTCCCCGCCCAGGACCGATTTCTATAATTTTATCGCCTTCTTTGACCCCGAATTCTTCGATAATTTTTTCAATTATATTTTTGTCCTTCAGGTAATTTTGGCCGAATCTTTTTAAAGGACGCGGATTTTCTTTCATAATAGATTCCGGTTTTTAGAATAATTTTCAATAGAGAAATATTCGGATTATATTTGATATCAAAATTTAACAAAATATGTTCGAAATAATATTCCTAATATCGCTGTCGTTCTATTTTGCCGAATTGGTAATCTTTACAATAGGAGCGCGTAAGGTATATCAAAAAAGTAACGGCGTGCTGCCTGCAATATCGGTAATTGTAGCGGCGAGAAACGAAGAAGAGAATATTCTTCCGTGTCTGGAAGCGCTCGACAAATTAATCTACCCGGAAGATAAAATTGAAATTATAATCGTTAACGATCATTCGACTGACAGTACAGGAAATCTCGTCGAAAATTTTATAAAAGGCAAAAATAAGTTCAAGTCCATTGTTCCGGCGGAACAGATAGGGCACCTCAAAGGTAAAACGAACGCCCTGGCTAACGGCGTTAAAATTGCAAAAGGGGAAATTATTCTTACTACAGACGCCGATTGCAAAGTGTCGCCCGCATGGGCGGAAACTATCGTAAGGTATTATGACGAAGACACGGGATTTGTAGGCGGGATTACAACTCAGACGGATAAAACGGTTTTTGAGGGGATGCAGGCTGTCGATTTTGTCTATCTTCTTACGATGGCGGCAGGCGCGCAAAACCTGGGTAAACCTTTAAGTTGTATCGGGAATAATATGTCGTACCGTAAACAGGCATATCTCGACGTCGGCGGTTACGAAGGCATTCCTTTTTCTATTACTGAGGACTTCAACTTATTGCGGGAGATTGACAAACTGAAGAAATACAAAATTAAATATCCGCTCGACCCGGGAGCTCTGGTCGTGTCGAATCCTTTGTCCGACTGGAAATCGATTTACTGGCAGAAAAAAAGGTGGGGCGTGGGTGGCATGGAAAGCGATTTAATCGGTTACCTGGTCTTTGTATGGGGATATTTGACCCATGCATTAATTTTGTTATCGCCTTTTTTCTTCTCGGTTAACGTATTGTATCTGATTTTCTTTAAGCTTGCCGCCGACTACTTTTTTATTTACCCTGTATACAAAAAACTGAAACTAAAGCTAAAATTTATTCACTTTCTGGCTTTTGAAATCTATCTTACTCTATACGTGGTATTGCTGCCCTTTATTGTATTGCCCAACAGAAAAATTAAATGGAAAGGCAGAACATATTGATAATAAATCCGGATAAAACATGAAAAAATTTATTCCCGTCGTTCTATTAATTATTAATGTTTCATTAAAAGCGCAAGGTAGTTTCCAATTGTTTCCGTCCGAACTTAACGTTCAGCCTTTTACGGCAAACATTCTGGAGGCGAAACTCGGTTTTCTCTTTCATACGTCCAACAACGAATTGCGCCTCGATATCGGCAATTCCGTAGATATAATAAGATGGGGAAGCGGGGACGAAAAATTTTCAGTCGGCGCCGACCTGTTTACCTACACTCTTTTACGAAGCGAATCCGATTTTCATTTTCCCGTAGACGCAGTCGATTATCTTTTCGGATTAAACGCCTCCTGGAAAGTTCGCAAGGGATTCGACAGCTACGGACTCCGTTTCCGGCTCAGCCACATCAGCGCCCATTTTGTGGACGGCCACTTCGATTGGGAAACAAATGATTGGCGCGATGGTAATAAACCCCGCGTTTACAGCAGGGAATTTGTCGAATTAATTCCGTTCTATCAAATTAAATCCTGGAGAGTATACGCCGGATTTACTTATCTCTTTCACGTAGACCCGGAATATATTGGAAAAGATATTTATCAGTTCGGATTCGATTATTTTTACGACGGTTTTTTTAAAACAAATTTATATCCGTTTATTGCCTATGACATCAGATTGCAACATGTAGAAAAATACACGGCGACGCACAATTTAATGGCGGGATTGAAGTTCGGAAAAAGCAACGGCAGAGGCGTAAGTTTATATGTGAATTATTTCTCGGGAAATAATTTCCACGGAGAATACTTTGATAGAAAGGACAATTATTTTTCAATAGGATTTAACCTGGATTTATAAAATGGAAGAAGAGATCTACGACGTTTACGAATCGAGCTATACTAAAAAAGAAAAAAATAATTATCTGATTCATATCGGATTATTCGTAATCACTTTTTTGACGACTCTAATAGCCGGTATGGAATGGACGACCGGTTCGATGGGACCTTACGAGATGACCGAAATATGGAAAGGGTTGCCATATGCGGCATCTATACTTTTTATTTTGGCGTCGCACGAGTTCGGTCACTATTTCGCTTCAGTCTATCACGGGGTTAAAGCGACCTTGCCTTATTTTATTCCGTTTCCTCCTATACCCGGATTTTTCAATTTCGGTACGATGGGCGCAGTAATCAAAACAAAGTCGCCCATACCCGATAATAAGTCGATGTTTGACATTGGAGTAGCGGGACCTCTTGCGGGTTTTGTCGCTTGTTTGATTGTATTGATCTACGGATATACGCATTTGCCTCCGGTTGATTATATATTATCAATACACCCCGATTATTTCTCGCCCGATTACGGTAAAGGCGCAGTTAATCTTGAATTCGGGTCGACTCTGCTTTTTGAATTGCTTCAAACGATATTTACGAAGCCGGGGGATTTTATCCCTCCGATGAGCGAAATTTATCATTATCCTTATTTGTGCGTTGGATGGTTCGGTCTGTTTGTAACTGCAATGAATCTGATTCCGGTAGGGCAGCTCGACGGCGGGCATATCATTTATTCGATGTTCGGTTCTAAAATTCACGAAGCCGTCGCCAGCATATCAATGTCATTGCTGGTTATATTCGGCGTACTTGGAGTTGTCGATTCGGCGCTTGCGCTTAATCTGAATAGCGGGTGGTCAGGCTGGCTTTTCTGGGCAATGATACTTTATTTTATTATAAAAGTTAAACACCCGCCCGTTCCTTATTTTACTAAACTCGGCAAAGGCAGAATGATACTCGGATATATTGCGATTTTGATTTTCATATTGTCTTTTTCTCCTACGCCATTTATTATTAATTTTTAAACATACTTGACTTTTAATTAACATTATAATATAATTGCCACCAAAAGAGAGAGAAAAGGTTATAGAAAAACTGTTACTCTAAATTTTGCGAACAGATACTTAAGAGGTAATTTCTATGATCTTTTCTTTCTTTCGTTTTAAACGGCATCTCTTTGTAGTTTCATTATTGACTTTATTCGTCGCTTGTAATGAAGAACTACCTTCCGGAGTAATTGATACCTCACAGGTTAACTTAATTGTTAAAAAAATAATTGCTTCCGGGCAGTTTTCCTACTCGCAGGTCGATTCGCTTTACAAATTCCAGGTGGAAATTGACAATTCGGAGAATGTTCTGGATTTCTGGATCAGACTAAGACTATCCGACGGATCGGAAGCATTCATCGATCAATTGCCGCTTAAAGACGACGGCGACCTCTCCAATTCCGGCGACAACCGGGCAGGCGACAATATCTATTCGGCATTATTGCCGATGAGCAAACAATTCCCGTCGGGTAAATATGTGATTGAAGGTTTTGTTCTGGAAAAAAATGATCCCTCTTCGGAAACTCGAAAGGTTTTTTCTCACTATCTCGATTATTCCAACGAAAGCGAAAATTATCCGCCTGAAATTATAGAAATTATGGCTCCGTCATCCGGTAATGTAAATCAACGCATAACGTTATCCGTAAGGGTTTCCGACTCCAATGGTTTGAACGACATTACGGAAGTTTATTATGAATTATATCGACCCGACGGAACACAAGTGCAAAACAGTCAAGGCATCACGAAGTTTCCGATGTTCGACGATGGAAACAGCAGTATAAACGGGGATATAACTGCAGACGACGGCGTTTATACGGTCTTCCTAACATTCCCTGAAGGACAACCGTCGGGACAATGGCGTTTTATATTCGGCGCACGCGATAGAGCGGGAGCTGTAAGTAATCCTGTTGAATTCGATTTCATTCTTAATTAAGTAAAAGGAATGTAAAATGTTTATTAATCAAGGAGCAATAAGAAGTTTTGTGGGGTTATTATTATTCTTTATGTTATCCCTGCAAGGATTAACCCCGGCGCAGCAATTTTCGTATACATATAAACTTGAGAATGGCGCGTCGCAAGCTCAAGGCAGCAATGAAGTGGAAAAGATTTTAATTGTTAACGATACGATCTGGCTGGCTACTTCGAAGGGACTGAGTAAATCGGAAGATTACGGACAAACTTGGATCAATTACTACCGCCACGAAGCTTTCGGCGAAGAAGGAATTTCAGCCATTGCATATCATAACGGCACAATTTGGGCGGCTACATGGCATCTTGAAAACGCCGCCGGCTCGTCGGTGCCCTTCGGTACCGGACTCCGTTATTCTCGGGACGGCGGAAAAACCTGGGTAACCGTTGAACAACCGGTGGATGATCCGGGCGATTCGTCCGTTACTTACGGAATTAATAATTTGAGAGCCTTGCCCGTAACCGTAGGTCATAATAATTTTGTCTACGATATCGCTTTTACGGGAGAGACCGTCTGGATTGCTTGTTTTGCCGGCGGTCTGCGCAAATCCGATGATATGGGAAAAACTTGGAAGCGGGTTGTACTCCCGCCGGACTATCTCGATTCGATTAAACCATCCGACCAACTTAATTTTTCACTGCAACCCGTAGCGGGTAAATTTGGCAGCGAGTCGTACCTGAATCACCGAGTTTTTTCTTTGCTTGCCTTGGACGATTCTACAATCTATGTGGGAACCGCCGGAGGTATAAATAAAAGCGTCGACGGCGGCGTAAGCTGGACAAAATTTAATCATACTAACCAGAGTAAACCCATCAGCGGCAATTTTATTCTGGAACTGGCGCATAATAGGGCGGACAATTCTATCTGGGCTGCAACTTGGCGAGCCGAAGGGAGCAGCGAATATTACGGACTGAGCGTTTCGTTCGACGGAGAAAAAAATTGGGAAACTTATCTCGTTGACCAGAAAGTGCTGGGCATCGATTTCAAATATTATAATAACGGTTCTTACGATGTATTCGCTGCCACGGAAGACGGATTGTTCAGATCGGACGACCGGCTCAATAACTGGATTGCTGCGCCCAGAATATACGACAGCAATACCGGAGTCGGAACAAATTATATTACCCGACGTTTCCGATGCGTTAATGTTTATCAGAAAAATAACAATACGGACGTGTGGATCGGTTCTTTGGACGGATTAATCAAGTACAATGACACAGACAATAATTGGGGCGGCAACTGGAAGGTTTTCATTGCGTCGCAAAAGCTCGAGTCCGATAATTCGACGTATGCTTTCCCGAACCCTTTTTCTCCGGATAACGAAATTGTAAGAATAAAATACAATTTAAACAAACCGGCTGAGGTAACAATTCGCGTATTTGATTTCGGAATGAATTTGGTAAAAACCATAATTCAAAACGCCCCAAGAAATTTGCAGGGCGACCAGTTCGAAGTTTGGAACGGCAGGGATGAAGCGGGGAACTTTGTACCAAACGGAGTCTACTTTTACAGGATCGACAAAGGAGGCGACGGCGAGCCTCTCTTTGGAAAAATAATGGTGCTCAGATAAAAATTTAAGAGAGAAAAATGAAAAGAAATAACTTAATCCTAATAATAATATTTTTTCTTGCCGCCAGCGTTTACGGTCAATTCTCGCGTATTAACAGTACGGCGGGGAGCTTCAGCCGGCTCGGCTTCGGCGCAAGAGGCATGGGTATGGGCAATGCAATGTCTTCGGTAACTGCGGGGAATCTAAGCGCATATTATAATCCCGCCGTTTCGGTTTATCAGGAAAACAGTTTATTCCAGGCTTCTTATTCAATTCTTTCACTCGACCGTTCGCTAAATTTTATCGGCTTTACAAAAAAATTCGGTTTGGGTAAAACCGTCTCTCCCGACGGACGGGAAACGTTCAGATCTTACGCGGGACTTAGCGTCGGACTGATTAATGCCGGAGTTTCGGGCATTGAAGTAAGGGACGATGCAGGCGAAAAATTCAAGAGCGTATCGACGTCTGAAAATCAGTTTTTCGTGGCTCTCGCCAACAGGTTTTCCGGAAAATTGGCCGTGGGAGTTGCCTTTAAGTTTTACTATTACAGCCTGTATGAAAACATGACCGCAACGTCGGTCGGTATTGACATCGGTGCAATCTATTCATTAACAAAATCAATGAATCTGTCGTTTGTTGTTTCGGATTTGAATTCTTCATATAAATGGGATTCGTCGAATATTTACGGACAGAACGGAAGAAATACCACCGACAAATTTCCGCTTATTAAAAAAGTAGGACTCTCTTACAAATTTGACGATCCTCAACTTCTCCTTGCAGTCGAATGGCAGGGCAGCAATGCTAATTCGAACATTCTGCGGGGCGGCATAGAATATCAGCCGATCGAAAATTTGTACTTGCGCGGAGGACTCGACAGATTTGAATTGTCCGAAGACGACATACCCGTGCGTCCTTCATTAGGTTTTTCTTATCTTTACGGTATGAAAAATTTGAATCTTGGTATCAACTATGCTTTTGTAGTCGAGCCGTACTCGACTTCTGATCAACATATTATAGGAATTAATCTACTTTTCTGATATGAAAAAAATAATTTTGATTTTATTCGTAGCATGGGGAATTATAGAAGGACAGTCTTCCCAATCGACAGGGATGTCGATCCTTAAAAACGGCACAGGCTCCAGAATCATTAGTATGGGAGAACTTGGCGTCGCCCAAACCGATATATATGATTTTGTCTATAACCCTTCTTTACTCAGTCTCGATAATTCCACCGCTTTTTCGTTTACGCACAATACGAGATTTAATGATATTGGCACGCGCAATTTTTTGGCCAGATTGGAATTATGGGGCATACCTCTCGGGCTTACATTAGCCTCGACTACAATCGACAATATAGAAATAAGAACTAAGCCGGGCGAACCGGAAGCTACATTCAACGCCAATTATTTTTACGGCGGCATTTCATTCTCGGGAAAATTATACGACTCGTTCTTCGCAGGCGCTACTGTGAAATTTATTTATGAAAATCTTTATACCGACGACGCTTCCGGCATCGCTTACGATATGGGCCTCTCGTACTCCGGTCTTACGGAAAATCTGTTGCTGGGACTCTCTGTCAGAAATCTCGGTAAAATGAATAATCTCAGGTACCAAGCCTCCGATTTGCCATCCGAGATAAGAACGGGCGTTTCGTATAAATTTATTCTTAACAAAGTTAATCTGCTTATAACCGCGGGCGCTCAGAAATATTTTAACGGAGATAATTTACATCTGCACGGCGGTTTTGAAATCGATTACTCGGGCGCGCTCTTTCTGAGAGCGGGTTATATGTCGGGGTATTATTCGAAGAAAATTACCGCCGGTTTCGGCGTCAATTGGAACAATATCGGTCTCGACTACGCTTTTCAGCCGTACGAGTACAGCCTGGGTGATTCCCACACCTTTAGTATATCATATTCTATCAGATAAAAAATACGGTTGCATATGGAAATTATCCGATATACGGAAGAATGGAAAGAAGAATGGGACAAATTCGTACTGGAGTCAAATAACGGTACAATGTTCCACATGCAAAAATTTCTCGACTATCACGAACCGGGAAAATTCAAATTCGACCATCTGATTTTTCTCGACAAGGGGAATATTATCGCTCTTCTTCCAGGTTCTATTATCGACGGTATGTTCGAATCGCCCATCGGCGCAAGTTACGGTTCGATTGTTACCAAAGATATTACGTTTTCAAAAGCTATGGAGATAGTCGAAGCTTTGATTGACTACGGAAAAAAGAACGGCATTAAAGAGTTTATGTTGACCGCAGCTCCAATGATATACGAAGAATATCCGAATCAAAGTCTCGACTATGCTATGTTGTGGCAGGGCTTTTCGTACAAGCTTCATTACATTTCGAGCGCAATCAAACTCGATCCTCAACGGGATATAATCGAAAGATTTTCGCCTACGATTCGAAGGAACGTCCGAAAAACATTCCGGGATTTCAAACTGCGAGTGGAAGCAAACGACAATTACGAGGAATTTTATCCGATTCTATTGGAAAATAAAGCCAGGCACGGAGTTAAGCCGACGCATTCGCTTAGAGATTTGCGCCGCCTAAAAGAATTATTGCCCGACTATTTGAAATTGTTTATGGTTTACGACGGCGAGAATCCAATCGGCGGTTCTTTGATGTTTTATCCCAATAAGAATGTGGCTCTCTGTTTTTACAATATGCTGAAATACGAATTTGCGCATTTGAAACCGATTCAAAGAGTGATGTACGAAGTGGTGAAAGACGCCACCGAAAGAGGTTATAAATATGTGGATATAGGCGTTTCGCAGGATACAAAAGCGGATAATCCGATGACCCCGAGTATGAGTTTGATCGAATTCAAAGAAAAATTCGACGCCAAAGCGATTATGAGAAATACACTCTACATCAAACTTTAGACGACATGAAAATATGCATCGCATTTCTGGGGAATTATAAACACGATTCGAGAATAACTAACCTTTCCGATTCCCTCAGGTCAGAAGGGCATCATGTAGAGATTATTTCCTTTGACTGGTTCGGAATTGCAAATGATATAATCGAAAAAGACGCCGTCGTATATAAATTGCACAGAGGCGAAAACCGTCTGCTGTTCTATCTCGACTTTGCAATTAAATTGTTGAGCCGACTTTTTGCAGTAAAAGCGGATATCTATTTTGCCGAAGATATTTATACATTGCCTTTTGTCTATTGGGCGGCTCGGATAAGAAAATCAAAAATCTATTACAACAGCAGGGAGCTCTATCCGTTCGTAGGAGGATTGACCAATCGTCCGGCGCTGCAAAAAATTATAAGGTTAATCGAAAAATTTTTTATCAAACGAGTCGACCTTGTCTTGACCACAGGCGAACTCGATTCTGAATTCCTTCATAATTATTACGGAATTTCCAATACGATCGTAATTAGGAACATTCCTTTGTACAGAAAACCGGAAAGAAAAATTGACATCAGGAAATTGTATAACATACCGAAAGGAAACATGATTGTTTTGTATCAGGGAATGTTATTGAACGGCAGAGGATTAAGTTATTTTATTAAAGAACTGGCAGACCTGGAAAGAGTGACGTTGTTGATTTTGGGCGAAGGAGAAAAGAAAGAATATTTTAAGAAACTTGCCGAAGAATATTCCGTGAATGATAAGATCGTTTGGGGCGGTTTTATTGAACAGTCGGACTTAATTAATTATACGTCGGCCGCCGACGCGGGACTTTGTTTAATAGAAAACATTAGCGTCAGTTATTACCATGCTTTGCCCAATAAATTGTTCGAATATATAATGGCGGGGCTGCCCGTTATCTCCAGTAATCTGCCTCAGATGAGAAAGATTGTCGCTCGGTATAATGTCGGAGAAATAGTCGATATAGAAAAGGGAGAATCCGTCGCAAACATAATCAACAGTTGGTTGGACGATCCTTCGCGGCTTGTTAATTACAGGGATAATTGCCTGAAGGCTGCCGAAGAATTAAATTGGCAAAAAGAATACGAACGAGTTCGCGGAAGACTATTCGGCGATGAAAAAGAAAAATAAAAGGATTCTTATAGTTCGTCCCGACAGGATCGGAGATGTTGTATTATCCACTCCGCTGCCTCGTGAAATTAAAAAAAAGTTTCCCGACGGTTATGTCGCAGTAATGGTGCGGGAATATGCAAAAGACGTTTATTTGAACAACCCCTTCATTGATGAAATAATAATTTACGATGCAAATAATCCTTTCTTAAAAACAGTTAAAACAATTCGTAAATACGGCTTTACGCATGCTTTAATGCTTTTGCCGGACGAAAGAATCAATTATTTGTTGTTCTTTGCGGGTATTCCGTGCAGAGTTGGAGTGGGCCATAAATTATATCAGTTCCTCGCATTCGCGCGATATGTCGACAGGAATAAGTATAATCCTCTAAGGCACGAAGCCGATTATTCTCTCGATTTAGCGCGTAAAATAGGCGTCGACAGTAGCGATTACACTCCAGAGATTTATTTAAGCGAAGAAGAAAAAAAAATATCAGAAATACGTCGTAAAGAATTATTGAATCGAAAAAAATTTTTGATTGGAATCAATTCGACAAGCGGAGGATCAGCGCCAAATTGGAATGCCGAGCGCTACCGTAAATTAATTGAATTGTTGCTGAGCGATGATAATATAAGAGTAGCTGTTACCGATTTGGAACCGCCTGAATCGTTGAGCGGAATTGATAGTGTGGTTTATCCGAATGTAAACAGCACGCTGCGCAATTCTATAATCAATTTTAGCGCGCTCGATCTGCTTGTTTCGGCGAGCACTGGTCCGATGCACATATGCGCCGCATTAAAAGTAAAAACAGTATCCCTCTTTTGTCCGATGACCGCTTGTTCTCCTAAACTGTGGGGACCCCTGGGAAATTATAACAAAATAATTTTGCCAGAGGAAAATTACTGCAAATATAAATGTCCGGGCGACCCGAAAAAATGCGAATATTTAGATTCGGAATTGGTAACGCCCGAACGGGTTTTCGAGGAAATATCAGGAATGCTTAATAAAGAATAATTTTATATATTTGTAATCCATTTTAGCCAAGCCCTGATTGGCAGGTTAATACCCAACTCCGCCAGGTCCGGAAGGAAGCAACGGTAAGTATCTAACCTGGGTGATCGGCGGCTTGGCTTTTTTATTTTATAAAAAAATTTTTTTTGAGTTTTTTCGTTTACTTTTATTGCTAATTAAAATAAATCTTCGTAATATTGAAACGGTTTAATTATGTTTGAAATGATAAGACAACAATGGTCAAGGGATTATATTAATTGAACCATTTTTTTTAGGGTGATTTTCTTTTTTGTGCAGCAGGTTTTACTATACTTTTTACTAATACAGGAAGTAAGAAATGGAAAAATCAGTTCGCAACGCTAAACCGGAATCGGAAGTTTTATACGACTACAAAAACCCGGATTTATCCCCCGATGAAAGAGCCGAAGATTTATTAAAGAGAATGACTCTCGAAGAAAAAGTAGCGCAGATGTTGTGCATTTGGGAAGATAAAAAGACAATCTTTTTCGACGACGAGGGAAACTTCAGCATAGATAAAGTAAGAGAGCATCTTAAAAACGGAATCGGTCAGATTGCTCGTCTCAGCGATACTAACGGCGGTTTGGATCCGTATCAGATGGTTGAATTTGCGAATAAACTGCAGAAGTTTTTTGTGGAAGAAACCCGCCTTGGCATCCCTGTGATTTTTCACGAAGAATGTTTGCACGGTCTGGCGGCAAAAGACGCTACAAGCTATCCTGTTCCGATTGGTTTGGCTGCAACTTTTAATCCCGAATTAATTGAAAAAATATTTTCTGCAATTGCCGAAGACGCGCGTTCAAGAGGCGCTCATCAGGCTCTGACTCCCGTCGTCGATGTTGTAAGAGATCCGCGCTGGGGTAGAGTCGAAGAAACTTTCGGGGAAGACACCTATCTGGTTTCTCAAATGGGAATTGCCTCGGTTAAAGGTTTACAGGGCGACGGTTCGCTAAATAACAATAATAAAGTCATAGCCACACTAAAACATTTTGCCGCACACGGTCAACCTGAATCCGGCACTAACTGCGCTCCGGCAAATTTTTCCGAACGTTTTCTCAGAGATACTTTCCTGATGCCTTTCAAAGAAGCAATCGATAAAGCCGGCGTAATCAGCGTTATGGCTTCCTATAATGAAATAGACGGCATTCCTTCGCATGCTAATAAATGGTTGTTAAGAAAAGTTTTACGCGATGAATGGAATTTCAAAGGATTTGTAGTTTCGGATTATTACGCCATTACTGAACTGTTTCACAAAGAAGAAACGGTTAGCCACGGCGTTGCCGCAAACAAAGTTGAAGCTGCAAAATTAGCACTTGAAGCCGGCGTAAATATCGAATTTCCCAATCCCGATTGCTATCCCAATTTAACGGAAATGGTTAAAGGCGGTTTGGCGGACGAATCGGACATCGACGCTCTCGTCCTGCCGATGCTCAAATATAAATTCGAGCTCGGTCTGTTTGATAATCCCTACGTCGAAGCTGAGCCGGGTCAATTTGAAAACAAACTTGAACAGGACAGAGAATTAGCGCTTCAGGCGGCAAGAGAAACTATTACTCTTCTGAAAAACGAGGGTAATCTTCTGCCGTTAAAAGATTTCAAAAAAATAGCCGTAATTGGTCCAAATGCCGACAGAACGCTGCTGGGGGGATACCATGGAACGCCGAAATATTATACTTCGGTTTATCAGGGTATCAAGGATAAAGTCGGCAAAAACGGCGAGGTGTTTTACAGCGAAGGTTGCAAAATTACGGTCGGAGGTTCCTGGAACGATGATGAAGTAATATTGCCTGATCCTGCCGAAGACGAGAAATTAATTAACGAGGCGGTTGCCGTCGCTCAAAAATCCGATGTCGCCGTGCTGGTTCTGGGGGGAAACGAACAGACATCACGCGAGGCATGGAATAAAAAGCACCTTGGCGACCGCCCGTCTCTTGAATTGGTCGGAAGGCAAAATAAACTGGTAGAAGAAATTTTGAAAACGGGCAAACCGGTGGTCGTTCTCCTCTTTAACGGCAGACCGAATTCGATTGGGTTTATTAAAGATAATGTCCCCGCTATTTTGGAATGCTGGTATCTCGGACAGGAAACTGGAAGGGCGGTGGCAGACGTATTGTTTGGCGATTATAATCCCAGCGGAAAATTGCCTGTTTCAATTCCGAGGTCTGCAGGGCACATCCCCGCTCATTACAGTCACAAACCATCTGCCCGAAGAGGTTATCTCTTTGACGACGTTTCTCCGTTGTTTGCATTCGGTTACGGTTTGAGTTATACGAAATTTAGCTTTGATAATTTGCGGTTGAGCAAAGATACAATATCGGCGGACGAAAAGGTGAGTGTGTCGATTGAAGTTAAGAATGAAGGCGCGATTGCCGGAGAGGAAGTCGTCCAACTTTATATCCGAGATAAAGTAAGTTCGGTTACCAGGCCCGTTAAAGAATTAAAAGGATTTCGGAAGATCACTCTGGCCCCCGGTCAAACCAGTACGGTTGTGTTTGAGCTTTTACCCGAACATCTCGCATTCACAAATGTCGATATGAAGTTTACGGTCGAGCCGGGAGAATTCGAAATAATGGTTGGTAATTCTTCGCGCGACGAGGATTTAATAAAAACAATTTTAACGGTCAAATGAAATTGAAAAAATAAAATAGAGTTTTGTCCTTGGCTATGTCCGAATTAATTCGGAGAGCGAAAGGACCTCGATTATGAAAAATAGATTCGTATTATATTACTGTTGTGGGGGGACATACAACGGGGAGGGAACTTGCCGAATGTCTCCCGATTTTATAAATATGTCTTTTTCCGTTTTAAACCCAGGCCGATTAAACAGTCTTTCCGTAATAAAATCACTCAAGAGGTAGCTTGTGGAAAACAACAAGAAATATCTGTCTTTAAAAGAGAAAATAGGGTATAGTCTGGGAGATACCGCTTCGAATCTTTATTTCCAGACTTTCATGCTCTTTTTGATGTATTTCTACACGGACGTATACGGATTGCCTGCCGCTACTGTAGGCACTATGTTTTTAATTACCCGAATCTGGGATACTGTCAACGACCCGGTAATGGGTACGATTGCCGACCGTACAAACACACGCTGGGGTAAGTTCAGACCTTATTTGATCTGGGTCTCGGTTCCGTTTGGAATCTTGGGTGTGCTTACTTTTACAACGCCGGATTTTGATCCAACCGGAAAATTGATTTACGCATTCATTACTTATAATTTGTTGATGATGGCTTATACTGCCATCAATGTTCCTTATTCCGCTCTTATGGCGGTAATTACTCCTAATTCGATGGAAAGAACGGAACTTTCGTCTTTTCGTTTTGTCGCTGCTTTTGTAGGCGGGCTGATCGTACAGGCTTCGGTTCTTGCGCTGGTAAGATATTTCGGCGGCGACAACGAAGCGTTGGGCTGGCAATGGACTATGGGCATACTTTCAATGCTCGCAATACTATTGTTCTTTACGACGTTCATTACTACGAAAGAGCGGGTTTATCCGCCTAAAGAACAAAAGAGCGATTTCAAGCAGGACTTGAAAGACCTCATTTCCAACAAACCGTGGATACTGATTGCAGGGGCTACGGTTTTTCAATTGGTTTTCATTGTCGTCAGAAATTCCACAATTATTTATTACTTCAAATATTATATCCTCGATCAGAAAATTAGTTTATTCGGCGCCACCTACGAACTTTCATATGAAGTATTATCGTCTTCATTTATGCTTTCAGGAACGATTGTAACGATAATCGGCGCCATATTGACAAAATGGTTCGCTCAAAAATTCGATAAGAAGAATACCTACACATTTTTTCTGCTGGGAAGCGCAATATTCAGCGCCGCTATCTTTTTTGTGCCTCAGGATGCAATAATCTTGTTATTCCTTCTGAACCTCTTCCTGTCATTTTTCTTCGGACCGGTATCTGTGTTACAATGGGCGTTATATACGGACACGGCAGATTATTCGGAATGGGTAAACAAAAGAAGAGCCACAGGCTTGATAATGGCGGCTTCGTTATTCTCGCTTAAACTCGGTTTGACATTAGGAGGAGCAATCGTAGGGTGGCTGCTGGCTTATTACGGTTTTGTGGCTAATCAGGTTCAAAACGCGGAAGCAATTACCGGCATTAAACTTTTGATGACGATTTACCCTGCAATCGCGGGAGTAATCGGCGCGCTTCTGATGGTGAAATATCCACTTAATAATAAAATGATGGCTAAAATAGAAGAAGAATTACAGAGCAGACGCGCAAATGAAATGGCAACTAATTGATAATAAAATAAACAAGGAGGCGGGTATGACCCTCGATGTACCAATAAAAAGAATTTTTATATCTCTGGTTTTATTGATGCTTACAATTAGTCTTCCTCTCAATGCCCAGGGAAAAGGTAGTTTGAGAGGCACGGTTTACGACAAAGAAACAAATGAAACTCTACCGGGCGCCAATGTACTCGTTAAAGGAACTACTTTAGGCGCGGCTTGTAATCTCGACGGCGAATATGTCATCCGTAATATTCCCGCCGGGCGTCATACTATTATAGTTTCTTATATCGGATACGAACCTGACAGCGCCGTTGTGGACATCCCTGTAGGCAAAACGCTTGCTCAGGATTTTTATCTTGAAATAACTGCCATCGAAGGGCAGGATATAATTATTACCGCTCAAGCTCAAGGACAGCTCGAAGCTATTAACCAACAGTTGACATCCGATAAGATTGCAAATATAGTATCGGAATCGAGAATCCAGGAATTGCCCGACTTTAACGCCGCTGCGGCATTGAGCCGTCTGCCGGGTATTTCGACTCAAAAAAGTTCTGGCGAGGACAGCAAGGTTGTAATTCGCGGTCTTTCGCCTAAATACAATTCAATTGAAGTCGAAGGCGTTAAGTTATCCGCAACTGGAAGTTCGTCGATCGGTATAACTTCCGATCCCTATGTGGCAACCGGAGGTTTGAATAACGATCGCAGCGTCGACTTGACAATGATTTCTCCTTATATGATCAGAATGATTGCCGTTTATAAATCTTTAACGCCCGATATGAACGCAAATTCAATTGGCGGCACTGTCAATATGGAATTAAGAGAAGCTCCGTCGGGTTTGCACTGGAATTTACTCTATCAACAAGGCTATACTGCCAAAAGCAAAACATTCGGAAATTTCAGAGCCGTTGCTTCTGCAAGCAACCGTTTCTTCAACGATAAACTCGGCGTTTATGCTTTGGTAAATGCCGAATCTTATGATAGAAATGCAGATAATATGGACGCGGGATATGCTCTGGCTGCGGAAGAAGTGCAGATTGACCCAACTACCGGATATCGTCCCGTAAAAGTTACTTCTGTAACATTCAATCGTCACATCGAAACAAGAAAACGTTTCGGCGCCAACTTAATTATGGATTATAATCTTCCGAGCGGTTCGATAAAATTTGTAAATATGTTTGCAAGATTGAATTCCGATTATACCGATAACAGACAGACAATCAATTACGACAACGGTAGAATGGAATGGCAATTGAGATTGGGCGACAATACGGTCGATCAGCGTATGCATTCTATTAAGCTCGATTACGATTTAGGATTTATGACGGCGGATTTATCGGCGAACTACACTTCGGCAAACAATGTGCTGGATAGAGCTCCCGTTATTAATTTCAATCAAACGGACGCTCTCCAGAGCGGCGTTAAAAGAGATAACGTTAAACCGGAAGACCTCACATACTTGCTTACAAAATTCAGAGGTTCCGACGAAGTTATTCTGAGAAGCGCTAATCTATTCAGTAACAATTACCTCGAAGAAAAATTCTCGTATAAAGCAGATTTTGAAATCCCCTTCGGCATCGGAAATACTTTGAGCGGATTTTTCAAGTTCGGCGGACAAATTTATAATCAGTATAACAGAACAGATCAGGAAGCGCCTTATCTCGGATTTAACGGCAATGCAAATTCGACCGATAACGATATACAATCCAATTTAATGAGAACTATCAAAGAACAGTTCGGAATTTCAACCAACGACAGAGGCGAGCTGGTCGGTACGTCTTTTATTAACAACGACAATGAACTCTACGATCCTTTTCTGGATAATAAATACGGATCGGTCTATTACGTGGCCAATCCGAGCGTGTTAACCCAAATTCTTGATTACATTATCGGCAATCCTCAGTTCGACGCTTCCAATAAGCAATATAGCACAGGCGCGCAGGGCGGCTGGTACGACGGTCCTTTCCAGCAGTTGACTAACGACTACAGATACAATGAAGATTATTACGCTTCCTACGGTATGTTCAAAGTTAACTTCTGGAAGTTTATGGTTATTGCCGGAGCTCGTTACGAAAAAGTGAAAACCGAATACTTCGCCTATAATGCCAGAGACATGCGCAATGCTCAGGCTCAGATAATGTATGATACGACAGACCATAAATCGAATGAATTCGTACTCCCGATGGGACAAGTCAAATTTTCGCCTACAAAATGGCTCGACATTCGTTATGCTTATACTCAAACTTTATCCAGACCGGATTATCATTTGATAAGTCCCAAATTTACAATTACTCAGAATAATGCCATTTATACAGGCAATCCGGAACTTAAACCTGCTCAAGCGTTTAATCACGACCTCAGTTTTACGTTCCACACAAATGAAATCGGTTTGCTTTCGATCGGAGCATTCTATAAAACAATCGAAAACTTCGTTTACAATGCAAGTTACCAGCTAGACGCAGCCGAAGGCGCCGGCATCGACTCATTGCCGCGTTATCAAATAGTACGGGACGGCGCTCTCGTAGTTACACCCGTTGTTAATCCTACAACTGGAAAGTCGAACGCTATGGTTTACAGACCGCTGAACAATCCTTACGATGCAACCGTAAAAGGTCTTGAATTCGACTTTCAACACAATTTCTGGTATTTACCGTCGCCGTTTAATAACATGGTTCTGGGAATTAACTATGCGCGTATTGCTTCGGAAACCAGATATCCATTCTACGATGTGAAAGTTAAAGTGGAAGGCAGACAAAGAATTCCGGTACTCGTCGACAGCTCTGCCGCCGGACGATTATTGGATCAACCAAATCATGTACTGAATGCTTATTTGGGTTATGATTACAAAGATTTTTCAATCAGACTCTCGTTTGTTTATCAAGACCAGATTGCAACGGGAAACGGAGGCAGATATCCCGAAAACGATTCTTACTCGGACGATTATTTCAGAGTCGATTTATCGGCAAGACAGAAATTACCTTTCCTGAATTCGGAATTGTTCCTCGATTTCAGCAATCTGAACAATGCAAATACGCAGTCTTTGCATAAATCGACCGGAGGTTTCAGAAATATCCAGAATTACGGCTTGACTGCTAATCTCGGAATCAGATTAAGATATTAATCAACTTATTCATAAAAAAGGAGTAGCTATGAAGAAATTAATATTACTTTCACTTTTGTTGATGTTTGGCACTACTCTATTTGCTCAAAAGGATACCGTAGTTGTTCCGGGTTTCTATGAAACCGGACAATACGGAACATTGAATGATGCAATAGAGAAAGCTATTAACGACGGTACTATCAACAATACGGTTTTCAAATTAAACCCGTACGAGGTTTATGTTCTTAGCCGCAGTATTTATCTGGACCACGGACAAAACCTCGAAATAGTAGCGCCAAAACCTGGCGATACGCAAGAATCGGCTCCTCCTCAGATTGTATGGACGGAGGAAGGCATCGATAGAGCATATATTATTCAGAGCTACGGCGATATCGTGATGAAAAATATCTGGGTAAGATACGCCGACTTTTTGGGTAATAAAGTCAGCGGTTCGATTGTTTTCGAGAATCAAGACGAAGCGAACGATCCGGAAATCGGCATCTTCGACGGATGTATTTTTGATTATGCCGGTATTGGCGCAGAATCGGGCGGCGCTATTACAGTAAAAGCCGACCACTTCGTGGGTAAATTCTATAATTCTTACTGGAGAAATAATTCCGATAACCACTTCAGATACTACGGCCGCGCCGTATCGTTCCCGTATCAAAGTTCCGGATGGCATTATGATACGCTGATGTTCGAAAATTGTTCTTTTACTAATCTGAGCCGTATAATTATGCAGGAAGGAAACGAATACAGCGACAACGTTTATATTAACCACTGTACGCTTCTGAATTCCGTCGAATGGGTTTTCCAATCCGCGGGATGGCTCAGAAATGCCGCCATTACAAACTCGTTGTTTGTAAATCCCATGATGATCGGATACAGGGCAGTCGACGTTTGTCCGGACGGGATGACATACGACGATTTCAAAAACGGACTTTGTAATTCTCCCGGAGGCGGCTTAATCAACGGTTTGACCCCCGTCGATTCGTTCGGTTTTGCTGTCGACTTCACGGACTTCGACAGAAAATTATATATCGGGCATATTGCTTACTTGTATCAGGATTTCTATCTAAATTGGTTTACCGAAGCTCCTTCAGCTAAAGAAAGAATACGTAACAGAGAGTCCGATTTAATCTATAATCCTTCTCCTATGTTGGGACAGGACGAAATCGATTTTATCGATTCTACGGATGCGGAAGGCAATAAAGTGTTTAAAACAATGAATGTGGATTGGGAAACAATATATAGCGAAGATCCGCTGTTTATTGAACCGGCGACAAATCAGGAAGCATTACTTACATTCATGAATTATAAATGGAGTAACAATGCGGATATCGACTGGTCTTACAGACCCGACGCCGGTTTTAATCAGGAATGGCCGCTGCCTGAAAATCTCGCTTATACAAACGAAAAATATAAAACGGCTGCAATGGGCGGATTCCCGCTCGGCGACTTGAACTGGTTCCCGGATGTCAAACCGGCTTGGGAAGCTCAACGCGACCAGGAATGGGAAATTATCAATAACTGGTTAAACTACGGCACTCCGAATCCAGTAAGCGTGCGCGAAATTGCAGGGAAAATTCCGACGGAATATTCGCTTAAACAAAATTATCCCAATCCGTTTAACCCGACCACTAATATAGAATATTCGGTTCCGAAAGAAGGATACGTTTCTATTAAGATTTTCAACATGCTCGGTCAACAGATAGCAACATTATTTGAAGGAAATCAGAAAGCTGGTAATTATTCTGTGACTTTTGACGCTTCGAATTTACCCAGCGGAGTTTACGTATACCGTCTGGAGACAGACAATATAACATTGACGAAAAAATTAATGTTGATGAAATAATTATTAACGCACGCCGGATTTTTATTCGGCGTGCGCATATTAATTATAGGGGTGATTGTTAAATGCATACAAATAAATTTCTACACAAAATAGGGAGGTAGAATCGTGTTAAAAAATCTAAAACTTGTTTTACTGTTAGTCGTTTGGATGGCCTCCGGGCTGATGGCCCAGGAAGTTGTCCTATCCGACGAATTCGATAATGGCGACGGTATGTGGACAAATGGCTGGATCGACGCAGCTTCAGCCACCGTCACGTTTTCGATTGACAATACCGGAAAACTTTCCGGCGCTAATTCATATAAGGCGGAAATCGTCAAAGGCGGCGTTGAAATGTGGCGTATTCAACGCGTAGCCGATTTGCCGTTGGTTGCAGGCTACAAATATACTTTGTCTTTCATGGCTGTAGCTAGTAAAGATGCGGCAATAAATGCTCTTTTTGAGATCAACGGAGATCCTTATACCAAATATCTGGATGATACTGCCTATGTAACTACAACTCCTCAAACTTTTACGTTCGAAATGACGGCTGATATCAGCGTTCCCAATAATCAGCTTAAATTTATGTTTGGAGGAGCTCAAAACGATAATAGTACAATATGGATTGACAACATCATAGTGACTCGTACGGTAGACCCTGCATTTGTTACATTATGGGGCGCTACAAGCCGAGGCACCGGTTGGCCTATTCTTAACAGAGAAGATACTCCTCCTGGCGACGGAGGCATGGGCGCCGACGGTCCGCCGCCGAGCTGGGCTACTATCAGAGGCGGATTCGGACAAGTATTACAGGCAACCGAAGACCAGGCTGTAGTTGTTAAAGGTCAATTTGAATATGTTGGCGATGGACCCGGTGAAAGCTATGTAGGCTTGCGTTATGCATTAACCTATTGGGATGACGAAGGCGAATTGGCAAACCGTTATACCGATTCGGCTATGTGGACTGGCAGCGGCGTTCATTATGGCTATGAATTTACGCCCCGCTCCGGAACTACGGACATGGCTAACGGCGCCGGCGGCGCTGGAACCGTTTGGACTATTAACGGCGGCAGCGGTTGGAACAGTACTTGGAGCAATAATGGCGGTCCCATTGCAGCTGTCGAACAAAAACCGCTTCGCGCTGTGATTGAAGGCGGCGTATACGATTTTGCCATCTCGGTTCGACCTTTAGCCGACGGCACAAACGAAATCCGCTGGTATATGTATCATGTCGATAAAAAATATTGGTTCGGAGGCACTGTTATCGACAGCGCTCAGGTAAGTACTAAGTTCAACGGTATTTGCTTCGGAGTTGGCGACGGCATCGAAACAAATATGACCGCATTTAAACTTATGGGCGTTAAAGCCGAACTCGGCGAGCCGATTACCGTTCCGGAAGCCCCATGGCAAGCATATTATTTGCAAGATTGGGGATTAACTGCACAGGGTAAATATTGGCCGATTAAAAACGACGAAAACACTCTTGTTGGCGACGCTGTTATTGCCGGCGACGGAACTCCTTTGAATGGAGCCGGCTGGGCAACCGTGCAAGGCGGTTTCGGTCAGGACCTCGAATTAAAAACGGACAAAGCATTAATTGTTACCGGCGAACTTGAATTCGTAGGTACGGAAGGCGCCGGAAGCAGTTATACTCCTATCCGTTACGCTATAACATATATGGAAAATGGTCAACTTGAAAATCCGCTCACAGATTCGGCAGCTTGGGTAGGCGGAAAATATTGGGGCTACGGCTTCCATCCGCGTACCGGAGCCGGAACTATGTCGAACGGAAACGGCGGCAGCGGTACCGTATGGACTATTAATAACGGAAACTGGAACAGCACCTGGAGCAATAACGGTAAACCGATTGCCGCAATCGAACAGGCTCCGAGAAACGCGCAGATTATTCCCGGCACTTACAAATTTGCATTTTCCTTAAGAAAAGTAGACGACACACATACTGAAATTAAATGGTATCTCATTGAAAAGAATAATAAGTACTGGTTCGGCGGAAGCATTGTAGATACCGCTACAACGGACAAATTCAATAGTATCTGTTTCGGTATTAATACCGGCGATTGGACAGAATTCAAAGTAATTGCAGCTAAAGTTGATTACGGAGATCCGATTGTAGTTCCCGAAGCGCCATGGGAACCATTCTATGTCGAGCTTTGGGGAGCAACAAATCGCGGTAAAGGCTGGCCAATACTCGTGGATTCCAACACAATAGTAGGCGATGCAGCAATGGGCGCCGACGGTCCGCCGCCAAGCTGGGCTACTATCAGAGGCGGTTTTGGAACTACTGTCGAGGCTTCAACTAATAAAGCTGTCATTGTCTCCGGTCAATTTGAATACGTAGGCGATGGACCCGGCGAAAGTTATGTAGGTTTACGATATGCTTTAACTTATTGGGAAGACGAAGGAGAATTAATAAATCGTTTTACACCTACGGCAGAGTGGACCGGATCTGGAGTTCATTACGGTTATGAATTTACTCCGCGTTCCGGAACCACCGATATGGCTAACGGAGCCGGCGGAGCCGGTACAATTTGGACGATAAATGGCGGCTCCGGCTGGAACAGCACTTGGAGCAACAATGGATGGCCTATCGCAGCTATAGAGCAGGCTCCGGCTCGCGCTGTAATCGAGGGCGGAGTTTATGATTTCGCTATCTCCGTTCAACCTTTGCCCGACGGTACAAATGAAATTCGCTGGTATATGTACCATAAAGATAAAAAATATTGGTTCGGCGGCACTGTAATTGACACTGCCCAGGTAACCACCAAATTCAACGGTATCTGCTTTGGTATAGGTGACGGTATAGAAACTGAAATGAGAGAGTTCAGATTAATTGCAGTTAAAGTAGATAAAGGCGATCCGATTACAGTTCCCGAAGCTCCATGGCAGGAGTTTTATGTGGGAGATTGGGGATTCATTGGCGACAGAACCGGCGGTTGGACGCTTGAACCCGTTGAATTGATTGGCAATGCTACAATGCACGGCGCTAAAAAACCGTTCGGCTGGGCTGCATTAAGAGGCGAATTCCCGATTGATGTTACTCCCAAAGTCGACAGAGCCATGATTGTTACCGGTAAAATGGAATTCGTAGGCGGAGGTTTTGAAGGATGGTCGTCACTTAGAATGGGACTATTCTATCAGGAGTCCGGAAGGTTAGTTGAAACAGAAAACGGAATGGCCTGGGATGGTTCCGAATCGGGCGCATCGGGTTACCTTGTTATTCCTCACAGCGGCGGCAACGATTTAACCGTATGGGGCGAAGGAACTGACCAAATGGGTACTGTTGGCGGTATTGTCAACGGAACGTGGCTCAACACTAACGAACCGGAAAATTATGTTCTGGCTGAAACACGTCAGAAACCTGCCGGCGCTGTTGCTACGGAAGGCATGTACAACTTTGCATTCTCAGTTGCTCCGCAAGAAAACGGAAATGTCGAATTCCGTTATTATATCTACAAAGAAGACGGAACATATAATTTCGGCGGAATTGTTGTCGACGATAAGAATCCGATTACTAAATTCAACAGCTTTAATATTGCGCTCAACAACCTGGCAACTGCTACTCAATTAAATCTGATCGATGTATTGGTTGATCTGGGAGCTCCGATTGAGATTCCGGATTCGGTTGTTTCTGTAGAAACATTATCTTCTACAATACCTACTGATTACTCGCTCGGTCAAAATTATCCGAATCCGTTCAACCCGACAACCAACATCGAATTCGCATTACCGAAAACCAGCGACGTTAAACTGGTTGTTTATGACGCATTGGGCAAAGAAGTAGCTCAATTAGTAAACGGACAAATGAGCGCCGGTTATCACAGAGTTACTTTCAACGCTTCTAACCTTGCATCCGGCGTCTACTTCTATACCATTAAAGCCGGTGAATTTTATAGCGTCAAGAAATTGATGTTGATAAAATAACAGCTCCTTAATCGGAGGTTTATAACAGCCCGCCTCGTGCGGGCTGTTTATTATTATTTTTTACATCTATCTATAATTCGATTTAGTCTATAGGAATTTACTGGGGCATAAATCTTATTTAAGAATCTATGGGATCATATATAGTATGAGAATAAGTAAATTTTTTATTTCATTAATATTATTTATTTCATTGTTATGTAATGACTTCGTCTATACCGACGGAAAAGCGACAAATGAAAAAAACGTAAGAGAAAAAATTTTACTGAACAAAGAATGGAAATTTTTTAAATATAATAATGCGGCAGATGCCGATAATTTGATTTACGATGCGAGACCTGCTGTAACTGATTATAAAGATGACAAACCTGCGGATGCTATGCCGACCGAAGCTGAAAAAGTTGATCATCGGAAAGATGTCCTTAAGCCATGGATACTGCCCACTGGCAACGAGTTTCTTAAAGATAAATCTAAACATTATAAAAGACCGGAGAGCAATCCCGGCAAAGATTTTCCGTTCGTTCAATTGAATTACGACGACAGTCTTTGGGAGCAGGTAAATTTACCCCACGATTGGGCGATTAAAGGACCGTTTTACGAGGGAGAAAATGCAGAAGTAGGCGGCGGTATGGGACGATTGCCGAGTCATGGCGTAGCATGGTACAGAAAAAAAGTTTTTATACCAGGTCATGATTCGACTAAACAAATTTACCTTGATGTGGACGGCGCAATGTCGTATGCTATGGTGTGGATTAACGGATACCTTGCAGGCGGATGGCCCTACGGTTATAATTCATTCAGAATTGATCTTACTCCGTATATAAATTTCGGTAAAGAAAATATTATAGCAATACGTCTGGATAATCCTCCCAAATCTTCGCGTTGGTACCCCGGAGGAGGTATTTACAGAAATGTGTGGCTGGTAAAAACAAATCGCGTTCATGTGGCGCAATGGGGCGCGTTTATTACCACCGATAGCGTGAGTAAATCTTCCGCAGGTGTAAATATCAAAACGAAAGTAGATAATAAATCTAATAAAAAAGTTATAGCCGATATTGTTAGTGAAATTTATCTTCTTGACAAATCGGGACATAAAATCGATAGTCTTATTGCAAAAGACTATCTATCGAGCATAGAGATTGAAGCGGGAAACAATCGAATTGTTAATCAAACAATTAAAATAAACAATCCGAAACTTTGGGGAATACCGCCTAATCAGGAGCCGAATCTTTATATTGCCGAAACAAAAATATTAATGGAAGGGAAGTTAGTTGATTATTACACTACTCGATTTGGAATAAGAGAATTAAAATTCGAGCCCGATAAAGGTATTTTTCTTAACGGCGAATTGATTGAAGTTAAAGGAGTAAATCTACATCACGATCTCGGAGCATTAGGAGCTGCGTTTAACGTAAGAGCCGCCGAACGTCAACTTGAACTGTTAAGAGATATGGGGTGTAATGCAATACGATTTGCTCACAATCCGCCTGCGCCGGAATTTCTTGAATTAACAGACAAGATGGGCTTCCTGGTAGTGGATGAAATTTTCGATGTATGGGAACGCAAGAAAACGCCGCTCGATTTTCATCTTATTTTTCACGAATGGCACGAGCAGGATTTAAGAGCTTTCATTCGACGGGACAGAAATCATCCGTCTGTCATTATCTGGAGTTTCGGTAATGAAGTCGGAGAGCAATATACTGATATGGAAGGCGCCGAATTGGCAAAACATCTTTATGATATTGTCAAAGATGAAGATTCCACAAGACCAGCTACGGCGGCAATGAATTACGCCAAACCGCATATGCCCTTTCCTCAAGTAATGGACCTTATCAGTCTGAATTATCAGGGCGAAGGCATCAGGAATGCGCCTGCGTATGCGCACTTAAAAGGGATTAAAACCGAACCGTTATACGACGACTTCCATAAAAAATTCCCCGATAAAGTAATCCTGAGCAGCGAAAACGCGGCGGCGGTGAGCAGCAGAGGCACGTATTTGTTCCCCGTTTACGAGGGAATAAGCTCGCCTATCAGAGATACGATAGGAGGCGACCCGGTAAGAAAATACGTAAGCGCTTATGAATTATATACGGCTGATTTCGGCTCGTCTGCCGATAAAGTTTTTGGATCCCTCGACAGGCATCCGTACGTAGCGGGCGGATTCGTCTGGAGCGGATGGGATTATCTCGGCGAACCCACGCCTTATTACGAAGCGCGCAGTTCTTACTTCGGAGTTATCGACCTTACCGGCTTTAAAAAAGACAGGTTCTATTTATATCAGTCATATTGGCGTCCCGATTATCCGATGGCTCATATTCTGCCTCACTGGAACTGGCCGGAGAGAGCGGGCAAAATTACGCCTGTCCATGTTTTTACATCAGGCGACGAAGCCGAGTTATTTCTAAACGGAAAGTCTTTGGGCAAAAAGAAAAAGGGTGATTACGAATATCGCTTACGCTGGGACGACGTTATTTACGAACCTGGCGAATTAAAAGTTATCGCTTATAAGAACGGCAAAATATGGGCTCGCGATAGTGTGAAAACCACGCTCGACCCGGCTCGGATCGAGTTAATCCCCGATAGAAGCGTTATCAAGTCGGACGGTTCGGATCTTTCTTTTGTTACGGTTAGAATTAAAGATGAAAACGGTTTGATTGTCCCGAACGCCTCTAATATGATTAAATTTGAAATAGAGGGACCCGGCGAAATAGTCGCTACTGACAATGGCGATCCGACTTGTATGATTCCGTTCCCGTCGAAAAACCGTAATGCTTTTAACGGACTGGCATTGGTAATCGTCCGCTCTATTGAGGGCTCTAAAGGTAAAATTATCTTAAGAGCTTCTTCCGAAGGATTACTAGGGGATAGCGTTTTGATAAATGCCGAATAAAATATTATGTTTAATTACAAATAACGGATGTTGAATTTTTAATTAAAGATTTTAGGAAGCATTAAAATGATAATTCATGTTGCTGGTACGTTAATACTTTCTAATTCATAATAAAAAGGAGGGGGAATGAAAAAGTCGGGAAATAACGAGGGCGTCAGCTCGAGCAGACGTGAATTTATTAAAAAAAGCAGCATTGCTTTTGCAGGGCTCTTTACTATACCGTATTTAAAACCGTCCGGTATCTTTGCATATGACTTAAATAAAAAATTCAATTTATCAACTGTGGCAATTACAAATACATTAAATACGCCCGCTGATAATTATGAATATGATGACGTCAACGGAGGAGTCAAACAAAAAATGGAATATTTATTTGACCAGATTGGAGGCATTTCGGATTTATTCGGTACGGATAAAAAAGTAGTTATTAAAATTAATCTTACCGGCGGTTCGGGGAGCGCTGCAAATGATAAATTGAAAGACGCTACAATCGAAGAAGCTATGTGGAGCCACTCTACGGTTGTCAGAGCCGCGGCCGAATTGATAATCGATTCGGGAGTATCTCCTAATAATATTATTATTGTGGAAAGCTTGGGCAGCTACGATTCTTTCGACAATCCGGTTTATGACGGATATACTTCTATCGCTAAAGACCTGGGCTGCCAGTTGACGGATATCAGTAAGGGGAATTTTGTTGATGTTCCGACCGGCGACGATTATTTTAATTTTCCGAGCTTCAGAATGCACGAATTGCTTGTTAATAACGACGTCTATGTTTCAATCGGGAAATTGAAGCAGCACGCCGAGGCCGGTATTACGTGCGCAATTAAGAATCAGGTCGGCTCCGTTCCGCAAGTAAATTATACTACACAACAAATTCAATATAGACGACAAGCCATTCACAGCCCTACTAACGGATCGTCGGCAAAATTTTTGCCTCGTTCGATATGCGATTTATACGCAGCTCGACCCGTTGACCTCTCAATAGGCGACGGCATTAAAAACGCTATCGGAGGTGAAGGTGTTTGGAATCCGAGTTTTGCTCCTTCTGCAAGTCACGTATTATTTGCAGGAAAAGACCCCGTCGCTACCGATACAATAGCCGCTCATTTGATGGGACTCGATCCAGAAGCGGAAAAATTAAAATTGCCGGCAAAAAACAGTTACGGCGACAGGGAATGCGATAATTATCTCGACCTTCTTTATAAAAAAGGAATCGGGACAAATCGCCTGAGCGAAATCAATATTGTCGGCGACGGAAAAGATTTAATTACAAGCGTGGATCAAAATAAAAATCCGGAAAAACCTTCCGATTTTAAATTATGCGCAAATTATCCCAACCCGTTTAATCCTTCTACGATGATTGTTTTTTATTTGCCTGCGAGTGAGTATATAAGATTAAAAGTGTACGATATAACGGGCAGAGAAGTTGAAACCATTATGGAAGGAGAAGCGCCTGCAGGCGAGCACCGTTTGCAATGGAACGCTACCGGATTGGCAAGCGGAGTTTATATTTGCCGGCTGGAGTCCGGTAATTTCAGTCAGTCCATCAAAATGCTGTATCAAAAGTAAAATTAAAAATATCAAATAAATGAAAAAGGGCAGACGCATGCGATCTAAAATTTTACCGCTTCTAATATTATTCGTTATAACGGCAAATAATGTAATGTCGCAAATAGTAATCGATACAAATGCAAAAGTTGAGGAGATTGTAACCGGAATAGAACAACCCGAAGGTCCTGTATGGAAGGAAGGCGTAGGATTGCTTTTTTCAGATATCAAAGGCAATAAAATTTGCAAATGGACCCCTGAGCAAGGTAAGGAAATATTTTTGGATCCGTCGGACAGCACCAACGGATTGACTTATGATTTGGAAGGCAGACTCATAGCCGGACAGATGGGATTGAGGCGAGTTGTGCGTTTCGAGAAAGACGGCTCTCAAACTCCATTGGCTGAAAAATACGAAGGCAAACGATTTAACAGTCCCAACGACCTGGTTGTTAAATCGGACGGCTCAATATTCTTTACAGATCCTGATTTCAATGTTCCGGGAGGACCTAAAAACAAAGAACTGACATTTAACGGGATTTACAGGATTAGTCCTTCCGGAAGTATTCAATTACTCGATAAACTTGAACTCCCTAACGGTATTTGCTTCTCGCCGGATGAAAAAAAATTATATGTTAATGATTCCAGGGTGCATAAGATTTATGTCTGGGATGTGGTTGACGATTCGATTATTGCAAATAAAAAACTCTTTTATACAATACCGGTGAACGGATACGCGGACGGTATGAAAGTTGACGAAGATGGAAATTTATATGTTACCTGTTCGTCGGCGGTCTGGATTGTGTCTCCCGAAGCCAAACTTATTGGAAAAATAGACCTGCCTTCGAATGTCTCGGCGTCTAATTGCGCATGGGGGGAATCGGATAATAAAACTTTGTTTATTACAGCCGGTCATTCGGTCTATAGAGTGCGTCCTATAATTACGTCAAATAAAAGCGACGACAGCTTTCCGACGGGATATGAGTTGTATCAGAATTATCCCAATCCTTTTAATCCGACCACAAAAATTTCCTACGTCATACCTGTCGCTTCCCACGTAACTGTGAAATTGTATGACGAAATCGGAAGGGAAGTTGTTACTCTGGAAAATTCTGAAAAACCTGCGGGAATACATACGCTTAATTTTAGCGCAGAAACGCTCTCCAGCGGCGTCTATTATTACAAACTAATTGCTGGAAATTACTCGGCTTTAAGAAAGTTGGTACTTCTTAAATAACCGGCATAGTAATGAACATTATTTTTTAATATGGGGGGATAATGCTATGAAAAGAATTGTTCCATTATTCTTGTTAACTCTCCTTTATTTTACACTCCAAAATTATAATTATGCTCAACGCGTTAATTCCGAAGATTATTATTTTCTTAACTGGGAAGAAAATAAGTCGATAACGTTAAACGGCATATTGTCTTCCGATGCGGAATTCGTAAGCTGGAACTGCGTAAATAACGCCGGAGTAATTGTTAAGAATCCTTCCGGCAATAAAACCGAAGTTGTATTTTCACGCCCGGGTTACTATTTATTCAATTATTCTATTATGAAAAGCAACGGGACGATTGACAGTCACTATGTAATAGTTAATGCGTTTACGACAGGTTCTTACAAGGAAAGACTGAACGACCTGATTTCACTGATGACCACGGAAGAAAAGATAAAACAACTGACAAATCAGGCGGATTCCATCCCAAGATTAGGGTTAAGAGCATATAATTACTGGAATGAATCGCTGCACGGAGTTTTGGCAGAAGGCGCAACTTCATTTCCACAGGCTATTGCGCTTGGGGCAACCTGGGATCCTCGGCTTGTTAATCGTGTAGCTACGGCTGTATCGGACGAAGCCCGCGCCCTCAATCGGCTCTACGGCAAAGGATTGACCTATTGGAGCCCTACAATAAATATAGCAAGAGACCCGCGTTGGGGCAGAAACGAAGAATCGTACAGCGAAGACCCTTATCTTCTTTCAAGAATGGGAGTGGCGTTTATTAAAGGAATGCAGGGCGACCATCCCTATTATTTAATGACAGTCGCCACTCCGAAACATTTTATTGCAAACAACGAAGAGGAAAGAAGGCATACGGGCTCTTCGGATGTCGATATGAGAAATCTTTACGAGTATTATTTGCCCGCATTCAAGAGCGCCATAGTTGAAGCCAGAGCATATTCTATAATGGGAGCTTATAACGAATTGAATCATGTGCCGAGCAATGCCAATATGTTTTTGATGACGGATTTATTAAGGCGTCAATGGGGATTCGAAGGTTATGTAGTGTCCGACTGCGGAGCTATTCACGATATGCTCTATGGTCATAAATTTTTCAAGACCGGCGCGGAAGCGGTAGCCCGCAGCATTCTTGCCGGATGCGATTTGAACTGCGGACAGGCTTATCGCGAGTTTATTAAAGACGCGCTCGATGAAGATCTGTTGCGCGAAAAGGATATCGACAGCGCTTTGTTCAGAGTGCTCTCTGCGCGTTTCAGACTGGGTGAATTTGACCCGCCGGAACTTGTGCCTTATTCCTCAATTGGAAAAGACAAATTAGACAGCAAGGAAAACAGACGGCTTGCTCTGGATGCCGCCCGAAAATCGATTGTGCTTCTGAAAAACAACGATATACTGCCGATTGATAAAAGTAAAATCAAATCAATCGCTGTTATAGGTCCGAATGCGCGGGAGGCGCAATTAGGCATCTATAGCGGATTTCCAAACGTTTTAATAAGTCCTCTCGAAGGAATTAAAAACAAAGCCGATTCTCTCGATATCCGGGTCGGCTATGTCAAAGGTTGCGACATAGGCGGTGGATTATTAAAACCAATCGACCCCGAATACTTCGGTGTGATAGAAGAAAAGGGCATTAAAGGTTTATTGGGCGAGTATTTCGACAACATGAATTTGGAAGGGACGCCCGTAATAACCAAAGTGGATTCGCTTATTGATTTTTCGTTCGGCATGAACTCGCCTGCCGATGGAGTTCCCTCAGATAAATTCTCTGTAAGGTGGAGAGGAACTATCATTCCTCCCGATACTATTAATTATATAGGAACGAGCTGCGACGACGGCGTCAGGCTCTATATCGACAATAAATTGATTATTGACGATTGGAAAGAACACGGCGAAAAACCGATCGCCGCCGAAGTTAAATTACTCCCGGGTAAAAAGTACGATGTTGTATTCGAATATTTTGATAATTCGTTGGGGGCTACAGCCAGATTAACATGGGACCTGGGGCAAAAGGATTTCGAAAAAGCAAAAAAGATTGCCGCCGAAAACGATCTTGTTATTTTAGTCCTTGGCATTACTCCGGGAATATCGCAGGAAGAGCTCGACAGAAAAGAAATCGAGTTGCCGTCCGTTCAACGGGAACTAGTAAAGCAAACGGCGGAAGTCAACCCCAATATTGTTATTGTCCTGGTTAACGGCGGTCCTGTTGCATTGGCGGGCGCAGAGAAGTACGCTAAAGCAATTGTCGAAAATTGGTATAACGGTGAATTCGGAGGTCAGGCGCTTGCCGACGTCCTCTTCGGAGATTATAACCCCGGCGGAAAGCTACCTCAAACTTTTTACGCTTCGACAGAACAGTTGCCTCCTATGTCTGATTATGATATTATTAATAATCCCAGAACTTACATGTACCTGAACGAACAGGCGTTGTTTCCGTTCGGTCACGGCTTATCATATACGACATTTAAATATGACAGTCTGAAAATTGTGAGCAATACTCTGAATGAAACGGACACGCTTTCATTACAGTTCAGGCTTACTAACGTTGGCAATCGTAATGGCGACGAGGTTGTCCAGATCTATGCTAGCTGTAAAGACGCTAAATTTAAGGTCCCCCGTAAACAATTAAAAAGATTCCGAAGGCTAACGCTGCAAACGGGAGAAAGCAAGGTATTGGAATTTAAAATCCCTGTAGATGAGTTGGCATTTTACAGTACATACGAGAATGATTTTGTAGTCGAAAAAGGCGCCTGGGAAATTCTTATCGGCAGTTCCTCGGAAGATATCAGGTTAAGTGAAAAAATTATTATTAAATAAAAGAAGCGGTAGTAAAAATATTTTACTAAAGATGTCATAACATAAAATTCACAGGGGAATTACGGATGAAAAATATTGTGAAAATTTTAGGTATCGTGGGAAAAAATTTTCTGGCATTGATGCTTATATCGTGTATAGCAGTATACGGACATACTGAAAATCAAAAATGGGTCGGTACGTGGACAACTTCGCCGCAGTTGGTGGAACCTCAGAATAATCCGCCGGACCCACCGGGATTGACAAATAATACTGTTCGTCAAATCGTGCGGGTTTCGTTAGGAGGCGATGTGTTGAGAGTCCGCTTCTCCAATGAATTCAGCGGTTCGCCCGTTACAATAAATTCTGCCCATGTTGCTGTATCAAAAGGAAACGGCGTAATCGATAAATCGACGGATAAAGCTCTTTCGTTTAACGGCAAACCGGATGTAACAATGGCGGCGGGTTCCGCCGTCATTTCAGACCCTATAGAATTCGACTTAACGCCTTTGACCGACATTGCCATTACAATTTATTTCGGCAATACTTCCCGAGACGTAACAGGGCATCCCGGATCGAGAACGACATCGTATATTCTTGCCGGAAACAACGTTGATAAAGAAGATTTTGCGGGCGCGGTAACGACCGATCATTGGTACGTAATCAATACGATTGATGTATTGGCTCCGGATTCAGCCTTCGCAGTCGTAACGCTCGGCAATTCGATAACGGACGGCAGAGGATCGGGAACGAACAAGCAGAATCGCTGGCCCGACGAACTTGCAAAAAGATTACAAGCCAATCCGGAAACAAAACAGGTGGCTGTGCTGAATGCGGGCATAGGAGGAAATTGCGTATTAAGACAATGTCTCGGACCGTCAGCCCTCAGCAGATTCGAGAGAGACGTTCTCAATCAGAACGGCGTGAGATGGTTAATTATTCTGGAAGGGATTAACGATATCGGCGGTTCGAACAGTATTGACGTTGCCGACGATTTAATCGAAGCATATAAACAGATGATTTATCATGCTCATTCAAAAGGAATTTATGTTTACGGAGCAACGTTACTGCCGATGAAAGGTTCGTTTTATTTTTCGGAAACGCGCGAAGCCGCTCGACAAAAAGTCAACGAGTGGATAAGAACGGGGGGCTATTTTGACGCTGTAATCGATCTGGACAGAGCTTTAAGAAATCCTGAGGATACGTTGAGTCTTTTACCCGAAGCAGACACGGGCGACCACCTTCATCCCAATGAAACGGGGCATAGAATGATTGCTGAAGCTGTCGATTTGACTCTCTTTACCAAAACCGATTCTCTTATTGCTGAATATCAATCACACTCGATCTTTCTGGAATCCGAATGCGGCACAGTGGGAAGTAATTGGCAAATTATTGAAGACGACAATGCCTCCAATAGTAAATATGTAACAATCCGCAGCGGACTTGAAAGTTTGAATCAGGCTCCGACAGGAGATGAAAATATTATTACAATACCGTTTTCGATTGATACGTCGGGAGTTTATTATTTAATGGCTCGCGTTAATTGTCCCACTTATAACGACGATTCATTCTGGATAAGCGTAGACAACGAAGATTACCGTATGTACAACGGTTTGGCTTCAAACGGGTGGGAATGGAAATTATTGGATAGTTTTGAATTGGAAAGCGGCGAACATATTATCGCAGTATCGTACAGAGAAGACGGAGCTGGATTGGACAAATTAGCTGTTTCGGACTTACAGTTCTTGCCGCTGGGCGAGGGCGAAGCGGCAATCAATCTGTGCGACGCTACGGATATTAAAGAACGAAATAATTACGAAAAAAAAGTAGGATTCATACTCGAGCAAAACTACCCGAATCCGTTTAATCCGACAACCAGAATATCATTTGAGATTAGCAAAGCCGATAAAGTATCCTTGAAAATTTATGATTTATTGGGCAAAGAAATTGTTACTCTGTTTGAAGGTTTCAAACATGCCGGAGAGTATTCGGTAAATTTCGACGCCGACAAATTATCAAGCGGTATTTATATATGTAGGCTGTTAGTCGGAAATAAAATCGACGCAAAAAAAATTGTACTTATGAAATAGACTCAAATCAGAGGATCTATAAATGAAAGTTATTTCGTTTGCTTTGCTTCTAACCGCTTTAATTTTCCCGCAAGATAAAATTAAACGGAGCGGATACCGCATATCTCCGGTTGATATCAGGAGCGTTACAATCAACGACGATTTCTGGCTGCCCAAAATCAAAACAATCCAGGAAACCACAATTAAATATGCCTTCGAAAAGTGCGAAGAGGAAGGCAGAATGGACAACTTTCTTATAGCCGGCGGCAAAAAGAAAGGAGAATACAGGGGGAAAATGCCTTTTGACGACACTGACCTTTATAAAATTATTGAAGGCGCTTCGTATACTTTAGTTAGCAGTCCAAATAAAGAACTTGAAGACTACATCGACTCGGTAATAGCGATTATAAAAACGGGACAGGAAGAAGACGGCTATTTGACGACCTGGTTTACAATTGATCCTCAAAAGCCGCCCGCATGGTGGGTAAAGCCGCCTTCAAAAAGATGGGAAAGTCTCGAAAGCAGTCACGAACTTTATAACAGCGGTCATCTTTTCGAAGCCGCAGCCGCTCATTATTACGCCACCGGGAAAAGAAATTTTCTCGATATAGCAATTAAAAATGCCGATTTATTGGTTCAGAATTTCGGACCTGATAAAATCAGAAAACCGCCGGGTCATCAAATTGTGGAAACCGGTCTGATTAAACTTTACCAGATTACCGGCAAAAAAGAATATATGGAGTTGGCAAAGTTTTTCCTCGACATACGAGGCGACTCGACAACTCATAAATTATACGGAGAATACGCGCAGGATCATATACCGTTAGTGGAACAGAAAGAAGCTGTGGGCCACGCCGTACGCGCTCTTTACATGTACGCCGCAATGACCGATATTGCCGTTCTGCACGATGACGAGGATTACAGAAAAGCCGTTTTTACATTGTGGGATAACGTCGTAAATAAAAAGACATATATTACCGGCGGCTTGGGAGCGCGCCACGACGGCGAAGCCTTCGGAGATGATTACGAATTGCCTAATCTGACTGCTTACGGCGAAACATGCGCCGCTATCGGCAGCGTTTACTGGAACTATCGTTTATTCGAAATGACGGGCGATTCCAAATATGCGGATGTAATCGAACGCACCCTTTACAACGGATTGATTTCCGGAATATCGCTCGACGGAAAAAATTTCTTTTATCCCAATCCTCTGGAATCCGACGGGGAGTATAAATTTAATATGGGCGCCTGTACCCGGCAACCCTGGTTCGATTGCTCTTGCTGCCCTACAAATCTTATCCGGTTTATTCCTTCGCTGCCGGGTCTGATCTACTCGGTCGACAGAGACAGCGTATATGTTAATCTGTTTGTAGGCAGTAAAGCCGATATCGAATTAGGAAACAAAAACGTTCGGATTATTCAAAAAACTTCTTATCCGTTGGATTACAAGGTTACGTTAAATATAGAGCCCCAGGCTGCAACGCAATTTACATTAAAAATAAGAATACCGGGATGGTCGAGAAATATACCGTTGCCGGGAGATCTCTATCGTTATGCGAACAAACAAAACGGAAAAATCAGATTGCTTGTCAACGGCGAAGAGCAAAGTCTGAATATCTCCTCTGGTTACGCGGTTATTACCAAATTATGGGAAAAAGGCGACAAAGTTGATTTGATCCTTCCCAAAGAAGTCAAAAAAGTACTGGCAAATGAAAAAGTAAAAGAAAACAGAAATAAGGTCGCTATAGAATTAGGCCCATTTGTCTACTGCGCAGAAGAAGCGGATAACAAAAACTTTTCAAATGTATTCATCGCACAGAATTCAAAAATCTTTGTTAAAGAAGAGAAAATTTTGTCGGAAAATACTCCGGTAATTTATATCGAAGGAAATGACATAAAAATTAAAATGATACCTTACTTTCTCTGGTCGAACAGAGGCGTCGGGAAAATGAAAGTCTGGTTGCCGTTAAAATAATTTAATTTCTCGAATCAATATATCGCGAGAACTATCTTGTATGAGACTCTATAAAATTACTCTCTTCGCTTTGATTGTCTTCGGTATATCCAATATAAACTTACCGGGACAGACATTTATTCCGAGGCAGAGCGATTCCACTATTTGTACATGGCATGCGGACAACGGTAACGGGACATTTACTAATCCTATTTTTTATGAAGAATTCTCCGATCCGGATTTGATTCGAGTTGGCAGCGATTATTATATGACCGGCACGACAATGCATACAATGCCGGGTTTGCCGGTTCTTCATTCGAAAGACCTGGTAAATTGGAAATTATTGGGATATGCGTGCAGGAGATTGGATCTGGGACCGGAATTCCGACTTGAAGAAGGCAAGGAGATATACGGACAAGGTTTTTGGGCGCCATGCATCCGATACCATAACGGCATGTTTTTTATCTTCAGCAACGTTAACAGGCATAAGACTCAGGTCTTTAAAAGTACGGATCCGGCTGGACCATGGGAGCATTATCAAATGAATGTTTCTTTACACGATCTCTCCGTTTTATTTGACGACGACGGTAAAGTATACGTCGTCTGGGGTTATGATGAAATACGGATTGCCGAGTTAAATGCGGAATTAACGGATACTATTCCTGGCTCTGGAAAAATAATCATACCGGCAGGCAGCGGCGCCGGCGAAGGATGCCATTTCTATAAAATCGACGGTAAATATTATATAACAATTACAAATTGGGACCCGGTTTGTTATCAGGTATGCGCCAGGGCGGACAATCCATACGGACTCTATGAAATAAATGTTATGAGCGCAGAAGAAAATATGGGTATGGGAACAACCTGGCGTTTGTGGGACACTAAAAACGGACCTCCTTTTAATTTAATTAAAGCGCCGTCAAATCATGTGGGGTGTATTCCGATGCATCAGGGAGGAATTGTGGAAACGGATAGAGGCGAATGGTGGGGTTTTTCAATGATGGATTATAATTCGATTGGCAGGGTTACCGTTTTGAGTCCCGTAACTTGGAAAGACGGCTGGCCTTATATGGGATTGCCGGGAAATCTTAAATGCTCTCCAAAAAGCTGGCGTAAACCGCTTACTTCGGTTAAATCCGGAATATACGCGCCATTTGAAAAAGACGATAATTTCGACGGACCGGAATTAAAAAACGCATGGCAGTGGAATCATGCTACTGTTGACGAGAAATGGTCGTTGAATGAACGCAAAGGATTTTTACGGCTTCACTCGCTGCCGGCCGAATCGTTCTGGTATGCCAGGAATACTCTTACTCAGAGAGCCGTAGGTCCCGAATCGTACGCTGTTACGCTTGTCGATATCTCGAATCTGAAACGAGGCGATATAGCCGGTTTGGCTCTTTTGAATCTGCCTTATGCATGGATTGGAATAACTAAAAACAAAGAAGGCGATAACCGGCTTCAGTATTATAATCAACAAAAACAGAAAAAAATTAATTTAATCCCCGTGACAAATAAAATATGGCTGCGGGCATATTGTAACTTCGACGAAGATTTTGCTTATTTGAGTTACAGTACGGACGGAGAAAATTATATTACAATAGACGACAAAATAATATTGCCGTATCAGCTTAAAACTTTCCAGGGCGTCCGTTATGCGCTTTTCAATTTTAATAAAGAATGTAACGAAGGCGGATTTGCGGATTTCGACTTCTTCGAAATAATAGAACCACGATGCAAAGGTTTAACTCGGCCGATTCCTTATAACAAAACAATAAAATTGATTAGCCTCGCTGACAGTACAATTCTTGTTAATTGGAAAAACTTTTTGAGACCGGTTCCAATCGACAGTAAATTTGCAGAAGGAGAGAATGGATTGTTCCGCGTGATCGACAGAGGCGAGGGGCGTATTGCTTTGCAATCAATTGCCACGGGCGGCTATGTAACAGTGAAGAATTTTGGAGAAATGGCTGAAGTCAGAATTGAAACAGAAGGAAACGGTTCCGCTTCGACGTTTCAATGGATTGATATGCTGAAGGGAGAAATTATGTTGATGTCTTTGAAAACGCACAAATATTTGTTTGCGGATCCGTATGCGGGAAGTTTATGTTCCGCAGATTCGGAAGGAGCGCGTCCCGACCGTAAAGGCGGCTCATGTTTCATCTGGGTATTTGCCGATTAATTAAATTTTTTTGGGGGGGGGATATGAACAAAGTTATTTCCAATCTTCTGTGCTTATTCTTAATTAATTTATCGTTAACAGCGCAGACTTCGAAAACTTATATGAACCCCGTAATTCCTGGCGATCATCCCGACCCGACTTTGACTAAAATCGGGAATCATTTTTATACTTCCGGTTCGTCTTTTAATCCGACTCCCAAAATATATCATTCAACCGACCTCGTACACTGGGAAGCGATAGCTCAACCGGTCTCGGCTTCATGGTCGGAATACGGCAATAGTCCAGGCGGAGGAATTTGGGGCGGACACATGGTCTTTTACAATAACAAATATTGGCATTTTTTCGGAAGGGGAGGCGGCAGTATGTATTTTGTCAAAGCGGATAAGCCGGAAGGACCGTGGAGTATGCCGACAAGAATGAATGTTCCCGCAGGTATGAGCGGATTGGGCGTCGACAATTCGATTTTTATTGACGATAGCACCGGCAAATGGTATTTGTTAACCAAACACGGTCGACAGAACAATCATATAGTAGAACTTGGAGAAGACGGTCAACCCAACGGCAATGTGCTCGATCTGACCTGGCTCAATCCCGATTCGGAAGGAAATCCATACGGCTGGGCTGAAGGTCCGGTAATGTGGAAACATAACGGGAGCTATTATTACAGTTTTGCACAGCATCTGGCAGGGAGTCAATATGTAATGAAGAGCGACACGCTCACAGACGATAAATCAAAATGGACAATTATCGGAACAAATATTTTTACCGGAAGCATATCGAATTTCAGCGCTCCGAATCATATTTCGCCGGCTGTTGAATTGGACGACGGCACAAGCTGGGTTATAGCGCATAGTTATCATAGCGGCAGTTGGTACGCTCAGGGACGTCAGGGTTTACTCTGCCAGGTAATTTATGACGATGACGGCTTCCCGAAAATTCTGAGACCTTCGCCGGACGCGGCTATAGCGCCCGACCTTCCGAGCGGCGGCATCCCCTGGGCTGTTCCGCATTCGGATTATTTCGATTCCGAAAAACTGCATCCCGAATGGTCGTTTCTGGGATATACTCCTTCGTCCGCCTATTCTCTAACAGAACGTCCGGGTTGGTTAAAACTTACGAATATCGGAAGAGGAGGAAGAAATACAGTAATTAAAAACGACGGCGAGCATAACTATTCATTAATTACGCGTCTTGATTTCGAACCCGAATCGAACTTGAACGAAGCGGGATTATGGATTATTAACGGTCCTCAAACTCATCAGGTAAAACTTTGTTCTACGGCGGATTCGGAGGGAAATAAAATTATTTCATTCGGTTTTGAGAATATTAAATACGAGGTTGAAAATAATATCGGAGCGGTATTATGGTTAAAGCTCGTGCGTGATGAGCATAAGATGTACGGATATTACAGCGCGGACGGAATCAGATGGTTTCAGGTAGGTAATGAAATTGACGCCGCCGATATAGATAAAGAACAGACACAGTTTAATAATTTTACGGGAAATTATCAGGGACTTTACACAATCGGAAAACCCGCTTACTTCGATCTCTACATTTACCGCGACGGATATACAAATATTAACGCGGCTTCGCCTGCCGATCAGTTCGGCACAAGAATAATGATCAACAGATACCCTCCGAATCTCTTGAGTCAGATTAATAACGACGATTGGGCAATGTACGCCGGCGTGGAATTGGGCGCGGAAGAATATCCGGTTATTGCCGACTCAATTGTTGTTTCGGCTTCGTCAAATACTTCGGGAGGGAAAATCGAAATCAGAATCGACTCGCTTTCCGGCGAAATTATTTCCGAACTTGAAATTGAAAATACGGGAAGCTGGTCCGACTTCAAGGAATTCAAAGCGCCTGTTGTTGGCAAGGCAGATGGTATGCACGACGTTTATCTTTTATTTAAAGGCGACTCGTCGGAAGAATTGTTCAGAATACAAACCTTGCGTTTTATTCCTCGAGAAAATCCGACGAATATTGAAGAAACAACGGAAAATATTTTACCGGGGAATTTTGAATTGTATCAGAATTATCCCAATCCGTTTAATTCGTCAACGGTATTAAAATATACTATCCCGTTCGACGGAAAGATATCGTTGAAAATTTACGACCAGCTCGGGAGGGAAGTAGTCAATTTATTTGATGGATATCAAACAGCGGGAACGCATACCGTCAGGTGGGACGGAAAAAGCAATCATGGCGCCGAACTTTCTTCGGGAGTTTATATTTGTAAAATATCCGGCGGACGAACCGGCAAATCAATAAAATTACTTCTATTAAAATAAATGGGGGAATATAATGAAAACAAATAACTTGGTAATTTTTTTAATGGCTTTCTTCTTTTTGTTTATAAACGCGTATTCACAGGAGATGCCCCGGGTTTACGAAGTTGAAAATACGGGTACGGATTGCGCTAAACCGCCGTTGCCGGAATTCAGTCAACTGCCGGTAATCAACGAACTGCCGGACCCATTCGAATGGTCTGACGGCAGAGGCAGGATTACGAGCAAACTCGAATGGAGATGCCGGCGCGCTGAAATAGGCGAAGAAATTCAATATTACGAACTCGGGTCTAAGCCTCCCAAACCGGAGAATATGACGGTTACATATACCGACACTCTCATGACAATTGTTATTGTCGAGAATGGCGATACGCTGGTTATAAACGCGCCTATTAGTCTACCTGAAGGGGAAGGACCGTTTCCCGCGGTTATAGGAGTGGGATTTACGCCGACAGGCAGTTTGCCGGAGGATCTTTTTACAAGCAGGGGAATTGCCACAATTCATTTTATGGAATGGCAGCTTACCAACGGTTGGTCGGGCAGCCGTGGAGACGGACAGTTTTATAAACTTTATCCTGATAAAAAGAGGGGTAAATTTATTGCCTGGGCATGGGGCGTTAGCAGAATTATCGACGCGCTTGAAATGTCGCCCGAATCAAAAATCGATTTAAAACATCTTGCTATAACCGGTTGTTCTTATGCGGGCAAAATAGCTTTGTTTTCCGGGGCGCTCGATGAACGGATTGCATTGACTATAGCGCAGGAGCCGGGCGGCGGAGGCGACGCTGCATGGCGCGTGACCGAAAAATTGCCCGGCAGCAGGGAACGACTGCGAAACGCGCAAGGTTATGCATGGTATCATCAGGATTTAGGACGCTTTAATTCAGCCGTTACTAAATTGCCGTACGATCATCATGAATTGATGGCAATGATTGCACCACGCGCCTTGTTGGTGCTGGGCAACCCGGATTACGAATGGTTAGCGGAAGAATCCGGTCACGTGGCATGTAAAGCCGCTCATGAAGTTTGGAAAGCTCTCGGCGTGCCCGACCGTTTCGGATTTTCGAAAGTGGCTGGTCATCAGCACTGCCAATTGCCCGGTGTACAACGTCCCGAAGTTACTGCATTCATCGAAAAATTCTTACTCGATATCGATACCGTAAATACTAATATCGAAATAAGTCCTTACGACCCGGATTTGTCGAGCTGGATTACGTGGACAACCCCGGAACTTTCCGACACGCTTGCTTCAGTAGGCCAAAATATTATTGAAAAAGAATATGAATTGATGCATAATTATCCGAATCCGTTCAATCCGGTTACTAAAATAGTTTATAGAATTCCCGAGAACGCTTTTATAAGTCTGAAAGTATATAATTCGCTTGGGCAGGAAATAAGAACTTTATTCGAAGGGTATCGAATCAAAGGTAAGTATGAAGTCCTATTCGATGCCGCCGATTTGACTACCGGCGTTTATTTGTGCAGATTATCGAGTCTAAATTTTGATAAAACTACTAAACTTTTACTTCTCAAATAAAAAATAAGTATGATTTTGTTTTAAATTTTTATCCAAAATGCGTAACTTACTTTTGAGTATTGAAACGATTCAATATAGATTAAAACATTTAAAGAAATTGCAAGCAACTTTATATTAATCATTTTCTAAAAGGTTATTTTATGGCTCGATATTGCTACTCTTCTTATAAGTTATTCCTACTCATCTTTTTCGTCTCTTTATTCTTTTCTGATTCTGTCGCTCAGACTATTTCGGTAAGCGGCAAAATAACAGCATCGCGTTTCCCAGTAAAAAAAGCCAAAATTACTTTTGTAAATAGTTCCGATACTACCGTTCAATTTTCTAGCTTTACCGATGATAACGGCAATTACAGAATCGACATAGTAACTTCGGTCGAAAGCGATTTTACAATTCCTTCGAGCTTTAGCTTGGGGCAAAGTTATCCCAATCCGTTCTCTTCCAGCGCCGCAATACCGTACGGTTTGCACAAAGAATCCGACGTGAAAGTGACTATTTATGACGTGCTGGGCAGAGTAGTTCGCAAATTCAATGTCGGACGTCAAAATGTAGGTTCTCATAATATTCTATGGGACGGCAGAAACGGCGTCGGTCAGAAAGTGGCAAACGGAATTTATTTCTATAAATTGGAAGCCGGCGGAGAGTCGCAAGTTAAAAAGATGATTTTTAATCAAAACGGAAGCGGTCTTGTTCCCTTGCCGTCCGGTTTTACATTTGAAAAGCTCAATAAAAACTCTGCCGTATTAGAAAGCGACGAGTACTCCGTTCGAATTGGCAACGGCTACGATACAATGCCGTATGTTATCGAAGAAGAATACGGGACGGTAAATTTGAAAAACGATACGACGATTAATTTCGCAGTTTCGTATCTGCCCACGGCGTCGGTCAATACGGAGAATAAACGTCAGATAATAAGAGGATACGGAGCCGCCAATATTGTTCAATGGCGGGCGGATATGACCGACTCGGAAATCGAGACCGCATTCGGCACGGGCGACGGACAGCTTGGTTTTTCGATTTTAAGAATACGTATTCAACCTCAAAGCAGTTTGTGGAGTACAAATGTTCCCACTGCAAAGAAAGCTCATGAAATGGGCGTTACTATAGTCGCTTCGCCGTGGAGCCCTCCTGCGTCTATGAAGACTAATAATAATCTTGTGGGAGGCGAGTTAAGAGAAGACGCTTACGACGATTATGCGGCGCATTTGAACTCGTTTGTCGAATACATGGCTTCGCAGGGCGTTCCTGTTTATGCCGTCTCCGTGCAGAATGAGCCTGACATAACGGTTACCTACGAGTCGTGCGATTGGAATGCCGACCAGATGATTAAATTTTTGAGAGAAAACGCTCCGGATGTAGGAACTAAAGTAATGGCTCCGGAATCATATCAATTCAGACGCGAATTATCCGACCCAATTTTGAATGATTCGCTCGCGTGCGCCAATCTGGATATACTTGCGGGACATATTTACGGCGGCGGACTTGCGCCTTATCCTCTTGCAGAAGAAAAAGGAAAAGAAATCTGGATGACCGAACATTTAACCGGCAGCGATAATCAGGTATCTCCAAACAGTTGGACTGAGGCTTTTCCGGTTGCAGAAGAAATTAACGACGTCATGAAAAGCGGTATGAGCGCTTATATCTGGTGGTATATTGTGCGTTTTTATGGACCAATAAGCGACGGCGAGTTTAATAGCGGCAAAAAAGGAGAGATAACCAAAAAAGGCTATGTAATGTCGCAGTTTTCCAGGTTTATTCGTCCCGGTTTCTACAGAGTGGAAAGCGAAACGGCGCCTTTTTTAAGCAACTTTGACGTTACGGCTTATCAAGACCCTCAAACCAAGAAACTCGTTATCGTCGCTATTAATTCTTCGGATTCCCAGAAGGAATATGTCATTAGAATTAACGAAAATGTATCGTCATTTACAACTTATACCACATCTGCAAACAAGAATTGCGAAATGGGAAATAACGCGACCGTATCGGACGGTAAATTGTTCTTTTCAATGGAGCCGAAAAGTATTACCACGTTTATTTCTAATTAATACTCTTTAGAAAGATGTAAAATATCTATTTAATCTAAAAGGAGGCTACACATGGGAGGGAAACTAAAAAATATTATCAACGGGTTGATAATTCTCTTGTTACTGATTCCGTCAATATCTCAAGCGCAGCTTGTTACAAACGGCAGTTTCGAGAACACGCCTTTGGGACCCGTTACGGAAAATATCGAAGGATGGATCATCGAAGTCGGTTCTTCCGTTACTACGCCGCCGGATTTCGAAATTGTGGATAATCCGGTGCAACACGGAAATCACGCATTTAAAGTTGTCATTAATTCTCTCGGCGCTAACGACTGGGATATTCAATTGGTGGCGGACAGTATTCCCGTAAAACCGGGCGATACCTATGTCTATTCGATTTGGGCAAAAGCGGAAAAGGCGGGGGCTCAAGCTAATTTTACCGTCGGCAATTACTCGTATAATGAGTACGGAGCAATTCGTCCTGCCAATTTGACTACGGAATGGCGGGAATTCACTATGGAATTTACAATTACCGATACACAAAAGGTAATACGCGCTCCTATTCATTTCAATAAAAGCGTTAATGTAGGAAATACCATTTATGTCGACAATCTTACGATAATAAATAAAAATGATTTACCGTCTCCGTTGAAACCGATAGTGTTGGAAGCAGAGGATGGTCAGTTGGGAAGCGACCTGGAAGTTCTGCAGGATGGCGACATTACTTACGTAACTCCGAAAACCAATTTTATCAACAGTACTAATCCGGGCAGCGCTTCTAAAGTAATTACTTTCGAAGTTACATTTGCCGACACGGGAAACTACGATTTATTCGCCAAAATAAGAGTCGGTCCGAATCAATACAACGACGACAGCTTCTTTTACGGAAACGGTTTCGGTGTTAAAGATACGGCTAATGACGAGGATTGGATAATAGCAAACCAAATGCAGGCGGCTGGCTTTAACGAGCCTGATAATATAGTAAGCGATCCGGGAGGTTTAGGAGACGGAGTATGGAAGTGGGTTAATTTGTCAAAAAATAATTTCGGAGAAGATCCTGTAGTCTTTACGGTCGAAGGCGATACTTTAACAAAAATATTCCAGATTGCTGCTCGTGAAGACGGACTCGATATCGATAAAATTGCATTCGGAAAATCATATCTCTATTACACGGTTGATAATCTTGAAAATAAAACGGCAGGAGTGGATAAATTACCGGGTGAAATCTGGATGGGTCCTCCGATTGCATCGAAACAACCGAAGTTTTTAGGCTCTGCTTACAGTACTGCTCAGGCTCCGAATTTTGCGGCTTACTGGAATGCCGTTACTCCGGAAAATGCCGGCAAGTGGGGCAGCGTGGAATCGGCTCGCGATCAAATGAACTGGGGCGGTCTCGACGCGGCGTATAATCTGGCTAAAGAAAACGGATTCAAATTTATCTATCACGTTCTTGTCTGGGGACAGCAGCAACCCGGATGGATTAATAATCTTCAACCTGACGAGCAACTCGAAGAAATACGGGAATGGTTCCAGGCTGTAGCCGACAGATATCCCGACATCGATTATTTGCAGGTTGTCAACGAACCGCTGCCGAATCACGCGCCCGCTCAATACAGGAACGCATTGGGAGGCGAAGGTTCTACCGGATGGGACTGGGTAATTAACGCATTTAAAATGGCTCGGGAAATTTTCCCTTCCAAAACAAAACTGATGATTAACGATTATAATATTATTAACAGTTCCGCTAATACAAGCGCATATCTCAAATTAATCAGGCTGTTGCAGGCTGAAAATTTGATCGACGTTATCGGCGTTCAAGGGCATGCATTCTCATTGAATACCGCGGTTTCCGTTATAAAAAAGAATCTCGACTCGCTCGCTTCTACGGGTTTGAAAATTCAGGTAACGGAACTTGATATTGACGGTATGACCGACGAAAGGCAATTACAGGATTATCAAAGAATATTCCCCGTATTGTGGGAACACCCCGCGGTCGAAGGAATTACTCTTTGGGGATGGAGACCAGGGCTCTGGAGAAACGAACAGAAAGCATACCTGGTTGACGCTAACGGCACGGAAAGACCCGCATTAGTCTGGTTGCGAAATTATCTCGATTCCGTTGTTGTATCGGTAGAACGAATCGACGATTTGCCGAAAGATTTCTATCTGTCGAATAACTATCCAAATCCGTTTAATCCATCTACGAGAATTAATTACTCGCTTTCGAAGTCCGTCAATGTATCGCTCAAAGTTTATGACGTGCTTGGACGCGAAGTAAGAACGCTTGTGCAGGGAGCGCAAAATCCCGGTTCTTACACTGTTATATTCGACGCTTCGGATCTCTCAAGCGGAATTTACTTCTACCGTCTCGAAGCGGGCAATTTTTCCGAAACAAAACAAATGTTGTTGATGAAATAATATCATTGTACGGGTTGGCTCGCTATCGCGGCGAGCTAACCCTGTTCTTTTTTTAATAATTTATTACACCGGATTTATAATAGGCTTATCATGAAAAAATTAATCGCTTTGATTATAAGCATACTAACGCTTCAAAACGGAATTTTATACGGCGGCAATTATATTACCACACAAAAAGAAGAAAGCGCTTTTACTATAGCGGAAAAAGGCAAAGCCGCTCCAATATTCTATGCCAACGACGACTACCCCGGCGTGATAAGAGTTATCAAACAACTGAGCCTCGATATTGAGTCTGTTGCCAATATTAAACCGGAAGTCTATGACCGTAACTATCCCGCAACCGATTTTGCAATTATTATCGGGACGTATAACAAAAGCAGTTTGATTAAGAAATTGATAGAGCAAAATAAAATTGATATAAAAAATCTTGAAGGCAGATGGGAGCAATTTTTCATTATCACTGCCGAAGATATTATGCCGGGCGTCAAGAAAGCGCTTTTAATTGTGGGGAGCGACAAGAGAGGGACGATATTCGGGATATACGATTTATCGGAAAAAATGGGAGTCTCGCCCTGGTACTGGTGGGCTGATGTGCCGGTCAAGAAAAAAGAAGCGGTCTATGTCAAACCCGTTAATTTTACGATGGGAGAGCCGGCGGTTCAATACCGCGGAATTTTTATAAATGACGAAGCTCCGGCTTTAACGGGTTGGGCTTATGAAAAATTCGGAGGCTTTAATCATCGGTTCTATCAACATGTATTTGAGCTGATTCTCCGATTGAAAGGGAATTTTTTGTGGCCCGCAATGTGGGGCAAATCATTTTTCGACGACGACTCTTTAAATCATAAACTTGCGGACGAATACGGCATTGTAATAAGCACGTCGCACCACGAGCCGATGATGAGAGCTCACGTCGAATGGGCAAGATACGGTAAAGGACCCTGGAACTATACAAAAAACGACAGCGTATTGAGAGGATTCTGGCGTGAAGGTATTAAAAGGATGAACGGATACGAAAGCATTGTAACTATCGGAATGCGAGGCGACGGCGACGAACCGATGAGCCGGGACGCCAATATTGCTTTACTGGAACGAATTGTGGATGACCAAAGAAAAATAATCGAAGAGGTAACCGGTAAAAAAGCCGAAGAAACGCCTCAAGTCTGGGCGCTCTATAAAGAAGTTCAGGAATATTACGATAAAGGTATGCGAGTACCCGACGACGTTACATTGTTGCTTTGCGACGATAACTGGGGAAATATCAGAAAATTGCCTGACTTGAATGAAAAACCCCGTAAAGGCGGATACGGAATCTACTATCATTACGACTACGTCGGGGGCCCGAGAAATTATAAGTGGATCAATACTAATCAGATTGAACGCGTTTGGGAGCAGATGCATCTGGCATATGAATACGGCGCCAGGAAAATATGGATTGTAAACGTAGGCGATATCAAACCGATGGAATTTCCGATCGACTTTTTCCTCGATTATGCCTGGAATCCGGAATTTATACCGCTGGAGAAACTCGGCGAATATTCTTACGAATGGGCAAAAGAGCAATTCGGCGAAAAATATGCGCGCGATATCGCCGAGATTCTGGATAAATATACTAAATACAATTCGCGCAGAAAACCCGAACTGCTTTCGCCCGAAACTTACAGCCTGGTTAATTTCCGCGAATTCGAAAGAGTTACGGAAGAGTATAAAAGTCTTTATGAAAAAGCAAAAATGATCGATCGGAAGCTTCCCGCCGAATATCACGACGCTTATTATCAACTCGTTCTTCATCCAGTAGAAGCTTCTTCCAATTTGTACGAGCTATATTTCGTTACGGCAAAGAATCGTATGTATGCAAAACAGAAGAGAGTATTGACAAACCAAACGGCTCAAAAAGTAAAAGAACTTTTCGAAAGGGATTCGCTTATAACCGAATATTATCATACTAAAATTGCTGGCGGAAAATGGAACCATATGATGTCGCAGACTCACATCGGATATACTTATTGGCAGCAGCCGGACAAAAATTACATGCCCAAAATTGAAATAATCGGGAACCCGAATAAATCTGAAATGGGCGTCGCTGTGGAAGGCACGGAAGATTTTTATCCGGATTCCAAATCGCTCGCTCTGCCGGCTTTCGAATCGGTTTATGATCAGAAATATTTTATCGAAATTTTTAACCGGGGAGAAAAGCCGTTCGATTATAAAATTGTCGCGGACGATATTTTTATTATCGAAAATAAAACAGGGACAGTCGAAACAGAAAAGAGAATATGGATTTCAATTGATTGGCAAAAGGCAAAAATAGGAAGTGAGAATTACGTCGTTAAAATAACCGGTCCTAACGATGAAGTTTGTTCGATAAACGCGGTTGTGAAAAATCCGGGACAATTAGATTGCGATAACTATTTTGTGGAAACCAATAATTACGTTTCCATTGAAGCGAAAGATTACTCGCGTAAAATTGAATCGGGAAATATTAAATGGGTTACTATCCCGAATCTCGGACGAACATCGTCGGCCGTTACGTTCTTTCCCGTAACGGCTAATCTGGAACTTTCTGAAGAAAGCCCAAGGCTTGAATATGACATTTATTTGTTCGATAAAGGTAATATTAACGTAAATGTCTACTTATCGCCGACGCTCGATTTTAACGACCATCATGCGGAGGATAGTATCGGACTCCGATTCGCAGTTTCTTTGGACGACGAAACGCCCGTAGTTGTCAATATGCACAAAGGAATTAATCTTAAGCTGTGGGAAAAATGGGTGGCTGATAACATTAACGTACAAAAAACATCTCACGTTGTTGAAAGCCCGGGTAGACATGTATTGAAAATATGGGCAATTGATCCCGGAGTGGTAATTCAAAAAATTGTTATTGAAAGCGGTGAAACGGGTTATTCTTATTTGGGTCCCCCAGAAAGTGTATGTGGGGATTAGGTGTTAGGGATGTATAGTATTAATTGCTGTGTAATCTTGATTATTGAATAACTAAATACAATAGTGTGAAAATGAAAAAATATTTCTTATTACTATTTTTAACGTTTTGCGTATATAACGCGCAGGAAAAATATTCTAATCCGATTTTGATGGGTTTCTATCCCGATCCGAGTATATGCAAAGTGGAAGATAATTATTATCTGGTAAATTCTTCGTTTGCTTACTTTCCCGGCATCCCGGTTTTTCAGAGTAAAGACCTGGTAAATTGGAAATTGATCGGGCATGTGCTCGACAGGAAAGAGCAGATGAATACTAATGGTCTCGGCGTCTCCAGAGGCGTATTCGCTCCGTCAATTAGATATCACAACGGACTGTTTTATGTAACCTGTACGCTCGTAGATGCGGGAGGAAATTTTATAGTGACGGCAAAAGACCCGGCAGGCCCGTGGTCAAATCCCGTTTGGATTCCCGAAATCAACGGCATTGACCCTTCTCCGTTTTTTGACGACGACGGTAAGGCTTACATTGTTTACAACAGTGTAGCTCCGGATAATAAACCTTTATACGACGGACACAGAACAATTAGAATATACGAATTAGACCTCGACAGTCTGAAAGTAAGAGGCGATGAACATATACTCGTTAACGGCGGAACGGATTTATCGAAAAGACCGATCTGGATAGAAGGACCTCATATTTTTAAAAAAGACGGGTATTACTTTTTAATAGCCGCTGAAGGCGGAACGGGCGATAATCATTCGGAGGTGGTATTTAGAAGCAAGAATCTGCTGGGACCTTATGAGCCGTACGCAAAAAATCCGATACTTACCCAAAGGCACCTCGACCCTAATCGCAAAAATCCGATTACTTCAACCGGACATGCGGATTTTGTAGTAACTGACGGAGGCGATTGGTGGGCTGTGTTTCTGGGATGCCGGCCTTATGACAATGGTTATTATAATACCGGCAGAGAAACTTTTCTAGCTCCCGTTAAATGGATTGACGGATGGCCTGTAATTAATCCGGATTATGAAGAAGTGCAATATTTCTATCCATATCCCGCAAAGCCCGCAAAAGAGTTTGCCGAACGAAAATATAGCGGCAATTTTATTATCGTCGACGAATTCGACGAAGATGAATTATCCGGCGACTGGATTTACCTCAGAACTCCGGAAGAAAAATGGCACAGTCTGAAAGAAAAAGAAGGATTTTTGAGAATAAACTTGAGACCTGAAACTTGTTCGGGTAACGGCAATCCTTCTTTTATAGGTCACAGGCAGCAGCATATAAAGTGTTCTGCCGAAACAAAGTTAAATTTTAGTCCCGAATCCGAATTTGAAAAAGCAGGATTGGTAATTTTTCAAAACGAAAAACATTTTTATTATCTGTGCAAATCAAAAAATAAACTTAACGACAGAGTACAATTATTTAAATCGACAAGCGGAAATGAACTCGAATTGATCGAAGAAGCAATTGTGCCCGCCGAATTGCGGAGCGAAGATATCCGCTTAAAGATTGTATCGGAAGGCAAAGAATATTCTTTCCATTACGCATGGAACGAAGGCGAATGGAATACGTTCCTCAATAAATTGGATGCTTCGTTTTTGAGCACAAAAGTAGCGGGCGGTTTTGTAGGGGCTGTATTCGGACTTTATGCCACTTCCTCCGGGAAGATATCTTCCAATAAAGCATTTTATGATTATTTTATCTACCGGGGAAACGACGACATCTTCAATAAGAATGAATAATTATACGTTTTTCCTTATTTTAATTTATAATATAAATAACGACGGTAACGATATGGATGACTTAATCAAAAAAATCAGTTATTGCATTGAAAGAGGCAAAGTCAACAAATCCGCTCCTTACCCGCCGGATTTGAAAGACCAGGAGGGCGCCGACGAATTGGCTTTGAAAGCTTTAGAAACGGGCGTTAAACCGTTCGAAATTCTAGATGCATGCAACGTAGGCATGAAGAATATCGGCGAAAAATTCAGCAGGAACGAAGTATTTGTGCCTGAACTTCTTATGGCTGCCAAAGCAATGCAGGCTGTTATGAACCATCTCAAACCATATTTCCAAACAGGCGAAGTAAAAAAGAAAGGTAAATTTGTAATCGGCACTGTTGCAGGCGATTTGCACGACATCGGAAAAAATTTGGTGAGCATGGTTGTGGAAGGAAACGGCTGGGAAGTAATCGATCTTGGCGTGGATGTAAAAACTAATAAATTTTTGGAAGTAATAAGCAACAACAGAAATTGCACCGTAGGCCTTAGCGCATTGCTTACCACGACTATGGCAAATATGTCCAATACAGTTGCGGAAATCAAAAATAACTTTCCCGATATAAAAGTAATTGTTGGCGGAGCTCCTGTAACTCGGGAAGCCGCAATTAAAATGGGAGCCGACGCCTACGGCGACAACCCTCAGCAAGCCGTTGAAATACTCGAACAATTTTTGGCAGGGTAATATGCGCAATTTTATCGAAGAGGTAAAAAGCGGCAAAGTTCTTATATCCGACGGAGCATGGGGAACTTTTCTTTATGAAAAAGGACTCTCTTCCGACGAGTGCCCCGAACTGTGGAATTTAACGCATCGCGATAAAGTATTGGAAATTGCTAAAAGTTATATCGACGCCGGTTCGGATATGATTCTTACGAACAGCTTCGGCGCCAGTCCTTATAAATTAAAAAGGTACGGCTTGGACGACAGGACGTATGAAATCAATAAAACTGCGGCAGAAATTTCAAGGGAAGCGGCGGGAGATTATCATTTCGTACTCGGTTCGATAGGCCCTACCGGCGCAATTTTAATGATGGGAGATATTTCAGAAGAAGAACTTTTTAACGGTTTTGCGATTCAGGCTAAAGCCCTGGCAGACGGAGGCGCGGACGCCATTTGCGTAGAAACCATGTCGGATATTGCGGAAGCTGTCTCTGCCGTTAAAGCCGCCAAATCTGCGTGCGATTTGCCCGTCGTTTGCACTTTCACTTTCGAAAAGACAGTCAACAACGACTACAGGACTATGATGGGCGTAACTCCCGCTCAGATGGCAGTCGAATTAAAAAATGCGGGCGCTTCGGTAATCGGGAGCAATTGCGGCAACGGATTCGATCAAATGATCGAAATTGTAAAAGAAATTAGATCCGTCGAAAAAGAATTGCCGGTGCTCGTGCATGCAAATGCGGGCAAACCCGTATTTCAGGAAGGCAAGACTGTTTATCTGGAAACGCCCGATTCGATGGCTCATAAATTGAATCTACTTATCGAAAGCGGCGCCAATATTATCGGCGGCTGCTGCGGCACAACTCCTCGTCACATTGAAACTTTTGTCAATACAATTAAAAAATGACGGCGAATGTTTAAGATTAAAAATAACGGGAGTAATAGCCTGGAACTTATTTTGACTCCGGAGCAAATTACAATTCAAAAAGAAGAAGTTGAAGCGGTCATCGGTTATAAAAACACAGAGAGCCATTTTTCAGAAATCATAAATGAAATACTTAACGCATTGCCTGAAAAAATTGAACCGTGCGCGGGTTATGTGCTTATTGATAAGATTGATTACCCAGATAAGAAAAGTATCCGATTGCAGGATGTTGTGTTGAATACCGGACCAATTGTTACAAGTCAATTGAAAAATGCCGAATCGATGTTTCTTTTTCTTGCCACAATCGGCGGTAAGATGGAAAAGTGGATTGACGAATTGCGCAAGGAAGGCGAGCTGGCATACAGTTATATTGCAGATATAATTGCTTCCGCCGCCGCCGAAAAGACCGCCGATTTTATCCATGATTATATCGCCGAAGAAATGAAAAAGTATTATAAGGGAGTTTCCAACAGATACAGCCCGGGGTATTGCGACTGGAATGTAAGCGAACAGCACAAAATATTTTCTTTTTTCCCAAAAGACTTTTGCGGCGTAACTCTCAAAGAATCCGCTTTAATGACGCCCATCAAGTCGATAAGCGGAATTATAGCCGCAGGTGAAAAGATAAAATGGAAAGACTATTTATGCGATACATGCAATGCGAGAGACTGTACTTACAGAATTAAAAATAAACAAAATAAGAATCAGCAGAGGAAATCATGACGGACAATCAATGGGAAATTTTGAAAAAAGTTATCGGCGGCGAAAAAGCGGAGCCTTTGCCGGTGGGGTTTATTATCGACAGTCCCTGGCTTCCGAATTGGTACGGCATTAAAATAGTCGAATATTTTGCAAGCGAAGAGCTCTGGTTCGCGGCTAACTTAAAAGCAATCAATCAATTTCCGGAGGTAATGTTTTTGCCCGGTTTCTGGTCGGAATACGGAATGTGTACGGAACCGTCCGCCTTCGGCGCGCGCTCTTCGTTCCCTCCGAATGAGTTTCCGCACGCCCATAAACTTATCAACTCCGCCGATGAAATCGAATCCTTGCATCAACCGAATCCGGAAACAGACGGTCTGCTACCTTTGATGTTAAACAGGCTCAAATTGTTACAGAGCAGAATTGAAGAAAACGGTCATAAAATAAGATTCGCCGTAGCGCGCGGACCTCTGAATATCGCCAGTTATTTAATGGGAACGACGGAATTTCTTACGACAATGATGATGACGCCTGGCAAGGCGCATGTTCTCATCAGGAAAATTACAGACTTTCTAAAAGACTGGCTCGATCTGCAGAGAAAAACATTTCCTTCGATAGACGGCATATTTTTGCTCGACGATATAATCGGTTTTATGGGCGAGCCTGAATTTAAAGAATTCGGACTTCCTTATTTCAAAGAACTGTTCAATACCGACGTGTCGGTAAAATTCTTGCATAACGACGCGCCGTGTAAAGTCTCGGCTCCTTTTCTGAATGAAATGGGCGTTAATATGTTTAATATGGGAATCGATGTATCTCTAACCGAACTGAAGGAATTGACTGAAAATAAAATTACGCTCGTCGGCAATTTGCCGCCCCGAGACGTACTCGCCGCCGCTTCGCCCGGCGAAGTTGCAGAGGCGACGAAAAAAATGCTCGACGACCTGATAGATAAGTCAAGATTAATTGTCTCCTGCGGAGGAGGTATGCCTCCGGGCGTAAAAACAGAGAATATCGTAGCGTTTGTCGACACGGTGAAAAATTATAAAATATAATCCAGAAAGCTCCGAGAAACGTTCCGGAAAAGTGGGGTTAATTATACGATTTCCGTAATTCATTATTTGGGAATATACGCCATGGCAAAAAAAACAATTTTGTTCTTTTGCTTCATTATATACTTAAATAAAATTCTTCCTCAATCGAAAACGGACGATTATAAAGTTGCCGATTGGTTCGAATTTAAGAAAGCCGCAATCACATATACTTTCGACGACAATTGTTCCAATCAATTGTTGAAAATAGTTCCGATGTTCGACGAATATGGTTTTAAGTTAACGCTGTATACGGTTACAAACTGGGGGCCGAACTGGAAAGCATTAAATAACGCCGCAGAAAACGGTCACGAAATTGCCAGCCATACCGTAAGTCATCCTTACCTCGACCAGCTATCGGAAAGCGAGCTCGAAAACGAACTGGAAAATTCGGCAGAGGCTATACATTCAAATATTAAAACCGGAACGCCGCTGACCATAGCATATCCTTATTGCCGTCCGGGAAAATTATCTCTTGTTAAAAAGTATTATATAGCGGCAAGAGGCTGCCAGGGGTACATCGAAAAAAAGACGCCGTCGGATTTATTTAATATTAGTTCGATAATTTGCGGCTCGGAGGGTCCCGTTAAAACCGTAAAAGAATTTAATACCAAAGCTGAAGAAGCTGCGAGATCGGGCGGCTGGTGCGTTTATCTGTTGCACGGCATCGACGACGACGGAGGGTATTCTCCTTTGCCGTCGGATACTTTACGTAAAAGCCTCGACTATCTGAAAAAGAATGATGACAGATTCTGGGTCGATAATTTTATCAATGTGGTTAAATATATCGGAGAAAGAAACAGTCTTACGATAAATGAAACTTATCGGAGCAACGACACAATAATCTTTACCGCCAACGACACACTTGATGACAATGTTTACGATTTCCCCGTCACTGTTCGTCGTAAAATTCCGGTTGGATGGAAGTCATATATCCTGATACAAAATAATAAAGAAATTACTTTTAAAGTAATTCAGGAAAACGGACAAGATTATATAGTCTTCAATGTAGCGCCTGACAGCGCTGAGATCTTTTTCATTAAAAATAAGACGACCGAAATTAAAGACGAGTTTAAGGACGGCAATTTAAAATCCGGCAGATTGAATAATTATCCGAATCCATTTAATCTTTCAACCAATATTACATTTTCTTTGGACGAGCCTGGCGTTGTTAAACTCACGATTTACGATGTCCTTGGCAGACAGGTAGATACCGTTTCGAAAATCTATTCGGCGGCGGGGGAACATTTATTGACTTATTCAGCGAACAAATTAAGCGGCGGCGTTTACTTTTACGCATTGGATACAAGCAGGGGCAGAATCGGGGTTAACAAGATGTCGCTATTGAAATAGATTTATCCAATAAATCGGAGATGCAATGTCCCGGAAGTTATTGTTGAAAGCAGTCGAACAGGCATATTCGGACCGCAGACGGCTCGTTGCGCCGTTACTCGGATTCCCCGGAATTAATTTGACGAATTCCTCGATCAAAGTAGCCCAGCAAAATTACATAGAGCATTACAAAGTGTTGAACGCTTTATATAACGAATTTCATCCCGATGCAATGTTTACGTTAATGGATTTGTCTGTGGAAGCAAACGCATTGGGTTGTTATACCCTCTTTCCGCAGGAAGAATCTGCAACGGTATTACATTCGTCTTTCGATGAAAGCAGACTGGAATTTATGAACAGTATAGAGATCGAAGGGGACTCAAGAGCCTTGAGTTATTGCGCTACGGTGAAAAAAATGTCGGAAAATTTTCAGGACTCGATGACGTGCGCATATATTACCGGTCCTTATACATTGGCGGGTTTGATTTTGGGAGCCAACAAAGCTGCCGAAATGACGTTAACAAATCCGGAACTTCTGGACGATGTTTGCGGAACGGCTTACGAAAAAATTAAAACTTACGCGGAAATGTTAACCTCTTCCGGAGCGAAAGCCGTATGCGTTCTCGAGCCGAGCGCAGTTATGCTGGGCCCTGAACAATTTATCCGTTTTTCCGCAGAATATGTAAAAAGAATAACGGAAATTTATTCAGAATCGGACATCGCATTTATATATCATATCTGCGGAAATTCGATGCACCTGCTTGAGGCAATGTGCGACGCGGGAGTCAATGCATTGAGTCTCGATTCTCCGGAAACAGGCATGGACATCAAAAAAGCGTGCAAGTCGGCAGGGAATAATATAATTGTGATTGGCAATATTAATCCTGCCGGGAAAATTTTATACGGAACATACGATGAAGTATTTAATGAAACGGAAAAGCTTTTGAACGAAACGGCGGAATTTCCGAATTTCGTACTGAGCACAGGCTGCGATTTGCCTCAGGCTGTTCCCCTCGAAAATATCAGAGCTTTTATGGATGCGGGCAGGAAGTATAAATTGCCTTGAAAAAAAAGCGGAGTTTGAAACTCCGCCGTTAAAATACTTCCGAATTATTTTTTATGTAATCGATTAACTCGTCAACCTGCGTAAAAGCAATCGCCGTATATGTGTCTGCGGCGCCGTAATAAATTGCAATTCTGCCCGTCGGAGCGTCGAACAGGGCTGCGCACGGAAATACAACGTTTGGTACAAAGCCTACGGTTTCATATTCTTTTTCCGGCGTCAGTAAATAATCTCTTGTTCGATAAAGCACTTTTGAAGGATTGTCCAGATCCAATAGCGCTGCGCCAAAACTGTATACAAAGCCGTTGCAGGTTGTAGTTACTCCGTGATAGAATAACAGCCAGCCTTCTTTGGTTTCGATAGGAACGGGACCGGCTCCGATTTTAGTGCTTTGCCACCATCCGTTTCCTCCGCTTCCCATTACATAGCGGTGATTGCCCCAGTGGATTAAGTCGGGGCTTTCGCTTATGTAGATATTTCCGAACGGCGTATGTCCGCTGTCGCTCGGACGGCTCAGTATCATATATTTCCCGTTTATTTTACGGGGGAAGAGCACTCCGTTTCGATTATATGGCATAAACGGGTTCGGCATTCTGACAAATGTTTTGAAATCTTTGGTTCGGCCAAGACCGATTGACGCGCCGCGCATATCGTCGCACCAAACAATATAATATGTGTCGTCTATTTTTACTACGCGCGGATCGTAAGCGTAGCTGGTAGGATTTGGATTGCCGTTTTCGTCAACCCAAGCGATCGGGTCGGGGAAGATTTCCCAACTGATGGCGTCTTTGCTTAATCCGGCAAAGAGCGTCGCTCTGCCGTTTTTTTGATCCGCTCTGAATACGCCTGCAAAACCGTCTTCAAAAGGAACGACTGCGCTGTTGAATATTCGAGCTGCTTTAGGTATCGGATTCCAGCCGATAATCGGATTGCCGCTGTATCGCCATATAACGTCGTTTTTGTTTTTCTTTTCTTCCCACGGAATCGCAGGCAGCGCTCCTCCTATGATTGTGTGGCTCATATGTCACCTCATTTTATTCTATATAAACTGTAATTTGATTCGTTTCTTTAAGTTTTATAATCGGTATAAAATCCGATTCTATCTTTTCTCCGTTCAAAATTATCTGCTTTACTCCGCATTCCTTTTTATTATTGTTAAGAATTGTAATGTCGAGTAATTTTTTTCTGAAGATTCGTTTTACGGAAACCTTATTCCAATACGACGGAATACAGGGCGAAATCTTAATTCCGTAATAATCCGGCTGTAAACCGAGTATATATTGCGAAGCCGCAAAATATGCCCACGAGGCTGTTCCCGTTAACCACGGCAATCTGGAAGCTCCGTAACGAGGACTGTATTTGCTGTGAGTAAACTGGGAATAGACATACGGCTCAATCTCTCTTATTTCCGCCGTATCGTTATAACGCGCGGGCATAAATCTCTTATAGTAATCGTAAGCAATATTTCCTCTGCCTAAAATTGCTTCCGCAATTACAGCCCATCCCTGGGTATGATTGAAAATAGATGCATTTTCTTTCATACCTTTATTAAAAACTCTCGATTTATTGACGTTCGGATCCGTATTCTCTACGGGCGGGTCGCATATTAACAAACCGTAGTCGGTTAAAAGACGATTTTTTACTGTATCCATTATTCGTATGCCTTCTTCTTGGTTCACATGGCGGCTGATAATCGACCAAGATTGAGGATTCAAGAAAATCGAAGCTTCGTCATTTTCTTTAGAGCCGAATTTAAGTCCGTCGGCGCGGTAAGCGCGCAAGAACCATTCTCCGTCCCATCCGTATTTTTTTATGTTTTCGTCCAGGTTATTCAGATGTGAAAGAGCCCATTGCTTTTCGCTATGTTCACCCAACAGATCTGAAATTTCTATAAATGTATGAAGAGCATAGCGAAGTTGAAAAGCTACGAATACGGATTCTCCGTCGTGACCAAGCTGCAGACAATCGTTCCAGTCGGCCGCCAGTCCGCACGGTAAACCGTGTTTGCCGCTTCTCTTAAGATTAAATTCGATAGCCCGTTTGAGATGCATAAAGACCGTGTCTTCCCCTTCGTCGGAATAGGGGAGAATCTTATTGTAAAAACCAACGTCGCCCGTTTCTTTAACGTAAGCTGGAATAGTATTGAAAAGCCACAAGCAATCGTCGGAACGATACTCTCTTTCATCCGGGCGGGTTTCGCAGCCGGGTTTATGAGCAAACGGCTTGACTACGGGCATTGCGCCGCCTGTGGACGTCTGTCCTGTTATCATCAATTCGAGCCGTTCGCGCGCTTCGTCGGGTATCAGATGCAAAACACCCAGCATATCCTGAACGGTATCCCTGTAACCGAGACCGTCTCTTTCGCCGCTGTAAACCAAACTCGCGGCGCGCGACCAGGAATAAGTAATCATGCAGTTATAAGGACTCCAGGTATTGAACATGCTGTTGAAAAGTTCGTCCGGGGTTTCGGCTGTTAAGCCTTCTAAACGGTTATGCCAGTAGTCGACTAATTTTCGGAACTCCGCATAAACTTTAACGGGGTGAGATAATTCCTGCAACGCTTTGCGACCTTCCTCTTCTGCTTTGCCTATTCCCATTACGACTGTAAGTTCTTTGGTCTCTCCGGGATTAAGCGCAATATCCGTTTGCAATACGCCGCAACCGTTATCTCCTACGGCAATCGAATTCGAACAGGATCCTCGTTCCAGAGCTAACGGTTTTGAATAATTGCCGTACGTACCGAGAAAAGCTTCCCGGTCGGTATCGAATCCGGTAATTTTTGAGCCGCTCAATGCAAGGAAAGTATGGCGCGCCTGATCGCTGTATTGAAAATCATCCGGTCTCGGGGGCATAAACACATTTGTACCGTGGTCGATTATATTATCAATCACGTCCATTTTAATAATAAATTGAGAGTACTGGAGATTGTTCATATCCTGCTGAATGTTCCAGTTGTTGGCATATTCAACATATGTGAATATGCGTAACTTTCTTTTTTCAGTATCCCTGTTGGTAAGTTTAAGATGCCAGTATTCATAATTCTTATTAAGCGGGACGAAATAGAGCGTCTCGGAAACGATATCGTCGTATTCCGATCTGATTACGGTATAGGCAGTGCCGTGTCTGCATTCCGATTTGAATTTCTCGAGAGGCTTGCCAACGGGCTGCCACGAAGCCGACCAGAAATCTTTCTTGTCGATATCGTAAATGTAAAAATATCTTCCCGGTTGGTCCATCGGTATTGAATTGAAACGGAGACGAGTAAATCTTCCTTGAGCTGCGGATTTATAAAAACTGTAACCGCCGGCATTGTTTGTAATTATCGCTCCGTATTCGGTAGACCCCAAATAATTGCTCCACGACTTAGGAGTATCCGGTCGCGTTATTACGTATTCTTTTTTCCGATCGTCGAAATAACCGAATTTCATAATTTTAATTCCTTTTGAATCGATTAGGAAACGGCAAAATCATCTTTTCTATTTTTTCTTCTTTCTTCAAGTTCGGACGCTATATTGCTCATCGTATCTTCGTCGAGTTTATAGAACAACATTACAATCAACGATAGTATTCCGATAAAAGCCGGTATTAAACTTACCAGAAGTCTCAAACCTTCTTTGACTGCTTCGGATTGAGCGATGTTCGCCTGATAACCTACTAAAGTCAAAAGCCAGCCTGCGAATGCGGTTCCGAATGCCCACCCGAATTTTTGCGACATTGTCGAAGCCGAAAAGACCAGGCCCGTGGCTCGTCTTTTATTTTTCCATTCCGAATAATCGGCAGAGTCGGCATACATTGCCCAAATTAGGGGAGTAAGGGGACCGCTTGTGAGCGAATAAATTATTTGCAGAATAAAAATCCAAGAAACGTCGCTTGGTTTAAGCGCATAAAACGCGGCGTTAGAGATTATCGAAGTAATAAATAAAATTATAAAAGCTTTTTTCTTTCCGAACAGACTTGCAAACCACTTTGTACAAAGGACTCCGATGATTGCGGAAATCTGACCGATACCGTTGAACGCCGACGTCAATTCGACAAAACCGAGATTATACACCGTTCCGAATAAGTTCAATTGTTGATGTTCAACGTAGTATTTGAAATAGTGGGGAATGACGCTTATACGGGTGGCTACGAAGAGAACCATGAAGATAGTAGCCGCCAATAAAATCAGCCACGGTTTGTTGTTTATCAAATCTTTTAAGTCGTCTTTGACCGATGACTTTTGGCGGGGCGGCGGCATAACCCTTTCTTTTGTGGAAATAAAGGCAATAAAGAAAAATATTACTGCGGCGGCTCCGTATACCATCATAGTTTTTTGCCAGCCTGCAGCTTCATTGCCTCCGCCGAAATATTGGGTCAAAGGCAAAGCCGTTATTGAAACAATCGTTCCGCTGAGATATGCGAAAACATATTTGTATGACGAAACGCTTGTCCTTTCTATTGTGTCCGGAGTAATAACTCCAAGGAGCGAAGAATAAGGAATATTAATCGCTGTGTAGAGCATCATTAACAGCATGAATGTTACGTAAGCGTAAACTAATTTACCCGTATAGCTCAAATCGGGCGTTGTAAATGTTAATACTCCTACAACGGCAAGCGGCACGGAACACCATAGCAAATACGGTCTGAATTTTCCCCAGCGCGTATTTGTTCTGTCTGCTATTATTCCCATCAAAGGGTCGTTAATACCGTCCCAAATTCTCGATACCAAAATCATTGTCCCGGCAGCTGCGGCTGTTATACCGAATACGTCGGTATAGAAGTAAAGCAGATATGCCGTTATTGTTTGCCAGAATAATACGGAAGCAAGGTCGCCGAATCCGTATCCGGCTTTTTCCCAGAAAGATAATTTCTGAACCACTTTACCCATAGGAATACCCCTGTAGTTTAATGATAATTTATTGATTAGCTCTCCTTTTCGATGGGTATCCTCAACTAGAAATCATATGTCTGCGGCTAATAATACTTGTCTATCTTTAATTAGAATGATGACCAAAATAAAAAAGTTTTTTTATAAATAAAAACTTAAAAATATAGTTATTGTTATTAGCTTTTATTAAAATAATAAAGCGTATTGAAGCTTTTGCTAATTAACTTTTTGTGAATATTTTTACGTGTATACAAAATCGAATAAAGGACGGGCGAAATGAAAACGATTAAAATTGTTCTGCTGATCTTAACGATTTTACCCACGGCTGTATTTATGCAAGTTGATTATACGCCTACGCGGGAAAATATGGCAAACCGAAACTGGTTCAGGAATGCTAAGTTCGGACTTTTTGTGCACTGGGGAATATACAGCGTACTCGGAGACGGCGAGTGGGTTATGGAACAACAGAGAATCGATAAACAGACTTACGAAAAAGTAGCGTCGTTTTTTAATCCTACCGAATTCGACCCGAAAGAATGGGTGCGGTTGATCAAAGACGCCGGCATGAAATATATTACAATTACAACGCGGCATCACGACGGATTTTCGATGTTCCACACAAAACAGAGCGATTGGAATATTGTCGATAAAACTCCTTATAAAAAAGATATTATAAAAATGATTGCGGATGAATGTCATAAAGAGGGAATAAAAATATTCTTCTATTATTCGCTGGTCGATTGGTATCACGAAGATTATTATCCGAGAGGCGCAACCGGACATTACAGCGGGAGAAACAATAACGGCGACTGGAATAAATATATCGAATTCATGAAAGCGCAACTGACCGAATTGCTGACAAATTACGGCGAAATTGCCGGCGTCTGGTTCGACGGGCTGTGGGATAAAAAAGACGCCGACTGGAAAATCGGAGAAATTTACGAATTGATTCACAAGCTACAGCCTCAGTGTATGATAGGCAATAATCATCATCATGCCCCGATAGAAGGCGAAGATTTCCAGATGTTCGAAAAAGATTTGCCCGGGCAAAATAAATCCGGTTTCAGTAAAGACGTCCAGGTAAGCAAGCTTCCGCTTGAAACATGCGAGACGATTAACAACTCCTGGGGATTTAATCTACGCGACAAAAATTATAAATCGGTTAAGACAATTGTGAATTATTTGGTGAGAGCCGCCGGCAACGACGCTAATTTTCTTCTAAACGTGGGTCCCATGCCGAACGGCAAAATACAAAAAGAATTTGCAGACACTTTGCGAAGAGTAGGAAAGTGGCTCCAAAAATACGGCGAAACAATTTATGGCGTCGGAAAAGGTCCGATTGAACCTCGCTCATGGGGCGTCAGTACGCAAAAAGGAAATAAGATTTATATTCATATACTCGCTCCGGAAGATGAAATTCTTTTTGTGCCTCTTTTGAAGGGGAATATAAGGAAGATAAATTTATACGAGTCGAACAAGCCGCTCGATTACATCCGAAATGAATTGGGCATTTTAATAAAACTGGACAAAGACGATTTCAATCATACGGATACAATCGTTGTGATAGAAACAAAAGAATAAGATTAATTTTTGTTTCTGAAAACAATAGTGAAAGTTGTGCCGACGCCTTTCTCGCTTTCCACCGAGATGTCGGCATTATTCATTTCACAATATCTTTTCACGAGCGCCAGTCCAAGACCGTTGCCTTCGAACTGTCTGGTGTATCCCCGTTGTTCCTGAGAAAAAGCCGAGAAGAGATAGGGCAAGTATTCTTTTGAGATGCCTATGCCGGTATCGGAAATTTTTAGCGTTACATCCTTATTATCATTGCGGAACGCGGTTATTTCTATTTTCCCACTGAAAGTATATTTGATTGCATTGTCGGTCAGATTAACAATAATTTGCGTTACCGAATATTCATCGGCATATATAGTCAGATCCGGGTCTTTAACGTTCAATATAAAATCGAGATTTTTCTTATTGGCTTTATGTTCGAATTCGAGAGAGAGCTCTTCCAACAAATTAGATAGATTAATATTTTTATATTTGGCTTCGTAACTTCCGGTTTGAAGCTCGGACATGTTGAGTATCAGGTCGATTGTCCTTACGATTCTGTCTCCGGCTTTATCTATCGAATCGAAACTTTCTTTAAGCGTTTCGTCGTTTCCAGTATCTACAGAATCACGTATTAAATCGACGAAATTAAGAATCGTATTTATGGGCGATCGGATTTCATGCGACATTTGCGCCAGAAATTCACTCTTGAGTTTTTCCGAGCTTTCGGCTTTTTCTTTTGCAATCAGTAATTCTTTTTCAATTTCTTTTCGCTCGTTAATTTCTTGAAGCAATTTTTCGTTCAACAGGGTTTTCTCTTTTATCAGGGATTCAAGTTCGTTTTGTCTTTTTCGTACCGAGTTTATCTTGATTCTGTAGCTTGCGACAATTGCAATCAGAAGAAAGAGCGCGCCCGCAAGCCTGAACCACAAGGTCTGATAAAAAGGGGGGTGAATGATAATATTAATACTTACCCCTTCTTCATTCCAGTACCCGAAAGAGTTTGCCGCTTTTACATGAAAAGTGTATTTGCCCGGCGGTATCCTCGAAAATACGGCGTAGTTCCTGTTCCCGATATAATTCCAATCTTTATCCAGACCTTCCATTTTATAAGCGTATGAATTCTTATCGGGCGCAGAAAATTTCATTGCGGCAAATTCAATTGTAAAGACATTCTGTTTGTACGAAAGATTTATTTCCCGCAAAAATGAAATATGTTTCGGTAAAATTATGTCGCCGTCGATTTCGTCTCCTATTTTTACGGGCGAGTTGAACAGCTCGAAATCCGTCAATACGACTTTCGGTGGAATCGTATCGATAACTATTTCTTCAGGATTAAACATAACCATTCCCTTGTTGCCGCCGAAAATAAAATCTCCCGTCGATTTAATCTTCGCGGCAGATCTAACGTAATATTCGTTACTTGGCAGCCCGTTGCTTCTGTCGAAGTTGATAAACGTATTTTTGTACGGATTGAATTTGGAAATTCCTTTGTTAGTGCTTATCCATAGATTGCCTTCGGAGTCTTCCAGAACGCTCTGAATATTATTATCCGGCAAGCCGTCCTTCTTTGTATAACTCTTAAAAGAAATATTCCCGTTAGCGTCCGTAATAATCAAGTTAATACCCTGTACGGTTGCCGCCCAGAGTCTGCCCCGGCTGTCTTCGAACAAACTCAGGACTTTATTATCGCTGATGCTGGTTGAATCATCGGGATTATGTTTGAAATGTCTGAAAGTTTTATTTTTATAGTCGAACAAGTCGAGCCCGCTTTCGTCCGTCCCGACCCATATTCTTCCTTGACTGTCCTGGAAAGCCGTCCAAAGATTATCGCTTGCAATGCTGTTTGTAACTTTAGGATCATGTCTGAAGATAGTCAACCTGTTTTTTCCTTTATCATAAATATTTAAGCCGCCGCTGTATGTGGCAAAAAGAATTTCGCCGGTATTTATCTGAGAAATTGAGAATGCAAGATAGCTGCTTAAAAACGGAGTGGTATAATTAATAAAATTGTTTTTACCGGGATTATATTTCGATACTCCCAAGTCGGTTGATATCCAGATATCGCCTTCTCTGTCCTGATAAATCGTCCTGATTCTGTTATCCATCAAAGAATTGGCGTCGTTGGCATTGTGTACGAATTTAACGTAGCTTTTATGCGACGGATTAAGCCTGTAAACTCCATTGCCGTATGTGCCTATCCATAAATACCCTCTGTTGTCTTCGAGTATCGAGTAAATCATAACGGGATTTCCGCCGGATTTTTCATTTTCCGGCAGGGTCAAAAATCGGAAACGCGATTTTTTGAAATCGAGCTTATTGACGCCTCCGCCGTTAGTCCCAATCCATATTATACCTTCATTATCCTTACAGAGAGAATATACATTGTTGCTGTTGAGACTGTGCGGATTATTATGTTGGTAATGATAATGAGTGAATTTTTTCGACGATTTGTCGAATTTATATAATCCGTTGATGTTTGTGGCAATCCATAAATTATTGTCGTTATCTTCTGTGATAGCTCTGATTGTTTTATCGGCGCTTTGCTCTGTATATGGATTGTTATAACGTATAAAGTTATTCTCGGACTCGGAATATTTATTTAAACCTTCGCTGGTACCGATCCAGAGCCGTCCCGTCTTATCTACGAAAAGCGCATTGACAAAATTACCTTCGAGACTCCGTTCATCGTCGGGAATGTTGAAATAAAATTCCGAGCTGTTGTTTCGCGGATTATATTTTATCAGTCCGTTCCATGTTCCTAACCAGATAAATCCCGAGCTGTCTTCCGCCATCGAGGTAATATATTCCGAGCGTTCGTATTTGTGAAACGGAATGATTTGCGTGTAGTCGATAAAACGATCGGTTTCGAAATCGTATCTGCACAAACCTTCTTCTGTTCCGATCCACAGTCGCTCTTTGGAGTCGTATAACAAAGCCCGTACTCGGTTTGAAATAAGCGAGTTGCTGCTTCTGTCTTCTTTACGGTAGCGTTTAAACTTATCCAGAGAACGACTATAGCGATTGAGTCCTTCGCCCAACGATGCAATCCAAAGGTCTTTGTTCTTGTCTTCAACAATTGCATAAAAGCCCTGTCCCACTATGCTTGTCGAATCGTTCTGGTCTGTCTTATAAACCTTAAAGCCAAAACCGTCGTATCTGTTAAGTCCGTCGAATGTTCCGAACCACAAAAATCCCTCAGAATCCTGAAATATACAAAGTACGGTATTCTGCGAAAGTCCGTCTTCGGAAGTGATATGTTCGAAACGATAATCCTGCGCGGTTATTATTGTCGGAGATAATACGGTCGACAAGAACAATAAAAACAAATAAGTATATTTCTTACAGATCTGAGGTCTAATAGACATGTCCAAAGTTATAAATTGTATACGCAAAAATAGTTATATACTTATTTATTATCGAGGCAGAGCGGTTTTTTTTTAATGAACTGTAATGACGCGAAAAATGTTCATTACTCAAACGGGAGGACTCATGTTCAGTAAAATAATATTTTTATTTTTCGCATTTAGCCTGGCTTTTGCTCAAAAGGGCGGAAGCATTTATGATTTCAAAGTTAAAGACATCGACGGTAAAGAAGTACCGCTCAAAGATTACAAAGGAAAAGTGTTGATGATTGTCAATGTTGCAAGCAAATGCGGATTTACGCCTCAATACGAAGCTCTTCAAAAAATCTACGAAAAATATCAGGATAGAGGTTTTGAAATACTTGCGTTTCCGTGCAACGATTTCAAAGGGCAGGAACCGGGCACAAACGAGGAAATAAAAGAATTCTGCTCTGCCAATTATCATGTTACATTCCGGTTGTTCGATAAAATTCATGTGCTGGGCGATAACAAAGCGCCGCTTTACAATTACCTGATTAACAGCGAAGGGATTGAAAAAGGCGAGGTTAAATGGAATTTCGAAAAATTTATTGTCGATAAGAACGGGAAAGTAGCAGCCAGGTTCCGAAGCCCGGTAAAACCGGACAGCGGGGAGATAACCGACTTAATCGAAAGATTACTCAGCGAAGTCAACTAAGTCCCAAAGCCTCTTTAACTTCCATTTTGGCGGCTATCATGTCTCTGTGGCTAAGTTTCAGATTGTTGGTTATTAATCTTACGAGATGGTCTTCGTAACGGTTCAATACTTTGTCTGCAAAAACCAGACGCCATATTTGTTTTACAAGATCGTATTTTTCTTCGTTATTGAAATACTTGTTTATTACGTCGGTAAATTCGTATATGCTCACGCTTTGCAGTATTGCGTCTTCGGCAATATCGAGAAGTTCGTGAGTCTCTTCGTCATTTAAGTCGAATAAACTTTTTATCGAATTGATTAGGGTTTGTCTTTCCTCATTTGTAAATTTATTATCCGATTTGGCAATTTCCAAAAAGACTGAGGCGGTTGCAAGTTGTAATTTCTTATTAAATTTTTGATTATTTAAAATAGTGTCCAGTTTCGACATCTTATTTACTCCGATATTCATTAGATATAAAAATATTGCCCGGCAATATAAAAAAGATATTCGATAGAATTTTGATTATCTCTTTTTAGAAGAAAAAATTTTTTAGACCGGACTGTGAAAACAGCCGAAAAACGAAGGGGGAATATAAATCAATTGAGTAATTTTTACTTTTTTGATTCAGGCAATTGCTAAAAAAAATTTTTTTAGTTAAGTTGCCATTCCCACGTGAGAGACGAAAAGTTCTTAAAGATTTAATAAACAAGTTTCGTTCACCAATTGATTGGAGAACTAAATGAAGGTCAATCGTATATTTACAGTCGAGGGCAAAGACCCTTTTGAATCGATAGAGTTTGTTAAGAGAACCTCGGAAATTAAAAATCCGGACGGTTCCATTGTCTTCCGGATGGAAGAAGTGACCGTGCCCAAAGAATGGTCGCAGGTAGCTACCGATATATTAGCTCAAAAATATTTCAGAAAAGCCGGAATTCCCAAATTACTTAAGAAAGTTAAAGAAGAAGGAGTCCCCAAGTGGCTTCAGCCTTCGGCTCCCGACCCGAAATTGAGTGAATTGCCTGAAAAAGACAGGTATACATCGGAAACCGACGCGCGTCAGGTATTTCATCGTCTGGCGGGCACATGGACATACTGGGGTTGGAAAGCCAAATATTTTGATACCGAAGAGGATGCAAGGGCATTTTACGACGAACTTGCGTTTATGCTGGCAAAACAGTATGCGGCTCCGAATTCGCCCCAATGGTTCAATACGGGATTGAACTGGGCTTACGGCATCAACGGACCTGCTCAGGGACATTATTATGTCGATTTTCGGACGGGCGAGTTAAAGCAATCCGAAGACGCTTATACGCATCCCCAACCGCACGCTTGTTTCATACAATCGATTAGAGACGACCTCGTAAACGAAGGCGGTATAATGGATTTATGGGTGCGCGAAGCTCGCCTCTTCAAATACGGCTCGGGCACAGGCACAAATTTTTCCGATATCAGAGGCGCAAACGAACCTTTAAGCGGCGGAGGGAAATCCTCCGGTTTGATGTCTTTTCTTAAAATAGGCGACCGCTCGGCGGGAGCTATCAAATCGGGCGGAACTACGCGTCGCGCCGCCAAAATGGTAACGCTCGATATCGATCATCCGGACATTGAAGAATATATCAACTGGAAAGTCGTCGAAGAACAAAAAGTTGCAGCTCTGGTTGCAGGTTCGAAAATATGCAATTTCCATTTGAATAATATAATGAAAGCCTGCTACGAGGAGCATCCCGAAAACGACCGCTTCAATAAAAGAACGAATCAAAAATTAAGAAAAGCGGTTATCGAAGCCCGAAGGGCTAAAGTTCCCGAAAATTATATCGACCGGGTTATCAAATTGGCTAAAATGGGCTTCCGCTCAATCGAATTTCCGGTTTACGACACCGATTGGAATTCTGAAGCATACGCAACCGTTTCCGGACAAAATTCGAATAATTCCGTCAGAGTTTCTAACGAGTTTATGATAGCGGTTTTGAACGACGATGATTGGAATCTTTATTGGCGTACGGAGAAAAAGAACGCCGCCAGAGAAGGCAGAAATCCCGTTGCCTGCAAAACTTTGAAAGCCCGGGATTTATGGGATCAGATTGCATACGCCGCATGGTCGTGCGCCGATCCCGGTTTGCAATTCGACACTACAATCAACGAATGGCATACGTGTCCGCAGAGCGGTAGAATCCGAGCTTCGAATCCGTGCAGCGAATATATGTTCCTTGACGATACGGCTTGTAATCTGGCTTCTTTGAATCTTGTCCGTTTTTACGACGAAAAACAACACAAATTCAACATCGAAGCCTATCGACATGCCGTAAGACTCTGGACAATTGTTCTTGAAATCAGCGTGCTAATGGCTCAATATCCGAGCAAAGAAGTCGCTCAGAACAGCTATGAATTCAGAACGCTCGGACTCGGATATGCTAATCTCGGTTCTTTATTGATGCGACAGGGAATTCCGTACGACAGCAAAGAAGCCACTGCCATTACGGGCGCCTTGACAGCCATAATGCATATGCATGCTTACGCAACATCGGCGGAAATGGCGAAAGAACATGGAACATTCCCGCGTTTTTCCGAAAACAAAGAGCATATGCTGAGAGTAATAAGAAATCACCACCGCGCCGCTTATAACGTGCCGGCAAAAGAATACGAAGGACTTTCGATAATTCCGATGGGAATCGACCCGGAATATTGTCCTTCCGACTTATTGAAAGCCGCCCGTCAGGATGCGGATATGGCTTTGAATATGGGCGAGGAATACGGATTCAGAAACGCTCAGGTTACGGTAATTGCTCCCACCGGAACGATCGGTTTGGTAATGGATTGCGATACCACGGGTATCGAACCCGATTTTGCCTTGGTTAAATTTAAAAAACTTGCCGGCGGCGGCTATTTCAAAATTATAAATCAATCGATTCCTCCGGCTCTCAGAAAACTCGGGTATAACGAAGACCAGATAAAAGAAATTGTAAAATATGCAAAAGGTTCCGGCACGCTGGAAGGATGCCCTTATATCAATCATGAATCCTTGAAAGCCAAAGGCTTTACGGATGAAATTCTGAACAAAATTGAAAATATTCTTCCGACTGTCTTCGAACTCAGTTTTGCATTCAATAAATATACGCTCGGAGAAAAGTTCTTAAAAGAACAACTCGGTTTTACAGACGAACAGATTAACGACATCGAATTCGATTTATTGACGGAACTCGGATTTACGCGCGAAGAAATTTCTGCGGCCAACGATTACGTTTGCGGCACAATGACAATCGAAGGCGCGCCTTTCCTTAAATACGAGCATTATCCCGTTTTCGACTGCGCAAATAAATGCGGCAAAAGGGGAACCCGTTTTATCAAGCCGGAGGCTCACATTAGAATGATGGCTGCGGCTCAGCCGTTCATCTCCGGCGCAATTTCCAAAACTATAAATCTGCCTAATTCGGCTGAAATAGAAGATATTAAAAACGCATACATGATGTCGTGGAAACTCGGATGTAAAGCGAACGCGCTCTACCGCGACGGTTCCAAACTTTCGCAGCCTCTCAATACCATGAGCGAAGAGGAAATCGAGGAAATACTCGAAAAGAAAGAGGAAAACGATATTGTTAAGATTGCGGAAAAAATTATTCACAGATATATTGCCAAAAGAAGGAGACTCCCCGACAGAAGAACGGGTTATACGCAGAAAGTAAAAATTAACGGTCAATCGGTTTATCTTCGTACCGGAGAATACGAAAACGGACAGCTCGGAGAAATCTTTATCGACATGCATAAAGAAGGAGCCGCTTTCCGGAGTCTGTTGAATTGCTTCGCAATTTCAATTTCGCTCGGCTTGCAGCACGGAGTGCCCCTCGAAGAATTTGTCGACGCTTTTGTATTTACGCGTTTCGAACCGAGCGGTATTGTAACGGGTCACCGCAGAATTAAAATGGCTACTTCCGTTATCGATTATATCTTCAGAGAACTTGCGGTCACTTACCTCGGGAGAAACGACCTGGCTCACGTCGACGAGGAGGAAGTCTCGGGCAAACGGAAACAGTCGGCGGCTTCGTGCCGTACTGTGATTGAAACCGATTATATCGACGAAGAAGTCGTAAGCGAACGTATGGTGGAACTCGACAAAGATTCCGATAAAGACAACGGAAAATGGGCGTCCTCTTCAAGCGAAGCCAAAATTAAAATGATTTCTCGCAACGACCCCGTAGCCAAAGCGCGCGAACAGGGATACACCGGAGATATCTGTCCCGAATGCCAGAGTATGACAATGGTGCGCAACGGCACATGTTTGAAATGCACTACTTGCGGTGCGACTACCGGCTGCAGTTGATTTTTTGAATCGAGGGGGCATAAGCCCCCTTTTTTATTCTTAATAAAGGAATTACCGGGATTTTTTATATTTGTCCTGTCCTTTTTAATTTTGTCCATTTTAATTGACTTTTTATCCTAAAAGGGATAGTTTTTCAATCTTAATTTGGAATTATGGTAGCCGATAATATTAAAAATATATTCGATAAAATTGACAAGGCGTGCAGTCGTTGCGGGCGCAGTTCAAACGAAATTAAATTAATCGGCGTATCGAAAACCGTTTCGACCGAAAGGATTATCGAGGCTTATAGAGCCGGATTAAAGGTTTTCGGTGAAAATAAGGCTCAGGAACTGAAAGAAAAAGCGGAAATCCTTTCGGACTACGATGATATCGAATGGCATTTTATCGGTCATCTCCAGACGAATAAAGTTAAGTACGTTATTGATAAAGCGGAATATATACACTCGGTCGATTCGTTGAAACTTGCTGAAGAAATCGAAAAAAGAGCGAAGAAAATTTCGAAAGTGCAAAATGTGCTTCTTGAAATCAAAACTTCCGACGAGGTTTCGAAATTCGGATTGACAGATATCGACGAAATTTATCGAGTGGCGGAATTTTGCAAAAACTCCGCCAACTTAAAACTCATTGGATTGATGACTATTGCTCCTTTTGTCGACGATGAAAATGTTGTCAGAAATGCGTTTATAAATTTGAGAAATTTAAAAGAAAAGTTGATAAGCGAAGGTTTTGAAATGACGGAATTATCGATGGGGATGACGGGTGATTTTGAGATTGCAATCGAAGAAGGCGCAACAATGATACGAATTGGAACCGCAATTTTCGGCGCAAGGAGTAACTGAGATGAAGTTTACTCCGTATGGCATAAAGAATCAGGAATTCAATAAATCCGTAAGAGGATACGACCGCGACGAAGTCAAAGCATTTTTGGAACGTCTGGCCGATGAATTCGAAAGAATATCGAATGAAAACGATAGATTGCAAAAAGAACTCGAGTTGAAAGAGGAACAATTGGCAGAGTACAAAAAACTCGAGAAAAATTTGCAATCGGCGCTCCTTAGCGCCACGGAAACCACTTCGAAAGCGGTCGATTCGACTAAAAAACAAACCGCTTTAATGATAAAAGAAGCGGAAATTAAAGCGGCTCAAATTATCGAAAAAGCCAAAGAAAGCGCCGACGCCCTAAGAGAAGCCGTTATAAAATTGAGAGAAGAAAAAAAATTATTGATTGCAAAATTAAAAGCGATGGTGGATACTCAATCCAATCTGATGGAAATTATTACGGATAAAAATAAAACAACGCCGGATGTTTTAATAAAAAAACAAACAGCAAGCGAATCGACCAAAGAAGAACAATCGGAGATTAATGTGGACGATATTTTGGAGAAATTATTATGAGCAAACTGATCGATAATATCAACGAAACTTTGAGCGTCATCAGAAAATATACCGACAAGAATTACGAAGTCGGAATTATTCTGGGAACAGGACTGGGAGGATTGGTTAAAGAGATTGAGGTGGAACATACGATTGACTACGGAGAATTGCCTCATTTTCCGCTTTCCACAGTCGAATCGCACCAGGGTAAATTGATTTTAGGAAAAATAGGCGACAAAAACGTCGTCGCAATGCAGGGCAGATTTCATTACTACGAGGGATATTCCATGAAGCAAATCACATATCCCGTCCGCGTAATGAAATTTATGGGCGTTAAGTATTTAATGGTATCAAACGCATGCGGAGGCATGAATCCGCTCTTTAGAAGAGGGGATATCATGTTGATTGTCGATCATATCAATCTGCTGGGTGACAATCCGCTGATCGGTCCGAATGAAGACGAATTGGGTCCGAGATTCCCCGACATGAGCGAACCTTACAGCCGGGATTTGATTAAACTGGCTGAAGAAGCGGCATTGAAAAATAAAATACGCGTTCAAAAAGGCGTTTATGTGGCTGTGCCCGGACCGAATCTCGAGACAAGAGCCGAATACAGATTCTTGCGCACTATCGGAGCGGACGTCGTCGGCATGTCGACCGTTCCGGAAAATATTGTGGCGAACCACATGGGAATGAAAGTGCTGGGTATCAGTATAATTACCGACGAATGTTTTCCGGATGCGCTGAAGCCTGTATCTTTGGAAGAAATTCTCGAAGCCGCAAACGAAGCGGAACCGAAAATGACTTTGATAATGAAAGAAGTGATCGAAGCTTTATGACCGAAAGGAAAAATATCTATTATGCAACGCCGGGACTGTTGGCGGTAATCATTTTTGCTTCCGATTTCCTGAGCACCGAAATATTCAAGTCGGGTTATCAGGATTTTTCCGTCTGGTTCCTCCTTTCCCTTTTTGCATTTGTTTGCGGATGGCTTATTAATAAAACGCTCGGTTACAATCACGGAGGCAAAGTGATTTTTGCCGTGATAATTTCGGTTTCGTTTATAAGCGTTGTAATGATAACTATGTTCAGGGAATATTTCGGATTGAACGACCTGCTTGTGGAGAACATGATACTCTATTTATTGAGAAACGTAATGCTCGGATCGATGGCGTTGTTCGGAATGGTAACGTGCGAACTTTTAATATTGCAGCGCGATAAAGTAAACGCCTCGAAAAGCAGGGACGAAATCAGAAATTTACTGGAGTCGGCTAAAAGGGAAGCGAACATTATTATCGACGAAGCAAAAATAGGCGCCGATAAAATAATTTACGAAGCTCAGAAAACAGCCGACGAAATTATTAATAGGAAAAATCAGCTCGAAATGCAGCTGAAAGAATTAATCGCTGCGGAAAAAGAATTAATAAAAAAATACGAATCGGAAGAATAGTTACTCATAAATATAGAGATATAAAGATGTTCAAACAATTTGACGAAAAAATCAATTATCCCAAAATCGAAGAAGAAATTCTGAAGTTCTGGCAGAAGAACAAAATATTCGAAAAGAGTATCGAAACTAGAGACGCTAATTCTCATTTTACATTTTACGAAGGACCTCCTACGGTGAACGGGAAACCCGGCATACATCACGTTATGGCTCGAACTCTGAAAGATCTCGTATGCCGTTATAAAACGATGAAAGGTTTTCGCATACAACGCAAAGCCGGCTGGGATACGCACGGTCTTCCCATCGAAATTGCTCTCGAAAAAGAACTCGGATTTACTCAAAAATCGGATATCGAAAAATACGGCGTGGGTAAATTCAATAAAAAAGCAAAAGAACTCGTTTACCATCACATAGAGATGAAAGAAGGATGGCGTACGCTTACCGAAAGAATGGGCTACTGGATTAATCTCGACGATCCGTATATTACTTGTACGAACGAGTATATCGAATCTGTTTGGTGGGCGTTATCCGAATACTTCAAAAAAGGATTGATTTATAAAGGCTTTAAGATCGTTCCTCAATGTCCGCACTGCGAAACGCCATTGTCGTCGCATGAACTTGCTCTCGGCTATAAAGAAGTGCGCGATCCGAATGTGTACGTCAAGTTCAAAATGAAAGACGAAGACGCGTCGGTTCTGGTATGGACTACGACTCCCTGGACGTTAATTTCTAACGTGGCTCTTGCGGTCGGCGAGGATATCGATTATGTAAAGATAAAAACCGAAAATCACGGCGCACTCTATCTGGCAAAAGCCCGACTTTCCGTTATTAAGGAAGATTACGAAGTATTGGAAGAACTGAAAGGGAAAGACCTGCTCGGTAGGGAATATGCGCCGTTGTTCGATTATATAAAAGTTAATAAACGGGCATGGTATATCGTATCCGGCGATTTTGTAAGCACCGAAGACGGTTCGGGAGTGGTGCACATTGCTCCGGCATTCGGCGCCGACGACTACGAAGTTTCTATGAAGTACGATCTGCCTTTCATACAGCCTGTTACAAAAAACGGACGCTTTACCGAAGAGGTTACTGATTTTGCGGGCAGACTGATCAAGTCAATCAAATTCGAAACACACGAAGAAAAAGGAGTCGATCCGGATATAATTCGAAATCTTAAAGAAAGAGGATTGGTCTACAGAGCTACTACCGATTACCTGCACTCCTACCCGCATTGCTGGCGATGCGACAATCCTTTAATCTATTATGCAAGAGACAGCTGGTATATCAGAACCACTCAGGTGGCTCAAAGAATGATCGAACTCAATAAAACCATTAACTGGCATCCGCCGGAAGTCGGCGCAGGCAGGTTCGGCAACTGGCTCGAGGAAAACAAGGATTGGTCGCTCTCGAGAGACAGATATTGGGGAACTCCGCTTCCTATATGGGTAAACGAAGACGGGGATATGTTTGCAGTCGGATCGATCGCGGAATTGAAAGAAGGCTTTGTGATAAGGGACGGAAAGAAGATTGCCGTGAAAGATTTACCCGAGGAAGAAATCGATTTGCATAAACCGTTTGTGGACGAAATTAAATTCGAAAAAGACGGTAAAATTTATTCACGAACGCCGGAACTGATCGACGTGTGGTTCGACAGCGGCGCCATGCCTTTCGCGCAATTCCATTATCCGTTCGAGAATAAAGAATTATTCGAAAAAAATTACCCGGCGGATTTTATTTGCGAGGGAATCGACCAGACGCGCGGCTGGTTCTATACCTTGCATGCAATCGGCGCTATGCTTTTTGACAGCATTACTTTTAAGAATGTTATCGTAAACGAACTGGTGCTCGACAAAAACGGACTTAAAATGTCGAAGTCGAGAGGAAACACAGTCGATCCGTTCGCCTTATTCGAAAAGTACGGGGCGGATTCGACCCGCTGGTATTTGGTTACTACAAGTCCGCCTTGGAAACCGACATTGTTCGACGAAGACGGAATTGTGGAAGTGCAAAGAAAATTTTTCGGCACGCTCGTTAACACATATTCGTTTTTTGCGCTTTATGCAAACATCGACAAATTCACTTATAAAGAAGATACGATTCCTTACGAAGAACGCCCGGAAATCGACAGATGGATTATTTCCAAATTGAATGCGCTTGTGGAAGAATACGAAAAATATATGGAAGACTACGATGTAACGAAAGCCGCACGCGCCGTATCGAATTTTACAATCGATCAATTGTCCAACTGGTATGTGCGCAGAAACAGGCGCCGGTTCTGGAAATCCGAAATAAATAAGAATAAATTATCGGCTTATCAAACTCTCTACGAATGTCTGCTTACAATTTCGAAATTGACCGCTCCTTTTGCCCCTTTCATTGCCGAAGAAATTTACCTTAATCTTAATTCGGCTACAAAGCGGGAAGAATACGAGTCGGTGCACCTGGCATACTATCCGAAACCGGGCTACAGGGATAAAGAACTGGAAACCAAAATGGACGTGGCTCAGAGAGTGGTTTATCTGGCGCGTTCAATAAGAGCTAAAAATAATCTGAAAGTGCGTCAGCCGTTGCAAAAGATGATGGTCTATGTCGATAAAGACTTACGCGACGCGCTTGCAAAAATGAAAGAAGTTGTTTTGGAAGAAGTGAATATAAAGGAAATGGTAATTCTTGAAGACGACGCAGATATAGTAAATAAGAACGCTAAACCGAATTTCAAAACCATCGGTCCCAAATTCGGCAAACTCGTAAAAAAACTGGCAGAAAAGATAAAAGAACTGGATAAAGATTCGATTGCGCGTATTGAGAAAGGAGAGTTGGTTGAAATTGATGTCGATGGCGAAACCGTTTCGGTCGGCAGGGAAGACGTAGAAATTGTCAGCAGCGAAATTGAAGGCTGGCTCGTTGAATCCGAAGAAGGCGTTACCGTTGCAATCGACACCGAACTGACCGAGGAACTTATTGCCGAAGGATATGTAAGAGAATTCGTCAATAGAGTACAGAATATGAGAAAAGACCTCGATTTCGAAGTAACCGACAGAATTAATCTCTATGTAAACGGAGACGAAAAATTAATTAAATATTTGAACGATTTCAGCGATTATATAACAAATGAAGTTCTTGCGAATACGATAATGTTTAATTCTGAAGGAGGCACTGTTCAGGAATGGGAACTGGGGGATTATAAGTGCAAGATCGGTATTGAAAAAGCATTAAACTAGTAACGGAGGAAACATGGCAAAGAAACAGACACAAAAAAAGAGCGCTGCTGATTCCAAAAAATCCGCTGCAAAGAGCGCGAAATCGAAAAAATCTGCTTCGGCTGTATCGAAAAAGAAAACTACAGGCAAAAAGGCTGTAACCAAATCTTCGAAAAAAGCAGCCGTTTCTAAGAAATCGACTTCCAAAGTTGCCGAAACAAAGTCGAAAAAAGCCCCGAAAAAAACGGAGAAGAAAAAAGTGGCGTCTGAAAATAAAGTAGAAGTAATGTCCCCAACCAAAAAAATGAAGAAAATTCAGGGATATTCCAAGGCGGAACTCGAAGAATTCAAACAAATTATAATTGAAAAAAGAAATGAAATAATCGAGCAGCTGCAGGCGCTCAAAGAACAAATGATGGACCCTACAACGGGACAGTATGTTAACGAAAATTCGCCTTATTCTCTTCATATGGCCGAACAAGGCACCGATGCAATGGAAAGAGAGAAACTCTATCTGTGGGCTCAACGTGAAAATAAATTTTTGGGATACCTCGACGAAGCTTTGCAAAGAATCGAAAACGGAACATACGGCATCTGCATCGAATGCATCGACGAGCCCCAGAATCTCTGTCCCACATGCCCCTTGATTCCAAAAGAAAGACTGAAAGCCGTGCCGCATACGCAGCATTGTTTGCAGGTTAAACAAAAAATGCAGTCCAAATAATCGACGGGATGTTAAGTGAAAGCGCTTTATGTAACACTATCGGTAATAATAGTCGACCAGATAACCAAGTTGATCGTTAAGGGAATATCGATACCTTTTTTGAATATTCATCTGGAAGGCATGTCGTACGGCGAAAGCATCAACGTTATAGGCGACTTTTTTAAGATTACATTTGTTGAAAATCCGGGTTTAGCCTTCGGTATCGACGTCAACGACAGCGCAAAATTAGCGCTTTCAATATTTTCATTAATTGCCAGCATTGGCATTTTCTATTACTTATATAAATCGAAACATCAAAAACTTGTCGTAAGGGTGGCGCTTGCCTTGATACTCGGCGGCGCAATCGGGAATATGATAGACCGCACTTTCTACGGCGTTATTTACGGATATGCGCCGATTTTTTACGGCAGAGTAGTCGACTTTTTCAACGTCGATTTCTTTGACTTCACAATATTGGGAAGGACTTACGACCGATGGCCAATTTTTAATATAGCCGACGCCTCCGTTACCGTCGGCGTAATTTTGTTGGTTATCTTTCACAGCAATGTAAAAGAAGATCTCCCGGAAAAAGAAACGGCTGTTCCGGAAGACAAGGCTAAAGAATATGATGAATTATCGACAATAAATTTGTCTGTGGCTGATGTCCAGGATAGTAACGGAAAAGAAAATTAGAATTGAAATACCCCCGGGCAAAAAAAAGGAAAGGATCGACGTTTTTCTTTCAAATGCAATCGAACATTCCACCCGCTCCAAAGTTCAGAAATTAATTAAGGCAGGGCTTGTACTCGTAAACGGCGAGAGTGTAAAATCGAATTATTTGGTTAATCCCGGAGATACGATCGACGTAACCATTCCGATTCCTCCACGCCCGGAAGAAACCATACCCGAAGAAATTCCGCTCGATATAGTCTATGAAGACGAGTATTTATTAATCGTTAACAAGCCGCCCGGAATGGTTACTCATCCGGCGTTCGGTAATTACAGCGGAACTCTTGTAAACGCTCTTTTGGGTTATACCAATAAATTAAGTCAGCTCAACGACAACGTAAGACCGGGAATAGTCCATAGGCTGGATAAGAATACCAGCGGATTGCTGTTGATTGCAAAAGACGAATGGACTCACGCGCAGCTGGCAAAACAATTTTCCGCTCATACAATCGAAAGGGAATATTGGGCTGTTTGCTGGGGATTATTTAAAGAAAAAAAGGGCGAAGTTATAGGAAATATTGCGCGTTCGACAAAAGACAGAAAAATATTTGCAGTAAGCGAAAACCAGGGCAAATATGCGCATACGTTTTATGAAGTGATCGACGAATATGAATTTGCGTCGCTCGTTAAATTGAGATTGAAAACAGGCAGAACTCACCAGATAAGGGTGCACATGTCACATATTCATCATCCGGTTTTCGGCGATCCCACTTACGGCGGAAGAAAAATTGTTTACGGCGCCGAACTACCGAAAATGAAAAGCAGGGTCGAAAATTTATTAAAAATTATGGAACGTCAGGCTCTTCACGCCAAAACGCTCGGTTTTATCCACCCGAATACCAAAGAGAAAGTGTTTTTTGACTCGGAGCCTCCGGAAGATTTTCGTCAGTTGTTGGCAAAACTTAAAAATACGCCCTAAACTTTTTTTTATTTTTTACGATAATAGATTGCCCTAAGGAACCATACAAACCAATCTTTTTAAGGACCACATTTATTGTGGTCCCCTCCTTTTAAATCTGTTTTTTAATCACCGTATGGATAATTTCCAGGAGGTCTTCTTGTTCGTACGGTTTGGCTATGTAGTAATCGAATCCTTCTTTCAGGAGCTTCTTCTCGTCCCGCAGGAGGGCATACCCTGTAATCGCAATTAGAGGAAGATAGTTATAGCCGGGATTTTTTCTTACTTCCCTTGCAAAATCGATTCCCGAAGGACCGCTTCCGAGATTTATATCTACGAGGATGGCTGTGTAATTTCCGTGTTTTAATTTTTCAACGGCTTCGTAATAATCGAAAGCCGTGTCGACTTCGCAAACATCCTTGAGATAGAGACTTACAAGTTCCGCATTGAGTATATTATCTTCTATACTGAGAATTCTGGGTTTGTTTTCTCCGGTGTGAATTATTTCATCTTTGTTCGGGACTCGTGATTCCTTTTCTGTTGGTTTTTGCTCTTTGCCGTTGAATGTTCCGGGCAGTGTTATAGTAAAAGTGGAGCCTTTGCCCAGTTCGCTTTCAACGCTGATGTCGCCGTTCATCAAATTTGCCATCTTTTTGGCTACAGCGAGTCCGAGTCCGCTGCCTTCGAAATTTCTTCTGATGCCTTCGCTAATCTGGCGGAATTCTCTGAAGATTTTTTCCTGGTCGTTTTTGGCTATGCCGATTCCGGTGTCGATTACTCTTATTACAGCCAGCGTTTGATTATTAGGGCCGTTCTTTGTGTCGACTTCAATTGTCACACCGCCTTTTTGAGTAAATTTAATCGCATTATCGACAATATGCATTAAAATTTGTTTGAACAGATTCTCGTCGGCAACTGCGTTAATATTATTGTCGAGTACTTTTATATCGAAGGAAAGCGATTTCTCCGATGCCGTTTTATTATAGTTTGTAAGGAAATATTTTGTGTACGAGCCAAGATTGAATTCGGTTATGTTGATCGGTATAGCGCCTGATTCGATTTCCGATAGATTGAGTATCGAATTGAGCGTAATGAGCAACCGCTTGCCGGATTTCAAAATCTTATCGACCATTTCGACCTGCTCGATATTATTGAGGTCGTCTCTCAGCAGACTGGCAAATCCGATGATTCCGGTCAGCGGAGTTCTTAATTCGTGACTCATATTTGAAAGGAGAGTGGATTTGAGGCGATTAGCTTCTTCGGAACTGTCGAGAGCTCTCTTGAGTTCGAATTCCATCTCTTTCTTTTCTGTTATGTCTTCCTTGATGGCGAGGAAATTCGTTATTTCGCCGTCTTCGTTACGGATGGGGGAGATGGTAACGGATTCCCAATAGAACTCGCCGTTTTTCTTTTTGTTTTTGAATTCGCCGCGCCATTCTCTGCCCGCCAAAATGTTTTCCCACAGGTCTTTGTAGACGTGGTCGGCGGTATAGCCCGACTTTAACAAACTCGTTTTTTTACCGTAGACCTCTTCGAAAAAATAACCCGTTACTTCGGTGAATTTGGGATTCGTATATTCGATTCTTCCGTCGAGGTCGGTTATTATTATAATCGAAGAACTCTGGTCGACAATCCGGGTAAGTTTATTAATTTGCTCGGAAATCTTTTTCTTCTCGGTAATGTCTCTTATGAATATTATATCAAAAACTTTATCTTCGGAAGGAATGGCTTTGTAATTAATTTCAATGTCGAATTCTGTATAGTCTTTTTTAATACCTCGGGCGTGATAATTTTTTAGCTCGCCGGAAGAATTTCGGCATCCGTCGATTTTTTCTTTGAAACGATCGACGCATTTATCCAGAAGAAATTCTGAAAACGGTTTGTTAATAAGCTGGTCTTTGTCGTTATAGCCGAATGTATGAGCGAAAATTTTATTGTGATAAACTATCGAATAGTCGTTTAAGATTACAATTGCATCGAATGAGTTTTCGAATGCGTTGAATAATAGGGAATCGATATTTCCGGTCGACTTCATACTGCTGAATAATTCCAATATTTTTGACAGATTATTATTCATCTGTTTTGTCCCCTTTATTCCGCTTTGGGCAGTGAAACATAGAATGTGGTTCCTTTATCGGGTTCGCTTTCGAACCAGATTTTGCCGTTGTTTAGTTCCACCATTTCTTTACATAACAACAATCCTAATCCCGAGCCGGGTTCGTTTTCGGTGCCGAGCATATTTACCTGCTCGCCCAATTTGAACAGTCTATCCTGCGTCTCTTTATCCATTCCAATGCCCTGGTCGCTTACAGACACTTCTATGCTTCCATTCGTTCGTCTGCCGTTGATAATGATCGCGCCTCCTCGCCTTGAGAATTTGATGGCGTTAGATAACAGATTTCGGAAAACCGTCTGAACCATATTCTCGTCTGCATACGCAATGAGGCTTTCGCTCAAATAATTTATTACAGTCAGATTCTTATTATTGAGCGCGTGTTTGTTCAGTTCGATGATGTTGCTGTATACTTCCGTCAAATTAACTTTGACCGGATTGACCTTTACCTGTCCGAGTAAAAGTCGCGACCAGTTGAGAAGTTCGTCGACCAGATTATAAAGATTTTTAACCGATGATTTTGCATAGCCCAGATAACGTCTCAGTTCTTCGGGATTCAATTCGTCGAATGTCTCGGAAATAATATCGAATATACCGAGCAAACCTTGAAACGGGCTTTTTAAATCGTGTGCAATCAGGGATATAAATTTATCTTTTGCGTTTAGTTCTTCTCTTAATTCTCTGTTTTCTACTTTCAATTTTTGGATGTTTTCTTCTTCGGCGACATCTTTTGTAGTTCCGGATTGCTCAACTTCGACAACGGGTAAATTCCCGGTGAGAGTCAAACCGCCTCTGACTTTTTCGGATATATCGAGAAAAGCCCAGAGTCTAGTCTCCTGCGACAATCCCCGAATGGGATACGTAACCATTTTGATGTATCTGTTGCCCTTTACCGGTAATACCGCGCTGAAATTACGGGTGAAGTCTAATTTGAGTTTTTCGACAGGTTCTATATTGATTAAGTCGCTTAATAAGTTTTCTTTTATGTACTCGAATAATCTGTCCGTTTGAGAAGTAACATCGGAATCGAATCCGATATTCAGCAGATTATAAAGAGAGCTGTTTGTGTGGATTATATTGCCGCTTTTGTCCGATACAAAATATCCCACGTCGAAACTGTTAAGCAGAGTAAATAATGCTTGAAGATGGCTGTTGTCGATATTTTTTGAATTAAGTGCCATTAGAGATATTCTAATATAAAAAAGTTATCTGATTTTTCCGCCGATAAACTCGGATTTTTCCCTTCCGTATTGCAAGCCTTCCGCGCAAATACAAACCGAATTTTATTACACAATATTATTATCGGAAAAAATATTTAATTATTTAATTTTTTTTGAAAAAGAAAATGAATAATAGCGGACAAAATATATTCATTTTTTTGCTAAAACTTTTGTCAAATAGTTCGATAATAGGATGAAGAATTTTTGGCAGCTGGCTAATATTCGACACTATTGAAAATAAAATCGGTTAAAAAGAGTTATTAAAAGCCGTTAAAAAACAGGCATATTTATTGTATAAGTAAACCGAACAAAAAAATATAAGAGAATTATGGAAAAAGAGGCTCGTAATCAAACCGTAAATTCTGAGAATAGATCTGCCGACGACATAATCCAGGAACTTTATTCCTTTGTCGATAAAGGAAATCTGGACGGCGACCTGGAATTTATTTGCGGACTAATTTCTCACGAGGATAAAGGGGTTCGTAATGCGGCTACTATGCTCCTGTTAAATAAAAGACCCGAAAAAGCGCCAAAATATATTGCGCCTTTTATATCGTCGGAAGATATAGCAGTGCGAAATCTCGCCGGCGAAATATTGGTGAAATTGGGCAAACTGTCCGTACAACCGCTTATCGAATACAATACAGACAAAAACGACGACGACCAGAAATTTATTATCGACTTGCTCGGTTTGATAGGCGATCCTACGGCGGGCAATCACATTATGGAAGTTCTCAGCGCTACGGATAACGATAATGTTATTCTTGCATGCATCGAAGCTCTCGGAAACGTCCGATTCGAAGAATCGATCGACATACTGCTTTTGTTCTATGAAAGGAACGAACTATATAAACCGACGATTGTAGAAGCGCTAGGTAAAATCGGTTCGCAAAAAGCCCTCGATTTCCTTCTTGCCAAATTCAATATGGAAGACGACCTTACAAAATATTCGATACTCGAAAGTCTGGGCGCGATAGGGGATATCAATACATATTTCTTTTTATTGGAACAAATTCCCAATATTCACGGTCCGCTCGTTTGGCCGTTAATTACTTCCATTTATCAGCTAAAAGAAAAATTTAATCTCGACATCCCATACGACGACAAGATGAAAAGCCTTCTTTTGTATACGCTCAACGAAGGCAGTCCCGAACACAAAAAAATTGCGCTCACTTTGATTAAGATTTTCAACGACAAAGATATTCTGCTGGCAAGCCTGAAATTCCTGGGCGACGATTACGAACTCGACGATATGGTGCGCGAAAAATTATATAACAATATTGAATATTTTCTCGAAGAAATTCCTCACTTACTCGACTCGAAACCCGAAAATATAAAACATATTTTGAATCTTTTAATGGGAATAGTTTCTTCGATAAGCTACGAACAAAAAGAATCGATTCCGTTGCTGTTGATCCGCAATATACTGCATGCCGTAAGCAATTATCTGAATCATCCCGACGAGGAAGTAAGGCGTACGAGCATGGAAATCCTTTTCTATCTCGACGTCGAAACGGCATTCCTCTTTATCGATACAATGGTAGCCGACGAAAATATTTGGAATAAAATGAGATTGATTGAAATACTCGAACTGCTCGAAGTGGACGCTTCGACCGAAACTCTTTCAAGAATGTTGAACGACGAGGATGAAATGGTGCGCGAACGAGCCGCCGAAATAGTTAATTACAGAAAATCCACTATTAATTGAAAAAAGAATTATGAACCAGTCATCGGATTTGAAATTATCGGAGTTCAGAAAAAGCCTGGGTAGCGTGCTTCCTAAGCAAATGACTATGTCCCTTCCGTTATTTCAGGAAATACGGAAATATATATATGAAAGTACGGGAATCTATTTCCAGGACAACAAAAAATATCTTCTCGAAAGCAGACTCCAACGACGTATAAATTATCTGGGGCTCAACAGTTTCGAGGAATATTTTTCGCTTCTAAAACGGAATTCAAATCCTGAAGAGAAAAGATATTTTTACGAAGCTATCACAATCAACGAAACTTTTTTCTTCAGGAATCAGCCTCAGCTCGACGCCATGGCGTCGAAAATATTCCAGGAAATTATTAACAATAAAAAATTCCAACCCGGTTTGCTGCCTCACCAGAGAAATAAAATTAGAATCTGGAGCGCGGCAAGTTCTTCCGGAGAAGAAGCCTATTCGATCGCTATGGTGTTTCACGATTTGATTCAACCGAAATATCCCGACGTAACTCTTGAAATAGTCGGAACGGACATAAACACAAGCGTTGTGGAAACGGCAAAGGAAGGAGTATACAAAGAATATTCGATACGGAATATCCCCCCTTATTATCTCAAAAAGTATTTTAAGATAAACGGCAATTCGTACGAAGTGGTGCCGGAAATTAAAAAGTTTGTTTCTTTTAAAGTAATGAATCTTTACGACGACATTATGATGCGCACGATGACGGGATTCGATGTAATTTTTTGCGCCAACGTTTTAATTTATTTCGATACGGCTTCGAAAATAAAAGTGGTTTCTCATTTATATAATTCTTTGAACCGCGGAGGATATCTTTTTATCGGATATTCCGAAACGCTGCAGGGAATTTCGAAAGCATTTAAGCTGGTTAGTTTTCCTAAAACTGTTGGATATAAAAAGGAGTAGTTAAATAAATGAAACGAGTAATATTAGTAGCGGACGATTCTCCTACTATCAGAAAGTTTGTAAGCGTTGCGTTAAGTACGAAAGGCTACGAAATTATTGCTTGCGCCGACGGTATGGAAGCGCTGGAAAAATTGCCCGGCAATAAAATCGATCTGCTCATAACCGACCTTAATATGCCGAATATCGACGGTTTCCAGTTAATAAAATCGATTAGGGAAAACGAGGAGTATAAAGAACTTCCGATAATCGTATTGTCTTCGCTGGGAAGCAGCGAGGACATACATCGCGGTCTGGAATACGGAGCCAATTCGTATTTAATAAAACCGTTCGACCCCAAAAGAGTTTTATATGAAGTTTCAAAATATCTGAATTAGGAGTAATAAAAATGGCACTAAAATTCTTAGTTGTAGACGACTCTGTTACCATGAGGAGAATTGTTGCAAATTCTCTCAAATCAATCGGGTACGAAAATTTCGTCGAAGCCAGCGACGGCAAAGAGGCTCTGACGAAATTGAATTCCGACGACACAATCAATTTCGTAATTACCGATTGGAACATGCCGGAGGTTTCGGGACTGGAACTCGTTAAAGCCATCCGTTCCGACGAGAAGAAACAATCGATCCCGATTCTAATGGTAACTACAAGAGGATTGAAAGAAGATATTCTCGAAGCCCTGCAGGCAAAGGTGAACAATTATATTGTAAAACCTTTTACTCCTCAAATACTTCGCGAAAAAATAGAACAAATTTTAGCCAGCGCTTAATCAGAGGTAAATAATGGAAAATAAACTCAGTATGGAACAGGTATTCGAGAAATTAGGGGACTTGAAGCAATTTTTCATCTTCGGTCAGAAAATTGTCCCGCTCTTCAAAAAGATAATCGATTTTATGACCGATATAGTCCCGCTTCTCGAAAATGTAAACAATTCGATTCAGGATACAACGAGTAAAATTCCGAAAGCCGCTCATCAAATCAGCAGCGTTACGAGCGCAACGGAAATTGCCACGAGTGAAATTCTCGACATTGTCGATTCGATGTCGAATGATATGATAAAGATTAAAAACGAACTGAGCGATTTGAAAAACGGTTTTCTCAATCAACGAGTCGCTCTCGACGCATTCGCTCAAAAAGCAACCGGTTTGAACGGCGAGTTGGATGAATTGAAATCCAATCTAAGCATCGACGAGCTTGAGAAAAAAGTAATTTCGCTCGAGGAAGTAATCAATAAAATTGAGTTGGACGCGACAAATATAACAATTTCTTTGCAGGTTCAGGATATTACGGCGCAGCAACTCGCTTCGGTCAATCATCTGATCCATTCCGTTCAGGATAAATTATCCTCTCTGTTAATCGATTTTAATCGACAGGACGGGGTAGTTCTGCCCGAAACCGAAGCTCCTAAAGTTGATCCTAAAGCATTCAACCCGGACGCAAAATACGACAGAAGCGAAAGTCATCAGTCCATAGCCGATCAACTTATCGAGCAAACGAAAAAACAAAACAATGACAACGGCAGCAAAGCGTCACAGGAAGAAATAGACAAACTTTTTCGGAACAATGGCTGATACAACACAAAACCCAATGCTCGTAGACCCGGAGATGAAAGAAATTGTCGACAGCTTTTTGCTGGAGACAAAAGAAATTCTTGAAAATCTCGACGTCGACTTGATGGAACTCGAAAAATCTCCGGAAGATCTTGACCTCTTGAACAAGATTTTCAGGTCTTTTCATACCGTCAAAGGAACCTCCGGCTTTTTAGGTCTTGAAAAATTACCGGAAGTCACTCATAAATGCGAAGATATTCTGAATAAATTAAGAAAAGGAGAAGCAAAGCTTACCACCGAATTGATGGACGGCATTCTTCTCGGCTTCGACACTATCAAAGAATTGCTCGTAAAAATCGAAAACGATAAAAACGAAGACGTAGAAGTCGATAATGTAATTAACGTTTTACAAAGTCTTCTGGCGGGAATAAGTTCTGAATCTTCGCAGGACGCGCCCGATACTCCCGTTCAAAACGAAGATAAATCGAGCGCACCGGCGGACCAACCGGTTGAACAAAAAGAAAACAATATTACCGCAGCCGGAGATAACGCGCCAAAAGAAGATGTCCCTAAAGAAACTGATCAACCCAAAAAAGTTGCCATGCCCAAATCGGCACCCAAGACGGAACCGAAAAAAGCGGATAACACCATTCGCGTCGAAGTAGAGCGACTCGACGCTCTCTTGAATATTGCTTCGGAATTGGTCCTGGGACGCAACAGGCTTACTCAGGTTAATAACCAGTTCGCTCTCGAGTATGAAGGAACCGGTTATGCAAAAGACCTTGCCGACGCAACCAAGCAAATCGATCTGATGACCACAGAGCTGCAGCTTGTGGTTATGAAACTGAGAATGATCAAGATAGGCAAGGTGTTCAACAGATTCCCGCGTCTGGTGAGAGATTTGTGCAAAGAGTTGAATAAAGAAGTGGAATTGAAAATCTTCGGCGAGGATACCGAAGTAGATAAGAACCTGATTGAAGAAATTAACGATCCTCTTGTGCACTTGATTCGTAACTCCGTCGATCACGGAGTCGAAAAACCCGAGGCGCGCGAGGCAGCCGGCAAGCCGCGCAGAGGGACTGTTATTCTTTCTGCCGAACACGAAGGAAACAATATAGTTATTACAATCGAAGACGACGGCAAAGGAATCGATCCGGAAGTTATTAAAGACAGAGCCATTAAAAAAGGATTTCTTTCGCCCGAAAGAGCAAAAGAACTTTCAAAGCAAGAAGCATACAACTTGATATTTCATCCCGGGTTTTCGACCGCCGAACAGGTCAGCAACGTCTCCGGACGAGGCGTCGGTATGGATGTGGTCAAAACAAACGTTACAAAACTTAGAGGCACAATAGCGGTTGAATCGGAAGTGGGCAAAGGAACCAAAATAATTCTACGCCTGCCCCTGACGCTTGCTATTATTTCCGGTATGATTGTCGAAGCATGCGGTCAAAAATTGGTTATTCCGCTTCATTCGGTTATCGAGGTAATTAGAGTAAATAAAGAACAAATTGAAACCGTAAGAGGCCGAGAGGTAATAAATCTGAGAGATACCGTTCTCCCGATTGTCGGACTCGACGAATTAATTAACCATTCGGGCAACGGAAACGGCAATGAAAAACAATGGCAGTATATTGTTGAAGTGGGTATTGCCGAAAAGAGATTCGGCATTAAAGTGGACGACCTCGTCGGCCAGCAGGAAGTTGTAATCAAATCGTTAGGCAATTATCTCGGCAAAATCGACGGTATTGCAGGCTCGACGATTATGGGCGACGGAACGGTTGTAATTATTCTTGATATTAACGAATTATTCAACAAAATGGAAAAGCGGTTAGATGCATAACATTTCGGTTCTTGTGGTAGACGATTCCGCTTTCATGAGAAAATCGATTTCTCTGATGCTTGAAAGCGACCCTTCGATTAAAGTGGTGGCTGCCGCGCGTAACGGCGAGGAAGGCGTCGAGCTGGCTCGGAAATTACGACCCGACTTGATTACGATGGATATCGAAATGCCCGTTATGGACGGTTTGACGGCGCTTAAAAAAATTATGGAGACCGCTCCCACTTCGGTAATAATGATAAGTTCTTTGACGACCGAAGGAGCCGAAGCCACAATCAAGGCGATGGAATTGGGAGCAGTCGACTTTATTCCGAAAGAACTTTCGTATGTGAACGTTAATATCGGCAAAATAAAAGAAGACCTGATTTCCAAAGTCAAAGAGATTACTCGCCATAAACTTATCGCCTCCCGTTTAGAACGCATTCGCAATATAGAAAAAAGAAAACCCGTTTATACCTCCGCGAAAGATTTGCCCCAAATGCATTATGCCGCGCTGTCGATCGGTATCTCGACCGGCGGTCCTCTTTCCCTTCAGAAAATTATTCCGAAATTGTCGGGAAGTATAAATATACCGGTCTTTATCGTTCAGCATATGCCGCCCAAATTTACAAAATCACTGGCAGACAGACTCAATTCTTTGTCGCAGCTCGAAGTCAAAGAAGCCGAAAACGGCGAATTGGTCAGAGGAGGAGTGGTTTATATTGCGCCGGGCGGTCAACATATGAAATTGAAAAAAGTAAGCAACCTGAATTATACGATTGATATTACCGCGGAACCGGCTAATACGCTGCATCGTCCATCTGTCGACGTTACAATGACGTCCGTTATAGAGCATTATGGAAAAAATACTCTTGCAGTTATTATGACGGGTATGGGCAAAGACGGGCTCGAAGCCGTCCGCCTATTGAAATCTAAAGGCGGCGTTGCAATTGCTCAGGACGAAGATACCTGCGTCGTCTACGGTATGCCGAAAGCTATTGTAGACTCGGGACTTGCGGATTTGGTTTTACCGCTCGAAAAAATACCAGAAACAATAAACGGAGCTTTAGTAAATGGAAAAGAATCAGTTCGAAGATATAGTAATTAAAGACTTTAATGTAACATCCTCCAAGTCGGGTAATTTAATTAAAGCCAAAGACGTTAAATTAAACGGCTATTCCAAGATTACCGTCGAAGACGACGAAAACGAAGACGTTAAAATTTATTTGAAAAAAGATATAAACGACGTTGTCAAAGAAATCAAATTCGTATGCTCCTGCGGTCAAACCAAAACGGTTATACTCGATTATAATGATTAATAATTGCCAACTGTCTAATTTTAGCCATTCTTTTCTCCTTCATATCACTTAAAACACCCGTTTTTAAGCCTTTTTAAGATGGCACTTGTTTTGGATAGTTTTATTTAAAAATATCCAAGATAAGAGGAAATGGGAAATTCAATTAAACTTCTCGAAAATCTTTTAGACTATTGTTCCGTAAAGAACAAAGTAATAGCAAATAATATTGCTAATATTCATACCGAAAATTACAAGCGGGAAGACGTTGAATTTAAAAGCCTCCTGGAAGAAAATTCCAACGCGCTTTTGAGAACGACTGAATCCAGGCATTTACGAATGTTAAACGATCCTTTGGACAGACAAAATCGCTTCAGAATAGTAACCGACGACTCGTCGGAAAGTCTGTCTGGCATAAATAACGTAAATATTGAACAGGAAATGGCTGAACTGGCGGAAAATACTCTGAGATTCAAATTCGCTTCTAAAAAAGTTGGCGAATACTACAAAATGATTCAAAAAGTAATAAACGGAGGAGGAAGATTTTGAAATTATCAGGCAGTTTGTTCGGTCTCGGTATAAGCGCTCGCGGTATGAGTATCCAGCGTAAGAAAATGGAGCTCATCTCGCAGAACATTGCAAACGCCGATACGGTACGCAGCGTGGACGGCCAACCGTATCAACGCCAATATTTACGTGTGAGACAGGAACAGAACAGTTTTGCCTCCAGGCTGAAATTGGAAGAAGGCGAATTGATAAGACTGAACGCCACCAATCCGAATCATTTTGTTCGCAACGACGTAAAATCCTTAGGCTTGCCGCCGGTAAACGACGATGTTGAAATTAATGTGGCTGAGGACCCCAAGCCAGGCGATCTGGTTTATATGCCCGATAATCCGGATGCAGATGAGAACGGATATGTGCGAATGTCGAATGTGAATATTATAAACGAAATGGTCGATATGATTGCCGCCACAAGGGCTTACGAAGCAAATCTCACGGCGTTAAATTCGTCAAAGCAAATGATAAAAGATTCTCTGGAGATATAACATGAAGATTACCACAAACTCGTTCGGCAATTATTCTCTCAATCGTATTAATCAGAACCAACAGATACATAAAGCGGCTCAGGCGGATAAAAAGCCTGAAATTACAAATGCAGAAAAGAAATTCTTCGCTAATCTTTATCCCGAAAAAACGGATGAAATTCTCAAATACGAATTCTACAATGCCAAAGGTAAGGTTAGCGGAGTTACGGTCGGGTCATTATTTGATAAGAGAGGTTAATCATGAAAATTGACGGTTTAAGCGGCTTTATTGCCAATGCCATCAATCAGGAACAGAAAAAGCAAGTCGATTCGGGCAACGTTTTTGCCGATCTCCTCAAAAGCGTAAATCAAGCGCAGGCTGAGTCGGCAAAAGCTATCGAAGATTTTGTCGCCGGCAACGGAGTCGAACTTCACGAAGTGATGATAGCCGGCGAAAAAGCGAAAACGAGTCTCGATTTGTTGATGGAAATAAGAAACAAAACAATCGACATGTACAAAGAACTAACTAAAATACCGATATAATTATGAATTCAAGTCCATTACAAGCTTTATTTGGTATAATTAACAAACTGAATCCGAAACAGAAATTCATGCTTGCCGGTGGCGTTATTTCCACCGTGGTACTTCTGATCGTCATGCTTTTTTTCCTTAACGAGCCTAATTATACGACGCTCTATACCGGATTGTCTGCCGAAGACGCCTCGAAGGTCGTAGAATATTTGAACAGCCAGAAGATTCAGTATAAAATCGACGATAACGGACAAACGATTAAAATTGCCAGAGAAAAAGTATATGAAACCCGTCTGGCGCTCGCTGGAAGAGGCATTCCCAGTTCCGGCGTTATCGGGTATGAAATATTCGATAAGTCCACAATGGGTATGTCGGAATTTATGCAGAAATTGAATTACAAGAGAGCGCTCGAAGGAGAGCTGGCAAGAACAATCACTCAAATTGACGGAGTTGAAGGCGCCCGGGTTCATATTGTAATACCTCAAAAAACAATTTTCAAAGAAGAGGAAAAACTGCCGTCGGCTTCGGTTGTGTTAAAGCTGCGCAACAGTAATTTTATCGGCAAAGAAAATATCGCTTCGATTGTGAATCTGGTATCGAGCAGCGTCGAGGGTATGCCGCCGGGCAGAGTATCGATTATCGACACAAAAGGAAGAATCCTTTCAAACGACTCTGAAGAAGGACCTCTGGCGTTTGCCTCTACAAAACAATATGAAGTAAAACAATCGGTCGAAAATTACCTTGCCAAAAAAGCCCAGTCGTTACTCGACAATATTTTGGGATACGGAAATTCTGTAGTGAAAGTCAATGCCGATCTTAATTTCGACCAGGTAGAAAAAACAATGGAACAGTACGACCCGGAATCTCAAGTTGCCATTAGCGAACAAACAATCAAATCGAATAATGCCGGAAGCTCGTTAAAAGACACAACCGTGCAGTCGAGCGAAAATTCGCTCACCAATTACGAAATAAGCAAGACTATTCAAAAAGTTGTAGAAGGCAGCGGGAATATAATACGCCTGAGCGTCGCCGCAGTAGTTAATGATATACCGAAAGAAATAGATAACGAAGGCAAAAAAGAGATTGTTTACGAGCCGCGCTCACAGGAGCAGTTGAAGAAGCTGGAAGAACTTGTAAAAAACGCTGTCGGTATCGATCCGCAGCGGAACGACCAATTTTCGCTTGTGAGCATTCCTTTTGAAGTAAAACAAATTGAAGAAGTTCCGGAAGAAAAAGGGGCGCTCGGCGGAATTCCGAATGCCGACGAATGGATGAACGTATTGATCATGCTCTTTGCCATCATCTCCGCAATCTTTGTACTGAAGAGCTTAATGAAGAAATTGAAAAACGAAAAAATAATCATCGGCACGGTTAATACCGCATCTGCGGCGGATTCGCTTGCGCTCAGCGGAGGCAGCGCCGGCGCTCTGTCTCAGTCGAGCGCCGCATCGGGTATGATGCAGCAGTTGGCGCAGCCTCGTAAAAGACCGATGCTGCAGATAAACGATATCGAAGATGAAATTTCCGATGAAGCCGTAGCCAAAAAAACACAACAGGAAAAAATTATCAATTACGTTACTAAAAATCCGGGTGAAGCGGCAAAATTAATAAACGCGTGGATGCACGAAGATGAAATCTGAAAAACAACAGGAAGTAATGCTGGAAGACGTTAGCGGCGTCCAAAAAGCCGCTATGCTGATGGTGGCGCTTAATGTGGAAGCCGCCTCCGCTGTCCTTAAACATCTTGATCCGAATGATATCGAAGTGATTTCCGCCGAAATAACGAGAGTCAAAAACATACCGTCGAAGGTGGCGGATAAAGTTATCGAAGAATTCTACGGCATGGTAACGGCGCGCGAATACGTGCTAGAAGGCGGTTTGGACTATGCGCAGGCCGTGCTCGAAAAAACTTTCGGAGCTCCTAAAGCGGTTGAAATTATCGAAAAAGTCAAAAGACTTACTACCTTAAAAGGGTTCGACGTTCTTAAAAAAGCCGAGCCGACTCAACTAATCAACTTCCTGAGTAAAGAACATCCGCAAACCATGGCTCTGATTCTATCGCAGTTAAGTCCCGATCAAACGGCGGCGGCGCTGAAAGAATTGCCCGAAGACCTCAGAATCGACGTGGCTCATCGCATTGCCACGTTGGGTAAAATCGCTCCGCAAACGCTCAAACAGATAGAACATGTAGTCGATGAAATCGCGGGACTATCGATGAGCCAATCGGTCGGAAAACTTGGCGGCGCGAAATGTTTGGCGGGCATTTTAAACAGATTGAACGTCACTCTTACAAAGGATATACTTAATAAAATGGAGGAAATCGACCCGGAAACCGCTTACGAAGTAAAAAGACTGATGTTCATCTTCGACGAAATTATCAATATATCGGATAAAGACCTGCAGAAAATATTACGCGAGGTCGACCGTAAGGATCTGGCTCTGTCGCTCAAAATTGCAGACGAACGGCTGAAAGAAAAAATATTCAGAAACATGTCGGAACGCGCGGCAGACCTGCTGAAAGAAGAGCTCCAGTATATGGGCAAAGTAAAATTGAAAGAAGTAGAAACGGCTCAGGGCAGAATTATCGATATTATTAAGAATCTGGAAGAAGCCGGAGAAATATCGTTGAATATGAGAGGCGGTCCGGAGGAAGTTTATGTCTAACGTCCTTAAAATTAATGCCGGCAAAGCCAAACCGACCGTTAAAGTTTCTTCAAAAACTCAGGTGGTCGAAGAAGTAAATACCTTCGAAACCGGTCGGCAAAGGATCGAAGAAGCTTATAACAAAGGCTTTGAAGAAGGACGTAAAAAAGCGCGCATGGAAATCGAAAAAGATTATTCCGAAAAACTCTTCCAAAAGTACGAAGAAATTTATCATGTGCTTACCGCATACGAACAAAAAATGGAAGAATATGAAACGGCTTTCGAATTGCTGGTGGTGAATACAGCGGTTGAAATTGCGCGGAAAATTGTACGACGCGAAGTTGAAACCGAATCTTTGATAAACGATAATCTCAAAAACGCAATTTCCAAAATTATCGGCGCCAACGAAGTTATTATTAAACTTAATCCTGAGGATAAGGACGAGCTTAACGAATTCAGCAAAAGTTTACTGAACAACAGTTCTTTCAATAAAATAAAATTCGAAGCGGACGAAAGAATTGAAAAAGGCGGATGCCTGGTGGAAACGGAAATAGGAAATGTGGACGCGCGAATTTCGAGTCAACTCGAGGAAATTAGACTGAAACTGGAAGAATCGATTAATAAGAAAAACCAATGATCGAACTGGAAAACATAGTAGACAATTATCGTCGTGTAATAGAAAAAACTGACCCGCTGAAGGTTAACGGACGGGTTGTGGACGTGGTCGGTTTAATAATTGTTTCCGTCGGTCCTAATGCCGTTATGGGAGAAGTATGCAGCATTGTCGACAAGGATGGCAATGAAATATGCAAATCGGAAGTGGTAGGATTTAAGGATGGAAAAGTGCTGTCGATTGCGCTGGGCGAAGTGCATGCAATTTCGCCGGCGTGCGAGATTAAAGCGACAGGGAGAGGCTTTTATGTGGGAGTCGGTCATGAACTGCTCGGCAGAGTTATAGACGGACTGGGAAATCCAATTGACGGTAAAGGCGAAATAAACTATACGGCTTTCCGTGAAGCTCACAGGGAAGCTCCGAATCCGCTTGCAAGAAAAAGAATAACAACCCCTCTGCAAACCGGAATACGCGCTATCGACGGTTTGCTGACAATAGGCAAAGGACAAAGAATGGGAATCTTTGCCGGCAGCGGAGTCGGCAAAAGCGTTACTTTAGGTATGATCGCGCGGAATACAAGCGCAGACATAAACGTAATAACATTAATCGGCGAACGGGGCAGGGAAGTAAGAGAATTTATCGAAAGAGACCTGGGCGAAGAAGGATTGAAACGTTCCGTCGTTGTCGTTGCCACAAGCGATAAATCGCCTTTGATCAGAATGAAAGGCGCCTACGTGGGCACTACGATTGCAGAGTATTTCAGAGACCAGGGACTCAATGTAATGCTGATGATGGATTCGGTTACTCGTTTTGCCATGGCTCAAAGAGAAGTAGGACTGACAATCGGCGAGCCCCCGACAACAAAAGGATATACGCCGTCGGTCTTTGCGCTATTGCCTAAATTGCTCGAAAGAGCCGGCAATTCGGAAAAAGGTTCGATTACCGGAATTTATACGGTCTTGGTCGACGGAGACGATATGGTCGAGCCGATTGCCGACGCCGTTCGCTCGATACTCGACGGACATATAGTACTCTCCAGAAAATTAGCTAATAAAGGACATTATCCTGCTATCGATACTCTTCAGAGCGTAAGCAGGGTTATGCCGGATATTATCGATTCGGAACATTATAAAAAAGTAATGTCTTTCAACGAACTGCTGGCGACTTATCGCGAAGCCGAGGACCTTATTAATATCGGCGCATACGCAAGAGGAAGTAATCCTAAAATAGACCTTGCAATAAGCAAAATCGAGGCGTTGAACGGCTTCCTGAAACAGGGGATTTTCGAAAAAGCAAATTATCCCGATACTATTGAAAAGTTACGCCAATTGATCGATTATAATTAGGAAAGATGAATGTCTGAATTTAAATACAAATTCGAGTCGATTTTACGCATTAAAAATATTCTCGAAAAAAAAGTTTTAAAAGAGATAGCCGAAATTAATTTTGAAATTAATAAAGCGGAAGAGTTGAAAAAAAATTTGATTAAAAAATTAAAAGATTTGAACGAAACGGCTTCGAAAGGAAAAATAAAGGCGCTCGAATATAAAAGCGTTAAGGCGCATTGCAATTTGATCGAAAAAGAAATCGAAGAAGCGGAGCGTAAAATTCTGGATTTAATGAATAAAAAGAAAATGAAACAGGAAGAATTAAAAGAAAGAACGAAGGAAAGAAGAATCCTCGAAAAATTGAAAGAAAAAAAGTACGAAGAGTATATCGTGGAATCCAACAGAACAGAACTGAAACAACTCGATGAAATAGCGATAAATAATTTTAACAGGAAATAAAAGTGAACGGAAAAGTAATAATATCATTTATACTGGCCTTTATTGTGGTTACCGTAGTAATGATATACGGCGCTACAACATACAGAAATATATTCGACTTCGACTTTACTCCGGTATCGGAAATCGAAGCGCAAAAAGCTAAAATGGCTCAAAATGCCGACGCAAAGGATAAAGAAAAATTTAATAGACGCAGCGATAAAAAAGAAGTAAAAAAGTCTTATGATTTCTCCGATAACGGCGCGTACGATACGATGACTGTCAGTCTTAAAGATTCTTCTTCGTTGATTGACAGCATTAACACGCTCCTTGCGGAAATACGCAGGCTGCAAAACGAAAAGGAAAAGCTATTAGAAAGTCAAAAAAAAGCGGATAATCAGGAAAATGCAACTCCTCCGGAAGAAGAACAAAAGTACCGCGAGTGGATTAAAAATACGGTAAAACTGTACGAAGCGATGGATACAAAAAAAGCCGCTAAAATAATTCAGAATTATTCCGATAATATAGCGAGAGACATAATATTTTCTATGAAAAAGAAGAAAGCGGCGGAAATAATAGCAGAATTAAATCCTGAAATCGCAAACAGAATAATTAGTTTACAATGATGAACTTCAATCCGTTATTTATTGATAATAATTTAAGCGGTCTCGGACTCGGCGCTCTTCAACAGAGCGGCAAAACGTCTGCGGGTCAGGGAACTAAAAATTATCTGTTTGCGGATATCATAAAAGTTTATGAAGAAGAGTTAAACGTAGCAAATTCCAAACTGGGCAACGATCTGCTTGTGAACCTGGAAGGATTGAAAGATTTTATTGTTACCAAAACCGACACCAAAATTATCGATGGATTCCAGAACAGCCTTAATAATCTCGAAGAATTATCCATTGTTTCGAATTCAAACTCCGTCAATATCGAAGATGCAAAGATCTCTTCGAAAATTTTCGTGCTTACTCCCGATAATCTTCTCGCTTTTCTCGGAAGCATAAACAATATTATTTCGGAATCGGAATCCCCTCAAACAAAGAGCGAGCCGGGTGGCGCTCTGTTCTATTTGAATGATTTCAAAAACTCACTGCCGACAGAAGACGATTCGAACAAGCAATTGCTCGATATAAAAAAATTATTCTCCGTTATGTCGAATAAAGAGTCGGTTAAATTCAATTTTACGACAAACGGTGAAAAATTGACGGTTGCCATCAGTCAATTATACGATAAAGGCGACAAACCCGAACAAAAAAGAGATAATACCGCCGGCGCAGACGGTAGCGAAACGAATTCCGAGAAATTGGCGTTGTCTCAGAATCTGTTGCTGAACATAGCCGGGTTCAGCGAACTCGAAAAAGTCGGCGCGGAATATTATAAAATAGAAATCGTACATATTCATAAAGGCGAACAAAAAATATTCGATATCAATACCGGGCAGATAAGGGAACCGGAAATTAATAACCGCGAAATACTTACGAATAAGAATACGTCCTTAAACGAAAGTTCGGAAAACATTTATAAAACCGATAATAATTCGGATAAAATAGCCGGAGAAATTAAACCGGTAGCTAAAAATAACGACGAGCAGAAAACTCAAAAAACGGAAATTCAAGGAATAGACCTTTCGAAATTGAATCTGAAGGACCTCGATACGGAATTGACAAAAGAAGAATTTCATAAAATCCAGGAAGTTCTCAATTCGAAAGAACGAAAAATCGATTCGACCGGCAAAGTCTATTCAAAAATCATAACTTCGGAAGAAAACAAAACAATTGCCGAATTTAATCCGCCTGTCGTCAAAAAAGAATCGACCGCAAAAATAAAATTATCCGAAAATTTAAAAGAAAGCTTGACTGATAACGACGGCGTTAAGAAAAATATTCCGGAAATAAAAGTCGAATCGAATAAAACGGACGCCCGGATTAACTCTGAAAACCCTGATAAGCCCGTTGAACAAAAAATTCAAATCGATAAGCCGGAGGCGTCGCCTCAAGTAAAAATCGGCAATGAAAACAAAATAGAAACGAAGACGGAATCGAATTCTTCTTCCAACATTAACGCAGAAGAAGCGAATGCAGTGAAAAAGGAGACTAATTTAAGCAAGGACGAAAAAGAATTCGATCGGCAAAAAGAACAAAATGTCGAAACAAAAGAAACCGCGGTAAAAGAACAAAAAGAAACCGACAGAAAACAACCTCTGAACGATCAATTCGCTAAAGAATTGAATAAGCAGCACGACAATTTGATTCATAAAACCGATAACCAGGTCGAAAGAGTTAACGCAGGCGACAATCAACCGAAGATTGAAAACGGCAGCGTCAAAAACGAAAATTTGAAAGAAGCTTTCAAAATCGTTAAGGCTGCGGAAGTAATTTCGGAAATAGTAAAAAGCGTAGACGGCACAAAACAGCATCTGAGTTTCAAACTCGAGCCCGAATCGCTCGGGAAATTAACCGTATCAATCGACTACGTAAATAATAAATTACACGCTCATATCGAAGTCGAGAACGAGCAGATTAAGCAATTTGTGCAGTCGAATCTCGATCAGTTGAAAAACAATTTGCAAAATAACGGCGTACAGGTGAACAGCATTAATGTCGGATTGAATAATAACGAGCAAAAAAATACAAAATACGTAAATCCAAAAAGAAAATTCCATGGGAAGATTGCAGACGTTAAAACCGAAGACGTTCCCGAAGTAAAGAAGATGATGGGTTACAACACATACGATTTTTTAGTATAGGAGAAAGAAAATGGTAACAGATGTGAATTCAAGCGGAAGCGTTAATACAAACGCCAATGTATCGGCAAATAAAAGCGCGCTGGGCAAGGACGATTTTTTGAAACTTATGATTGCGCAATTAAAAAATCAGGACCCGCTTAATCCCATGGACGGCACCGAATATGCATCGCAATTGGCGCAGTTCAGCTCGCTAGAGCAAATTACAAATCTTAACAATTACCTGAAACAGAGCGTAGACGCCAATTATATGTTGACTCAGTCGATAAACAATACAATGCTGGCAAATTTAATCGGGAAGGAAGTAAAAATAGGAGGAGATTCGATTAAAGTCGCAGGTCAGGATTCGGTTACACTAGGATACGATATTCCGGACGGGGTAAAATCTGTAAAAATTAATATTTATAACCAATACGGTACGCTCGTTAAAACAATTGAAGCTCCGAATAAAAAAGGCAGTAATTATGTCGACTGGGATTTTATAGACGGCAACGGCAACCGGGTAACTGACGGAGATTATACTTTTGAAGTGAACGCATACAATTACAATAACGAAGAAGTAGAAGTAACCCAGTATAAATCCGGTCCGATAGACGGAGTAAAATATACCGAATCAGGCACATTATTAATAATTAACGGAGTGGAATACTCGTCAGGAGATATTCTCGAAATAATAAACAAAAAAGGAGGTGATAGTTAATGGCAGAAATTAACGGTGTTTCTGTTCCTTTTGTTCCGATAGTCGGGAACAACACTGCGGTCAGGAACAGCCGTGATCCTGTTAAAGCCTCGTTCGATTCGATTTTTCAGCAGGAACTCGAAAAGGTTAAATTTTCCAATCACGCCCTGAAGCGCCTCGAATCGAGGAATATACAGTTGGGCGAGGAAGATTTAACAAAAATTCAGAATGCGGTTGAAAAAGCAGAGTCGAAAGGCGCCCGCGATTCGTTAATTTTGATGGACTTATCGTCAAACGAGCGCAAAGCGGCTTTTATTGTAAATATTCCGAACCGTACTGTTGTTACGGCAATCGAGGTCGAAAACGCTGAAGAAAATGTATTTACGAATATCGACAGCGTAGTTTTTGCTTAAAAAATAATATTTCGGAGCGGGACCTTCCGAGGACGCTCCGGATCCGGCGGACTGACTGAAGCCGGGTCAACTGAAAAATAATTAATTATAAAAGTCCAAGGAGGTTAAAATGGCACTTCTTAATTCTCTCTTTGCAGGCGTTTCCGGTCTGCGCAATCACCAATCGATGATGGATGTAATCGGTAATAATATCTCGAATGTTAACACAATCGGCTTTAAAGGCTCGCGCGTTACATTCAGCGATACTTTCAATCAATTTGTTAAATCAGGTACTAATCCAACCAGCACTTCAGGCGGCACGAATTCGTTCCAGATCGGTCTCGGCATGAAAATCAATTCGATCGACCGTAATTGGAATCAAGGCACATTCGAAAGAACGGGAATTACGACCGACCTTGCTCTCCAGGGACAAGGGCTATTTATCCTGAAAAGCAATGGGCAGCAATTTTATTCCAGAGCCGGAGCGTTTATTTTCGACGCCGACGGTAAACTGGTCAATCCTCAAAACGGAGCCGTAGTTCAGGGCAAGATTGCCAACGGCTTGGGAGAAATACCCGCCGGCACAACATTGCAGGATATAGTGATTGACAAAAATCTGCGACTTCCCGCTGTAAAAACAACTGAAGTTTCTTGGGGCGGTAACTTGCAAAGCAGTTCTACTACCATAAGGACAGACATTGTAGAATTAGTAGGCAACCTTAAAAAAGAAACCCCTTCTGGCACGCAATATTTCCCAGTTCCAGCAACAACGACACCTACAACTACACTAAAATTAAAAGGGAATATTGATAGCAGTTCTACTCTCTATCCCGGGCCTGCTAACACGGATTTTCAACAAAAAACAGTTTATGACAACCAGAATAATTCATATACCTTTGATTATCGATTTGAATATGACGGTTCAAATTGGCAATTGTATTATAAAATTGATGGAGGCTCAGAACAGGGTCCGACGCAAGTGAATTTTGATGGCGCAGATGTGGTTAGTATTACTGACGGCGCCGACCTTAATTTTATCATAGACATGTCAGAGTTAACTTTGGGCGCCAGTCCTACTATCATCGATGAAATATCTTTATCTTCCTCATCGTTTAACATCAACAAAATATATAATAAAGACGGAAAAGAATACCAGTTATGGAACCGGTATGAACAAGATACAAGCGGCAACTGGACATATTACTATGAAATAAGAGATGATGCGGGAAATCCTCTCGGAACCCCGATTACAGGCAATCAGTCGCTTACCTTCGATGCATTAACAGGAGTGTGTACTAACGACCAAATAATTATCCAGGATGCAACTGAAAAAATTGATTATAAACTGAACTTTTCTTCTTTAAGCAATTTAATAGCCGACAGCAATGTAGTAACCAGGATAGACAAAGCGGAAGTACCCGAACCCGTTCTCGGCGCAGTTACAATTTTCGATTCTTTGGGTAATCCGCATACATTGTCGGTTAAATTCGAGCACGTTGATAATAACCGTTGGAGCTGGAGCGTTTCTCTTCCCTCGACCAGCGGTTCTTTGAGTCCTAATGCCTACGGAGAAATTTATTTCGATCCGAACGGGCAGATTCAGAGCGTTTGGCAAGCCGGCAGCCAGGTTACGTCGTCTCCTCCGATTCCAAAAGTAACGTTTACGCCGGCAAGCGGCGCTGAAGCTCAGATTATCGACATTGACTTCGGAAGCGGCACCGCAGGCGTTACTCAAACTAACCTTACATCGCAAATTGCAGCTCTTTCGCAAAACGGATCCGCTTCGGCTGCATTATCGAATCTCAACATCGACCAGTACGGAAATATTATCGGTATTTTCTCCAACGGAAATTCGAGAACATTAGCTCAGATAATGGTGGCTACGTTCAAGAATCTAAACGCACTTGTGAGCGTTGGAGATAATATGTACAATGTGGCTGCTAACAGCGGCGACCCGCGTATTGACACTCCCGGAGAAAATTCCGTTACTACAATTCAGTCCGGCGCTCTCGAACAATCTAACGTCGATCTGTCGGAAGAATTTACAAAAATGATAATCTCGCAGCGCGGCTTCCAGGCAAATGCCCGTGTTATTACCACTGCCGATAATCTTCTCCAGGAAATCACGAATCTTATCAGATAATAGGTCTCAGGGATTGCCGTTAAATACGGCAATCCCGTCTTTTTTCGTTAAAAAATTTCCGTGATGTAGCAGAATGTGCAGGTGACTAATATTAGCCACTTCGTTGTTCTTAATTTTTGATTAGTAATGAATTTTAAGGCTTTAACGAGTGGCATATTAATTGAAAACTATTAGTCACTATGGCACAGGAAAACGAAAATATCTTAGAACAGTCTGAAACTTCCGGAACCCAAAAAGGTTCCAGTTCAAAAATCCTTGTTATAGGATTGCCGCTTTTCATTGTTCAACTTGTAGCGGTTTATTTTATAACCGCTAATATTTTGCTGCCCAAAATCCAATCCCACTATGCACTCCCAACCGAAGAACACGCTCAATCGGGCGATTCTTCAGCCTCCGAAAGCGAAGGCGTGGAATTCGGAAAATTCATTTATGTTGTAGACGACCTCATAATCAACCCCGCCGGCACGGACGGCAAACGCCTTTTGCTTGCTTCGATCGGGTTCGATATCGCAACCGAACAAAATAAAAAGGAACTCGAAGAAAAGGAAGTATTGGTAAAAGACGCGATTATTTCGGTTATGGGCAGCAAGGATATGACTCAATTGAGCAACGCTCTTTACCGGGATTCATTAAAAATCCAAATATCCGACCAGATCAAGCAATTGATGCCCGATATTAAAATCAATAACATTTATTTCAGTAAATATATTTTACAATAATTATGGCAGAGATACTCTCACAACAAGAAATCGATCAACTGCTCGATAATATAAAAAGCGGGCAGGAGCAAAAAAACGAAGAGCAGAGCGATAAAGAAAAGGAGGCGGTGCTTTTTGACTTCCGTCTTCCGAATCGCATCTCCAAGCATCAACTCCGCATTATTCGAAGTATCTGCGATAACTTCGGCGAAAGTTTTACATCGTTTCTTGTTACCAAACTCCAAACTGCCGTTAACATTAACGTCGCTTCAATCGACCAAATCTATTATTCGGAATACGTACTTTCGGTTTCAAATCCGGCCTGCCTCTATACTTTTAATATAAAGAATACCGACATTAAAGGCATACTTGAACTTAATAATGATCTGGCGTTCCTGTTTGTGGATAAACTGTTGGGAGGCAACGGATTAACGACAAAACAGGTTAAGGTCATCACGCCGATCGAGCAAAGAGTGTTGCAGGTTATAGTAGACCGTATAATGTACGACCTTAAAAAGTCGTGGCAAATTATCGACGACCTGGAATTCGAAATCGAAAAATTCGAGCCGGATATCGATTTTGCTCAGATTACGTCGCAAAGCGAATCCGTTCTCCTTATTTCGTTCGAATTAATTATGGGCGACCAGTCATACATGATGAACGTCTGTTTTGCCACTTTTGCTTTCGACGCAATACTGGCTAAAATGACGACCCAAAAGTTATCGTCCATTAAATCGACCAAATATTTCGGCGTAACGTCCAGAGAAGTTCTCACGAAACATCTGGCGCAAACTGCGGTTCCTATTAGCGTGGAATTCGGCACAACCAAACTGACGGTAAAAGAAATTATGGAACTTGAAGTGGGGGATATTATCAAACTGAAGAATAAAGTTCACGAAGAACACAAAATCAGAACCGGCAACCGTTTGTTGTTCCTTGGCAGAGCCGGCGTGCTGAACAATCACAAAGCAATAAAAATAACTGAAAAAGTATTCGAAAAAAAACTCTAAAGAGGGAATTATGAGTGAAAATATCAACAATCCCGACGCTATGGAAAACATGGAAAACCCGGAAGATAACTTTACTGCATCTCTGGCTCAGTTCGACGAATTCGACGACTCAACCCGTACCCTGGGCGGAGCCGACGAAAAACTGAATCTGTTGAAAGACCTCCAGATGAACGTCTATATCGAATTGGGAAGAACACAAATGCAGATTAAAGATATTCTCGAGCTCGAAAGAGGTTACGTTATAGAACTGGAAAAATTAGCCAGCGAACCGGTGGACGTTTTCGTCAATAATAAAAAAATAGCCGAAGGCGAAGTCGTGGTAATCGATAAACATTTCGGCATAAGAATAACATCGTTGGTCGACCCGGCTCAAAGAATAAAGGATATCTATTAATGTCAGCCTTCGATATTACACAGGCTTTTTTGCCGCTTATTCTTGTAATAATAATTCTGGGCATAACTCTCTATTTCGTAAAACGTTATACGTTTTCGATGAAAGGCGGCAGACGCATGCCTTTGAAAATAGAGGTTCTGAGCAACCAGCTTATTATGCCCAAAAAATATCTTTCAGTTGTGCGCGTTGAAGATAAAATTATGCTGCTCGGAGTAAGCGAAGCGGGAATTACTTTAATAAAAGAGTTCGACAGTATAGACCTGCCGGACAATAACGAAACCCAGAACGGCGATAATCAGAAAAAATCTTTTTATGAATTGCTCAAGCAGAATTTAGGAATGCGATGAAAAAGTGGATTATAATCGGGATTATATTGCTAAGCGGTTTTACCTCTCTTTATGCGCAATCTCAATCGCCATCGATTCCTATTCCCAAAATTGATCTCGGAATCGGTACGGCAACTTCGGGCGAAGACGTTTCCGTAACCCTGCAGATCTTATTGTTGATGACGATTCTGGCGCTTGCTCCTTCAATCGTCATTATGACAACGGCGTATTTGCGCATTATAATCGTATTCCATTTTCTTAAAAGCGCGCTTGGCACTCAGCAAATGCCTCCGTCTCAACTTCTGGCTGGAATTGCGCTTTTTATTACCTTTTTTATTATGGCGCCAACATGGAACCGGGTTAACGACGAAGCTTTATCTCCTCTGATGGACAACAAAATAACGGTCGAAGAAGCTTACAACAAAGGCATCGAACCTATCAGAGAATTTATGTTTAAGAATACAAGGGAAGAAGACCTGGAATTGTTTGTGGGACTTTCCAATTTGCCCCGACCCGAAACCAGAAACGACGTGCCTACTTATGTATTGATCCCGGCATTCGTGCTGAGCGAACTTAGAATTGGTTTTATAATCGGCTTTTTCCTCTTCATTCCATTTCTGATGGTCGATATGATCATCTCTAGTATACTGATGTCGATGGGTATGATGATGATGCCTCCTATGATGATTTCGCTGCCGTTTAAAATATTATTATTCATACTCGTCGACGGATGGAATTTGATTATCGGTTCTCTGGTAAGGAGCTTTCATTAATGTCGGAAGAATTGATCATAGAAGTATTGAAAGAAGCTTTTTATACGGCTTTTATTATTTTGCTGCCCGTTCTGGGAGCGTCGTTAGTAGTCGGTATTTTAATTTCGATATTCCAGGCTGCAACGTCTTTGCAGGAAATGACGCTTACTTTTGTGCCAAAGTTAATCGTTACGGCGCTTGTGATAATTTTTTTGCTGCCGTGGATTGCCGATAAAATGATTTCGCTTACAAATAAAATGTTTACAATGTTTCTCAATGTGATATGACGACGAATATTCTGATAAAGGATTTTATTTTATTCATTTTCGTATTCATGAGAATAGGAGGATTAATATTCGCCGCTCCGGTTCTTTCGTTTAAAGGCTTTCCGGTTTTGGCGAGAATATTTCTGGCAATTGTAATAGCTTATATTGTTTTCCTTACATTGAATAAATCAAATGTCAATATCGATCTCGATTTAACAAACCAGTCGGGACTGATAACATTGGCTTTATATTCGGTGAGAGAATTGTTAACGGGTATGATACTTGGTTTCGCAATGAATTTCATATTCTGGGCTGTATCTTATGCCGGTCACTACATCGGATTCGATATGGGACTCATGCTTGCAGAAGCGCTCAATCCCGTTCAGGAAATTCAAACGAATATCGTCGGTCAGTTTTTATACTACGCGGCGATAATGATTTTCATCTTAATTAACGGACATCATTATTTAATCAGCGGATTGGTAGCTTCGTTTAGCGTTGCGCCGCTGGGCAAATATGTAATAAACGAACCGGTTTATACTTTGTTGATTAAATATTCTTTCCTCGTATTTACAATTGCGATAAAAATTGCTTCGCCCATTATCGTATCGTTTTTCCTTGTGCATCTTGCGGAAAGCATAATAGCGCGGGTAATTCCGAACATGCAAATTATATACATTACTCAGCCGCTCAAAACATTATTGGGCATATTCATGATTTTATCGCTTATCCCTTTTTACGTTTATGTATTAAAAAATTTACTTGAAGGTTACGAGTACAGACTACTCGATTTAATAAGAGCAATGGGACAATAAAAAATGCCGAATTTCGAAGGACAGGAAAAGACCGAACAACCGACCGGGAAAAAGCTCGAAGACGCTCGTCAGAAAGGACAGGTCGCCAAAAGCAGTGAAATTAATTCGCTCGCTATTTTCGGCAGCGGTTTGATTATTGTATTCTTATTTAGAAGTTACATCGGCGGACAGTTTTATGAATTTTCAACGGATATATTTTCAAAACTCAATCAAGTGGAAATGAGCCACACGGTTCTCCAGACATATGCGTTAAAATGGGGAGTGTTTTATTTGATGCTGATGATGCCGATTTTGATTGCCGTATTCATAGCTTCGATAGTCAGTAATGTGTCGCAAGTAGGATTCAGAATTACGCCCGAGGCAATTTCGTTTTCGCTCGACAAATTCAATCCTTTTAAAGGGATAAAAAGAATATTGTTTTCGACGCGTTCGTTTGTCGAATTGGGTAAATCGCTGCTCAAGCTCGTTATCATCAGCATTTTTACTTATTTCATTATTTCCGAGCTTATTAGAAAGAGCATACAGTTAATTGACCTGAGCATTGAAGATACGGTCGAATTTATGCTCGATTCTTCTTTTTCGCTGATATGGAAAATCGTACTCTTTTTCGTTGTGATCGCGGCGGTCGATTATATTTTTCAGCGCTATAAATTCAGAAAAGATATGATGATGACCAAGGAAGAGGTTAAAGAAGAATTAAAGCAGACGGAAGGCGACCCGGTAGTAAAGGGAAGAATTAAGAAAGAAATGATGATGGCGGCTCGTCGCAGAATGATGCATGAAGTTCCCAAAGCCGACGTGGTAATTACCAACCCGACTCACGTCGCCGTTGCGCTCAAATACGAAATGGGTAAAGACAGCGCGCCTAAGGTTGTAGCCAAAGGTTTGGATTTGGTGGCGCAGCAAATCAAAAAAATTGCAGCCGAAAATAACGTGCCGATGTACGAAGACGTTGAACTTGCAAGGGCTTTGTACAAAACGTGCGAAATTGGGGATGAAATTCCGGCTAACTTATTCAAAGCCGTAGCTCAAATTCTGGCTTATATTTATCAGATGAAAAAACTTAAAAAACAGAAGAGCATAATCTGATATGAAACTGTTCGGGAAAAATAGCGATATTTTACTGGCATTCGGATTGATACTGATGCTCGGTTTAATGTTGATTCCTTTGCCGGCGTCGTTTCTCGATTTTCTCCTTTCGTTAAATATTACTCTTGCTCTACTCGTGTTAATTGTATCGTTATACATACAATCTCCGCTCGATATTTCTGTGTTTCCGGGACTTCTGCTCGTGCTTACTTTGTATCGTCTGGCATTGAATATATCGTCTACGCGTCTGATATTAATTGACGGTTTTGCCGGTCAGGTTATCGAATCGTTCGGTTCGTTTGTGGTCGGCGGCAATTATGTGGTCGGTTTTATAGTGTTTATTATTCTTGTTGTAATTCAGTTTATAGTAATCGTGAAAGGCTCCGGCAGAATTTCGGAAGTGGCTGCGCGATTTACGCTGGACGCTATGCCGGGTAAACAAATGGCCATAGATGCGGATTTGAATACAGGTTTAATAACCGAAGCCGAAGCAAGAAAAAGAAGAGCCCATATAGAAAGAGAAGCCGAATTTTACGGCGCTATGGACGGCGCGAGCAAATTCGTAAAAGGGGACGCCATTGCGGGACTTATTATCAATGCGATTAATATCGTCGGCGGTTTTATTATCGGAGTAGCTCAAAAAGGTATGTCGTTTCAGGACGCCGTCCAAACTTATACTATTTTAACAATCGGCGACGGACTCGTTTCTCAAATTCCCGCGCTTTTGATTTCCACCGCGGCCGGTTTGGTCGTTACCAGAAGCGCATCCGGCACCGCTCTCGATTTTCAGATGAAAAGCCAATTGTTCTCCAATCCGAGAGTGTTGGCTACGGTATCGGGAGCCGTGTTCCTCTTTGCATTCATACCCGGTATGCCTACGATTCCTTTTCTGATCTTAAGCAGTGTGCTCGGAACATCATCTTATATGAACAAAAAAGGGGTTACGTCCGAAGCGGTAATTGAAGAAGCCGAAGGAGAAGAACCGAAAGACGAAGAATCGAAACCGGCTGAAGAAAAAGTTGAACAATATCTGCAGGTCGACCCGATAGAAGTTGAAATCGGCTACGGTTTAATTAGTTTAGTCGACGAAAAACAGGGCGGTAATTTATTCCAGAAAATATCTTCTACAAGAAAGGTAATAGCCCTTGAATACGGAGTATTGATACCGCCCGTTCGCGTTAGAGACAATCTGCAGCTTTCGCCGAATGAATATGTAATCAAAATTAAAGGGAACGTAGTCGCAAGCTTTGAATTGTACCCCGACAGATACCTGGCGATGAACCCCGGCGTTACCGAAGAAGAATTATCGGGAATTCCGACAAACGACCCCGCGTTCGGTCTGCCGAGTTACTGGATAACTCACGAAGAAAAAGAAAAAGCGGAAATGCTCGGATATACTGTTGTCGATGCAATCTCCGTTCTTGCTACGCATTTGCAGGAATCGCTCAAACGGAATTTCGACAAAATACTTTCGCGCCAGGAAGTAAAACAATTGCTCGAAAATTTGAAGAAAGAATACCCGGCGGTTGTCGAAGATATCAATCCGGACATCCTCAATCTAGGCATGATTCAAAAAGTGCTTCAAAATCTTTTGAAAGAAGGAATCCCGATTAAGGACTTTGTGAGAATTCTCGAAGCGTTAATCGATTATTCCAAAACCACAAAGAATATCGACGTATTGACCGAATATGTGCGACACACAATCGGCGATACAATAGCCAATTTGTACAAAGACTCGAACGGAATAATCCACGCCGCAGCATTGGGCGAAAATCTGGAAACCATGATTACTAAATCGCTCCAGGCTCAAAAAGACAGTATGATAACGCTCGGTCTTTCAACTGAAGTATTGCGCGAACTCAATATCAGAATTCAACAGGAAATAGAAAAATTCAACAACATGGGATATCCTCCAATTATTATTACTTCGGCGGCAATCAGACCCTATTTTTACCGTCTGGTCAATTCGAGTTTTCCCGACCTTGCATTGCTTTCGTATAGCGAATTGCCGTCAAACGTAGAAATCGAATTTATCGGAAAAGTAGAGGTGGGTAATGCAAATTAAGAAATTCGTCGCGCCTACATTACGCGAAGCCAAAGAACAGATGAAAAACGAACTCGGCGGCGATGCCATTATTCTGGGCACAAGGGTAATCGAAAACGACAGAAGATTCAATTTCAGGAAAATGTTTGAAATTACCGCGGGAGTGGACGAAGAAATCAAGAAAACTCCGTCGTTTGACGACGAACCGGTAATTGAAAATGTCGATATCGATGTTGAATTGTCCAGGCTTACGCAAAAAATATTTGAATCCAAAGAAAATAAAAAAGTTGCCGCGGAAGATGTGGTTACCGAAACAAGAAAACTTACAAAGACACAATTGGACGAATACCTGGAAAAATTACTCGACCTGGAAATTAATCGCCAGCTGGCTAAAGAATTGGTTGAACAATTGAAGAATTACGACGGTCTGCTCGGCGAAGCGAATCTGGAAAATTATCTGATTGCCGGAATGGCTTCGATGATTCCTACAAAAGAATTCAAAGTAAAAAAGAACCGCAATACTAAAGTGGCTCTGGTAGGACCGACCGGGGTAGGTAAAACTACCTGTATAGCCAAGTTGGCCGTTATATCGAAGATTATTCATAAACTTAAAGTAGGACTGATTTCGATCGATACATATCGTTTGGGAGCTATAGATCAATTGCGGATATTTTCTGAAATAAGCGACATTGAAATGAGCGTGGCATACGAACCCTCCGACATGCCGAAGCTGATTAAAAAATTCAAAGATAAAGACCTGATTTTCATCGACACTGTCGGCAGAAGCCAGAAAAACAGGGAGAATTTGAATAAGATTAAAGAATATCTCGACGCCGCGGAAGTGGACGAAACGATTTTGGTCGTTAGCGCCACAAGTTCTATGCGTACGCTCTCCGACGTGGCCGAGAGATTCAAAGTTCTCGATTACGGTTCGGTGATCTTTTCGAAAGCCGACGAAGCCGTTACTTACGGCAATATTTTCAATCTGGCGAATAAATTCAATCTGCCCGTAATGTTCCTTACGAACGGTCAGGTTATACCCGACGATATTTTATCGGTCAACCCCGAATATCTTGCAAACGTAATTTATAAAGGGAAACTCTACTGATGAACGATCAGGTAAAACGTCTGCTGGAATTACGACGCCTTCAAAATAACAGGGAGGGGAAGACCGCTCTTGTAGTCTCGGTATGTTCCGGCAAAGGCGGAACCGGCAAGTCGTTTGTTTCGCTGAATCTTGCATATAAACTTGCGCGACTCAATAAAAAAGTTCTTGTAATCGATTTTGATTTCAATTTATCGAATTTACATTTGCTGTTGAATGAAACCGTTAAAGAACCGCTCTCCGATTTTTTCAATCAAAAAGTAACTTTCGACGAACTGATCTACAGATATAACGATAATCTGCATTTGATTTTCGGCGATTCCGGCAGCAACAATTTTCCCAAAATTACAAACGATCTTATCGAATATTTCTTTATCCATCTCGAAAAAGCCTCGCGAAATTACGACTTTGTTTTTATTGACTCGGCTGCGGGAGCCGACTCGAATACGATGTATCAAATCAGCCGGTCGGATTTGAATTTAATCGTTGCGTCGCCGGAACCGACTGCGATCATGGACGCATACGTACTGATAAAACTGATTACCGAACAAAGTATCGATAAACGTTACATGAACATGCCCGAAAACATTATAATTATCAATAAAGCGGACGACAAAGAAGAGGGCGAGCAGGCATTCCAGAATTTGAGCACCGCCGTTCGGCATTTCCTCAATAAAGAAATTATACTCCTTGGCGTTATCGGGCACGACAGAACGGCATATAAATCGATTACGAACCAGGAACTGCTGGTTGAACACTATCCGAATTCGATGGCAGCCCTTCAGATAGACGACCTTGCAAGACGCTTCCTGAATATTGCACAGATGGCTAATAATAGCCAGCTTCTTAACCAAAAATCCTAAATTCAGCCTGAAAATCAAGTTTTTCTAATGGTATAGTCTTTGCATCTCTCTTATTCAAAAGAATAGGAGAGATGATGAACAAAATAATAATGCAATTCGGATTACTCGTTTTCTTCTTCTCCGTAATTTATTTTGTTCAAAAAGGACTCGACGTTACGCGGGTAATACTGAATTCCCTTTCGATATTTCTCCTTTTGACGATAATGTTGAGCTTCGTCACTATCAGTTTAATTAAAGCCATCAATCGCAATTCGTTGGAAAAAATAAAAGAAGAACCATCGGGAAAAGACAGTAATGAATAAAAACGAATATTTATGGGAAACCTTCAAGGCGCATCCTTCGCCTGAATTGAAGAAGAAGATTATTCTCAATTACATCAATCTTGTCCATTATGTAATCCACAAGACTAATCTCAATCAAAGCGAATTATTCGACAGAAGAGATTTTTTCCAATTCGGTATCGAAGGCTTGAGCGAAGCCATCGACCGTTTTGACCCGGATTACGGGACAAAGTTCGAAACTTATGCAATTCAAAGAATACGCGGCAAAATTTACGACGAAATTCGAAAATACAGCCATAAATACGAAATGATCGGCGAGCCCGAGCCGGTCACCACAAGCAGCAGCGGAACGGTTTCGCTCAACAGCAATTATATCGAAGAAGAAGGTATGCAAATGTATGAAATGATGGCCGACGACAGCGATGAGCCTCTGCAGATTCTCGAAAAGAACGAGATGAAAGAAAGACTGGTCGAAATGATAAAACAATTGAGCGACCGCGATCGAATGATTATTACTCTCTATTATTACGAAGAACTCAATTACCAGGAGATTGCAAAGGTACTCAATATTACGGTATCGCGCGTATCTCAATTGCATTCCAAAATAATGAAAATACTCAAACAAAAACTTACTGAAAAAAATGGTTGAACAGGGAACATCCGAAATCAAGGAAAAGATACGGAAGCAGCTTTCGGGAATAGGAAACATACCGGCTGTTCCGCAGGTTATTGCAGAAGTTTCCAATATGCTCGATAATGAAATGACAAGCGCGTCGGATCTTTGCAGGGTTATATCGAGGGATCAGGCGCTTGCCGCGAAAATTTTGGCGGTTGCAAATTCGCCTCTCTACGGATTGCCCCGCAGAGTATCCACTATAGAATTTGCGGTAGTCATTATCGGTTTCGATCACATCAAAAACATTCTTCTGGCTCTCTCGCTTCTCGATACGTTCAAAGTAAGAAACGCCAAGGATTGGAATCACCAGGACTACTGGCGTCATTCAATACTGACCGCTACGGGCGCCAAAAGAATTGCCGACGATTTACGATATCCGAAATCGGGCGAAGTTTTTACCGTCGGATTGTTGCACGATCTCGGGCTCGTTATTCTTTATAAATATATGAATTACGATTACAAACAGATAATGGAATTGGTAGAAAACCAGGGCTTAAGTTTTCTGGAAGCGGAAAATAAAGTGCTCGGATACACGCACAGCCACATTGCCGAGTTCCTGCTGGAAAAATGGAATTTCCCGAGGAATATAATCGATGCCGTCGTAAACCATCATACGCCCTCGGAGTCTGAGTACAATCCTGTTCTCACTTCGCTGGTCCATTTGACCGATTATATGACGCAGAAATTCGAAATCGGGGCTTTTATGTGCGACGACAATATGCCCCTGGACGAAAATATTCTCGAAATTCTTCAATTCGGAAATATGGAATATCTGGAACAATTTATGGAAAGCTATCAACCTTTATTTAATCAACATTTTGAATCACTAAACAGATAAGAGCAATGAACACAATAGTATTCGATCAGGCGCAAAAGAGGGAACGTACACAACTGGTACTGAAAAGAGTTACTACGCTCTCGCCGGTGCCTAAAATTCTTTCGGAAGTTCTTGAATTATTAAAAGACCTGAATACAAGTCCCCAAAAACTGGCTAAAGCTATTGCAAAAGACCAGAGTATAGTGGTCAAAATTTTAACGATAGCCAACTCGCCGTTTTACGGACTTGCCAAAAGGGTTTCGTCCATCGAGTACGCCATCATGATTCTGGGTTTCAACGAAATCAGAAACATAGTGATGGCGCTTTCGCTGATGGAAACGATGAAAAACAAAAGCGATGAATACATGAACCAGAAAGATTTCTGGCTCCATTCGTATATAACTGCCACTACGGCAAAAAAGATTGCCGACGATATGAACATTCGTGAAAGCAACGACGTCTTTATCGGCGCTCTTCTTCACGATCTGGGCATCTCGGTAATCCATCGCTATATGCATTCGGATTTCGTTAAAATTAAAGAAAGCGTGGAAAAAGGTTCTAAATACTCCGAAGCCGAAAATCAGCAACTCGGTATGGACCATCAAATGGTCGGTTACAGCCTTCTGCGCAATTGGAATATTCCCGAGCATATCTGCGATATGGTAAGATTCCATCACAATCCCAATCAATCGACGAATACGAAAATTCTGTCGTCGATAATTCATCTGAGCGATTACATGACTCAAAAGCTCGATATCGGCAAATTCGATTGGGATAACGATCTTGAACTCAGTCCCGAAGCGGCTACAATTCTGCAGTTCAAGGATATAAATGAAATTGAAGAATTTATAGAAAGCTACAGAGAACCAATTTCATCACAAATAGATTCACTGAGGAACCTGCTTTGAGAGTAATTAAAGACAATACCGCGCGGTTCGAATCGTTTTCGAAATCGCTTCAGTACTATACGAAAGGAAATTCCTCCGGGGATTTTCAACTGATTAATATCGAAACTCATCGTTCGAGAAATAATCTGTTCGAAAAGTATAATTACATCGTCCAGTCGTTATATACTTTTCAGAAAAAATTTGCGGGTCTTAAAAATATCGACGATATCCACTTTCTGTTCAGCCATCACGTCAAAATGATAATTTCTTCAAAAGAAGTCGATTTGTTCCTGTTCGACGACTCGCGAACGGTCTTGAAATCGGTCAGTTCGAAATCTTCCGCGCTCCAGAATAATCTGGTGAACAAGGCATTCAAAAACGGCATACTGGACTGGATTTTCGAGACACAGAAGCCGACGCTCATTCCTGATCTGAGTTCGATTACAGGCGAAGGTTCGAAATTATATCAAACGATTTTTCCCGTTTATTATCAGAAAAATCCGATAGGCGTGGTATCGCTTTTGGGTCCTGCCTATAAGATTTCCGAGGATTCGCTCGAAAATCAGGCGATTTATATTCTTTTGAGCGCGGTAATACCTCAGATAATATCGATACAACAGAAAAATAAAATAAACAAACTGTACGACGATTTACAAACTTACGAATCGAAACTTAATAATGATTTCAAACTTTACGCTGTCGGAGAATTTGCCGAAGGCATAATACACGATATGCTCAATTCGCTGCAGGTTATTCTCAGCAATGTCGATTATATCGAAAGTCTCAATACAGGCGTGGATACCGAAATATTCGAAAAAATAAGGGAACGCGTCGACAGGCTGAGCGGTCTGTCGCAAAAGCTCTTCAAGTTCAACGAAGTAAATCAAAACGGCGGAAAGCAGAATCTGCCGTGCGATCTTAATAACCTTGTCAAAGAATTTTACGGCGTTGTAACGGCGACTCTCAAGAGTCTGGAACTCGAATGCGAGCTCGATCTGGAAGACAATATTCCGCCGGTGCTCGGAAATTCGAAGGAGATTAAACAAATCCTTACTAATATCTTTTCGATGATCAAGAAGAAATCGAACCGGGGAAGCGGTATCGTTATTCAAACCAAGTATATAAACGAAGTTATAGTTCTCTCCGTCTTTGTTACCGATTATTGGGAAGATTTCGGAGAGTCGAGCGATTATATATCGAATCTCACAATTAAAATTGTCGGCGAATTGATGAAAAAATGCGACGGCAAAATCGAATACGATTCAATGCCTCTTAAAGGCACTTCAATTCATTTGTTGTTCCCATTAAAGAGGAAGTTAACAAAATGAGAACGCTTTTGGCTATACTGATTCTTTTATACGGAATGCCGGCTTTTTCGCAGACCGACAGCTTGTCGGTGCGGTCGGAAAATGAAATTCCGGTCGAAGATTCCGTAGATGTAAGAGAACTCGTAGCGCAGCAAATTCTTATGGCTAAAATTAAAAACGAAAAGAAGGCAATTAAAGAACCCGATATTATTCAGACGGCGCCCGAATATGAAAACGAAGCGCCCGTAGTCATTAAAAAGAAAAAGTCGGTTTATCAATTGTTTGTGGATCTGCCTTTCAACGTAAAACTGCTGATTTCCTTCTCGGCGTTTTTGTTCGCTCTTATCTTTATTCGAAGAGCCGTTCTTAAAGCGCAGCAAAAAGCCAGGAAGAAACTGAAAATTAACATCGGCATGATGAGAGAAGAAAAATTGCAGCCGACAACGGATATCCGCAGAAGTAAATTCAGAAAAGAATTATTGAGCAATCCCGTAATCAATAAGCTGAACGACAAAAATATCAATAAAAAAGCTAAGGAACTTAAAGTGGCGCAGGGCGAATTGATGCTCGCTGCCAGACTTAAATATTACGAGTTCCATAACTAAGGGAGAAGTCGCAATGATTAAAGGTATTTATTCGGTGGCAAGAGGAATGATGCAAAGGTCTCAGAATATCGACATTATTGCCAATAATATTGCAAATATTAACACCACCGCATATAAAAGGGAAATACCTTTTTCCGAATACATTAACGAAGCGGGAGAGGCTCAGTTCAAAAAATTAACGAGCATGCAGCAGGGCGAAACCGTTCTTACATCCAATCCTCTCGACGTGGCAATTTCCGGAAGGGGATTTTTCATGATTAAAAACAGCGACGGTCAGTACGAATTAACTCGCGACGGAAGATTCCGTCTATCGGACGACGGATATCTTGTGGACGGGGCTGGGAATAAGGTACAGGGTAAAAGCGGCGAAATTTATATGGGCGAATTGATCAGAAACAAGGACTCAGAAATCAAAATTTCCAACAACGGAGAAATCAGAGTAGGAAATCAGTTCATCGATACTATCCTTGTAGTGGATGTGGAATTTCCCGAAAGTTTGAGTCGTATCGGCGCCTCGAATTTTTTGTTGGGAAATCAGCCGTTTAAGGAATTGAACGAAGACGACTTCAAACTGGCGCAGGGATATCTGGAAGAATCGAATACTAATCCGATTCTGGAAATGGAAGCGATGATTGCGCTTAACAAATCTTATGAAACGTCGCAAAAAATTATTAACGCGCTTGATCAGTCGCTCGATCACGCAAATCAAATTGGTAAAATATAAACGAGGTAGACTATGCCAACGAGAGCTTTGAGAACTGCGGCATCCGGAATGTATGCGCAACAGATTAATATCGAAGTCATTTCGAACAATATAGCGAATATCAACACAACCGGTTTTAAGAAAAACCGAGCGGACTTCCAGGATTTGATGTATCAGGAAGTCAACATAAATCCGTTGACGAGTTCGACGCCGGGAATTTACGAAACGACGAATAATAAAGTTCAGGTGGGAAACGGAGTAAAGCCAGCGTCCACTCAGAAAATTTTCAAACAAGGCGACCTTGTAGCCACAAATAATCAGATGGATTTGGCAATTTACGGCGACGGATTTTTTCAGGTGCGCAAAAGCGACGGCACATTCGCCTATACTCGCGACGGCTCGTTTAAGCTGAACGCCGACGGCAGAATCGTAACTTCGAGCGGTTACGAACTCGATCCCGGCTTTACGATCAATAACGACGTTGTAAATCTTATGATTGCCAAAGACGGAACGGTCGAAGCCGAATTGGTCGACGGTTCGCGCGTTGCTCTCGGCAGTATCGAAATTGCCCGTTTTATGAATAACGGCGGTTTGGTCGCTCTGGGAGATAATTTGTACGGAGAGACCCCTGCCTCCGGTCAACCGATACTCGGAACGCCGGGAGAAGACGGATTCGGCGAAATTCATCAGGGATATCTCGAAACTTCTAATGTCGATATCGTCGAAGAAATGATTGCAATGATTGCAGCTCAACGGGCTTACGAAATCAATTCCAAAACCGTTAAAACGGTTGAAGATATGATGACTATGGCAAATAATCTGAAGAGAGGATAATGTTGGCAATATTCGTTTTAATATTGCTTCAATTATTTCCGGGTGATTCATTCGAATCAAAATTACAGAATTATTTATCCGAAAAATTGTCGGACTATTCCAGATTTACGTTTAAAGTAAACAGTCTGCCAGTCAATTACAGCCGGATCGAAATCGACGATACACGGCAATTGAGGATAAGCAACAGGTATGCATTTTTACCGGTTCACGTTTACGATGCATACAGCAATGTCAACAATTCGTTTATAACCATCGAAATTGAACTTTACAAAACTGTGCTTAAGGCAAACAGGAAAATAGAAAGAGGGGAAGCGCTGAGCGGCGACATGTTCGATTCCATCGAAGCGGAAATAACTTCAATTAAAGGAACTCCCGTCTTCGAAACTGAAGAAATTGCGGGTAAGAGGAGCAGAACCGTTATTAACGAAGGCACGGTATTGACGGAAGAATTAATTGAACCCGTACCCGACGTTTTCCGCGACAGTAAAGTTATTCTTCATGTAATAAAGGGGAGCGTGGACATTTCGGTCGACGCCACAGCTCGTCAGGAAGGCAGGATCGGCGAAATAATACGCGTAATTACGACGGATAATAAAATATTCAAAGCAAGAATAATCGACAAACAAAACGTTTTATTGGAAGACTAAAATGAAAAATTTAACGCTGTTTTTAATAATCATGACTGCAGGCGTATTCGGACAGAATATGAGGCAGAATTCGCTCTATTCACTCTTTGCGGACAATAAAGCGGTTGCAATCGGCGACGCTATTACGATTATTGTAATGGAATCGTCCCAGGCGTCAAACAATGCGGAAACTACAACGGGCAGGACGAGTAGCATAGGAGGCAATTTCTCCGGCAATATGGACAGCGCTCCGCTGCCGAAAGCCGACGGGAGTTTGGGCACTACAAATTCATTCGAAGGCGCTGGCTCGACCAAAACCACCGGATTGGTAAGAACAAAAATAAGCGCCCTCGTCGACACGGTATACGCCAACGGGAATATGCTGATTACCGGCAGCAGGAAAATTGTAATCAACGGCGAAGAACAAATAATTAAAATTAAGGGAATAGTAAGACCGAGCGATATACTGCCCGACAATTCAGTCTATTCGTATAATATATCGGAAGCCGAAATTACTTTCGAAGGCAGCGGTATGATCGACCGCTCGCAAAGTCCGGGTTGGTTGACCAAGTTATTCCATTGGTTATTTTAAGGTGAATCAATGAAATTTAAGGCGACAATATTACTGCTGATTTTAATGACGACCTTGAATGCGCAACGCATCAAGGATATTGCATATTTAAATGGAAATGACGCTGAACAGATTATCGGTTACGGATTGGTTGTAGGCTTGGCCGGAACGGGCGACAGTTACCGGTCGTCTTTTACAATTCAGTCGGTAACGAGTATGCTAAAACGATTCGGGATAACGGTTCCGCAGCAAGATATCAGAACCAAAAACGTAGCCGCCGTTATGGTTACGGCAACTTTGAACGCCAATTTAAAACCCGGCGCTGAATTCGACGTAACGGTCTCGTCGATAGGCGACGCTACAAGTCTTCAGGGCGGCACTTTGCTTATGACGCCGCTCTCCGGAATGAGCGGACGGGTTTACGGTTTTGCCCAGGGCCCGATTTCGGTAGGCGGTTACGATATAAATACTTTTTCAGGCAATCGAATCTCGAAAAATCATTCCCTCGCCGGCAGAGTGCCGCGCGGAGGAAGATTAAAAGAAGCCGTCTCTTTTCCCGAATTTTACGAATCGGAAGTGTCGGTCTATCTGAAAGAACCGGATATTACAACGGCAAACAATATCAGCAATGCTATAAATACAACGTTCGGCGGCAATATTGCCAAAGCGCTCGACGCTGCCGAAGTGAGGGTTTCAGTGCCGCAGGAGCGCCAGGATAATTTAATCGGATTTCTTGCCGAGCTTGAAAACATTAATGTGGAAGTCGATGAAGTTGCCCGCGTAGTCCTCAATGAAAGAACCGGTACTGTCGTGGCTGGCAGTAATGTAAGAATTCAGCCGGTTTCCATTACGCACGGCGGTTTGAATATCCAAATACGTTCCTATCCGATAATTTCTCAGCCTAATGCATTTTCGGGAGGCGAAACGACGGTGTTTAATAATTTGGTGCCTTATGTATCTCAGGATTCGAGTAAAACAATAGCAATTCAAGGCGCTACGAACGTTCAGGAAGTAGCCGCTGCGCTGAACTCGCTCAAAGTTTCTCCGCGAGATATAATTGCCATTTTCCAGGCTCTTAAAGAAGCCGGCGCATTAATTGCAGAATTGGTGATAATGTAATATGAATAATCTTACTATTAAAATAAGCGAACCGGGCAAGCATCTTAATCAGATGCAGAATGTAAATGAACGCTTCGACAACAAACAAAAGTCGAAAATTGCCGAAGCGGCGTTGCAATTCGAAGCTCTTTTTACTTCGATGCTGCTGCGCTCTATGAATAGCGCGACGAGCGAATTGTTCGATAGCGGGGAAAATGAATTCGGAATAAAAAACAATTCCAATTTGTTCGGGTTGCCCGACGGTTTCGACGCAATTTTTGAACAGCAATTTGCCGATTTCATGACGAAAGGAAAAAGCATGGGCATCGCGGAAGCTGTATACAAAAAGGTAACGGGCGAAGAGCTGCCCACGACTGTTAGATCTAATTCGTTCAATCGTACAATTAAAGTGGATACGAGAAAATACGACACTGAATTCAGAAGTTTGAAACCCGCCGCCGATTCGTTAAACCGTCTTCGTAAATACGAAGATATAATCGACAAAGCGTCGAGTCAATTCGGCGTCGATAAGAATGTTATCCGGTCTGTTATACTGGCCGAATCGGCTGCCAAACAAAACGCCGTATCGTCGGCAAATGCAAAAGGTCTGATGCAATTGATCGACTCAACCGCCGCCGAAATGGGCGTGAAAAACAGTTTTGACCCGAAAGAGAATATATTCGGGGGCGCTAAATATCTGGCTAATATGCTTCGACAATATAATGGGAATTTGGAACTCGCTTTGGCTGCTTACAATGCCGGACCGGCTAATGTGGATAAATATAACGGCATTCCTCCTTTCGAGGAGACAAGAAAATATGTGGAGAAAGTAATCTCTTATTTAAATCATTTTAATGAGAATGAATCATGAATCTGGAAAATTTAATTGAATCTCTAAAAAGACAGGAAAAAAATTTCAGCGACCTTCTTGAAACTATTAAAACAAAAAAAGAAGCGTTGCTAGAAAACGACATTGTAAAACTCGATAAAGCCGTCGACAGCGAGCAAAAACTGCTTCATTTAATCCAAAAGGAAGAGCGGGAAAGGAAAAGACTAACTTATGTTTTTGCAACCGAGAATTCGATTGAATTAAAAAACGCATCGATTGAAGAATTGTTGAACAAAATGCCGCAGCTAAGCGGTCAATTGAAAAGCGCCAGGGATTCGATTAAATCGAAAGCCGCTGAAATAATTAAAATTAATTCCCAGCTGACCGTTTTGGTAGGCGTATCGCGTAACCTTATCCGGGATACGGTAACGACTCTGTTGGGCAAAGGGAAAAAATCGATTGTTAACAAGAGAGTTTAGTAATGGGTATTGGTAAAATATTCGACATATCGGTGCGTACAATGGCTACGTACCAGCGAGCCCTCGATGTGACGTCCCAGAACGTATCGAACGCGGGGAACGAGGAGTATACGCGTCAGAAAGTTGTTTTCGGCACGGAAGAAACTCAAGCCGGAATCGGAATGGGCGTTAAGATACAGGATGTGGTGCGAGTAAAAAACGACTTGATCGATAAACAGATTTACCAATACCAGTCTACTTATTCGGACGCCAATAAACGTTCCGAATTGCTTCAGCAAGTCGAGACAATTTTGGCGGAGCCGGGCGATTACGGATTGTCGAATTATTTCAACCAATTCTTTAATTCCTGGGGTCAACTGGCTACAAATCCGACTTCTATCCAATATCGCACTCAAATTATCCAGAACGCTCAAAGATTGAGCGAGCGTTTTAAAGATGTTTACGACAGTATAAGTTCGTTGCAGCATCTTTTGAAAAACGAAACCGTTTCGAAAGTAGAGCAGATGAATTCTTATTTGAAAGAAATCTATGATTTGAACAGAAAAATTTACGACAACGAAGCCGTGGGTATTAAAGCCAGCGAACTGATGGACCGAAGAGATTTGCTTTTGAACGAATTGAGCAAACTTGCCAACATTACGATAAGCAACAATGAGTACGGAACCGTAACGGTGAGCGTAGGCGGAGTTCTTGCCGCCGACAGGAATGTTTATACGGAATTTACAGTCAAGTTGGACGGCGGTAAATTAAAAGTTGTTCCTAAAGCCGACGAAAACAGTACCGTTGTCCTGAATAACGGAGAATTGTTTGCCCTTACGGAATTATATTCAAAACAAATACCCAAATACAAGAGCGATCTGGAAAATCTTGCCAATGTGTTCATCGACAAAGTAAATGAATTGCACAGACAGGGTTATACGCTTGTTCAAAGCGGATCTTCGTCGACAGACATACCGTTCTTCGGAACGCTAAGCGGCGGCTCGGTAGTGGACGCTTTTGTAGACGGAAAAATAAATATTAATCCCGCAATACTTAATAATCCCAAGAATATTGCCGCTTCCGGCGTAGCCGACAACGACGGCAATTCCGATTATGCCGTGAACATCGCAGCTCTTGCCGATACAAAATTCAGCGAGCTCGGCGATCAAACAATTCTTGAAGCTTATTCTACGATTTTGAATAACTTCGGACTGGAAAAAGTTCAAAGCGACAATCGCATCCAAACAAGCGAAATGGTGCTGCAACAGTTGAATCTTCAAAAGTCATCCTACTCGGGAGTGTCGATTGACGAGGAGATGACCAACGTAATAAAATACCAGCGTTCATACGAGGCGGCGGCTCGCTTAATTCGCGCGGCTGACGAAATGTTGGAAACTATAATTCAAATGGTATAAAAGATGAGAATTACAGAAAACATATTGTCGAATAAATATCTCTATAATCAGGATAAAATTAACAACGAAAAAGTAAAGATTCAGAACCAGCTGATTACTAACAGCCGCATAGAAAAATTAAGCGACGATTTGTTCGGTTCTCTCGAGATAATCAATATCGATTCTCAAATTAAGAAAATAGAGACATATCAAAAGAATATCGATTACTCGAAAGAATTCGTAAAGTTCACGATCAATTCCCTGGATAATATAGTCGGCGAAACTCAGAAGATCATCACTCAGGTGGTAAATATAGATAATGCGGTAAACGCGAATTTCAGTACGGTCGCGCAATCCGTACGGGCGTCGCTCGAATCGATAGTGCAGAACTTAAATTCTAAATATAACGGCATGTATTTGTTCGGCGGCACAAATTATACGACGGAACCGTGGTCGATCGACGCTAACGGTAAAGTAGTAACTAATTCTGCCGACCTGAGCGGCGAGGTCAAAGTGCAAATTTCAAGCGGCATAAAAGACAGCGTCAATGTGCCGGGCAGTAAAATTGAATCCAGCGATTTACTCGCCACAATAAACGACATAATCGACTCGCTCGACGCGGGCGCAGCTCCGGGTCAGGCATTAAAGGACAGATTGAATGCCGCTTATAATGAAATTCTCTCTATTCAGTCATTGACCGGAGAGAAATACAACAGGCTGGAAGATATCAATACAATATTGGATAATCAGTTGACGGACGCTCAGGAAATGCTTGCAAAAAGAAAGGAAATAGATCCTGCGGAACTGTCGATTGACCTTCAGTACCAGGATTATTTGTTGCAATTGTCTTATAAATTGGCTTCATCCATATTACCAAAATCAATTCTGGATTACATGTAATGCGAAAATCGGGAGCATTTATCGGTTTAACGTTGGGAGTTTTTTCGATATTCGGCGCATTTATAATCGAAGGGGGATCGATAAAAGCGCTTTTTATTGTATCGTCTCTTGTTATTGTTTTCGGCGGTACTTTTGCGGCGGTTATTATCGGATTCGGACTCGATAATTTCAGTAAGATATTTCAACTTATCCGTCTTGCATATTTCCCCCCGAAATACGACATAAAAAAGATTGTCGATATTTTCATTGAGTTATCGGTTAAAGCCAGAAAGGAAGGACTCCTTGCCATTGAAAAAGATATTGCCAAATTTCCTTACAATTTTCCGCGGAAAATGACTAAATATGCCATCGACGGAATCGACCCCGAGTCGATTTACTCACTGGCTCAGATGGAAATAAAAGCAATGCAGGAACGGCATTACTCGAATATCTTTTTATTTACGAAAATGGGGGGCTATGCTCCCACAATGGGAATTATCGGCACTGTGATGGGCCTTATTATGACACTGGCAAACGCAGGCGCCGACCCGAATTCATTGATAAAGAACATTGCAACCGCGTTTATAGCTACATTATGGGGCGTGTTCAGCGCCAATATAATTTGGTTGCCAATCGGAGACAGACTTAAAAAATGCCATTTGGAAGAAAAAAATATGATGGAAGTAACTCTGGAGGGAGTAATCACACTCCTAAGTGGAGAGATTCCTTCGATAATGAAAGCGCGTCTGGTTGGAATGCTTCCGACCTCCGAGCAATACGAGAAAATAAGCGCTTAGATAACGAAGAAGAAACACTCTTCAGAGAAGACAACGATAAGGATCGGTATTTGATTACTTATGCGGACCTTATTACTCTATTATTGGGTCTGTTTATAATTTTATATGCAATGTCGAATATCGATACGGCTAAATATAAAAATGTCGCAGCGGCAATGGGGAGCATTTTCGGCAGTTCCGCCAATTTATCTTTGTTGCAGGAAGGTAAGGTTATTCCGAGCCCGAAAGAAAAATTAGCCGACCAGTTGTCGAGATTGATCGAAACATACAATTACGGCTCCTCGATAAGACTCGAAGAAAATGAACGAGGTATAACAATCCACATTTTGGACGATATATTATTTCCATCGGGCCAAGCGACTTTGAACGAAAGCTCCAAGTTGGTTTTGCAGAGATTGGCTCGCGTTATAAGAGCTTTGCCCAACGACATAAGAATTGAAGGTCATACAGATAACGTGCCGATTAATACGGTTCGTTATCCATCCAACTGGCACCTGTCGGTCGACAGGGCGCTGAGCACGGCGTATTATTTGATAAAGGAAGAAGGCATAAAGCCGGATAAAGTTTCAATCGTGGGCTATTCCGAATATAAACCGATAGCCTCGAATGATCTGCCCGAAACAAGGGCGTTAAACAGAAGAGTAGACATAGTAATATTAAAGTGAGAGGTTATGAAGCTTAAAACTAAACAATTCGGCGAAATCGAATTCTCCGACGACCTGATTCTTAATTTCAAAGAAGGTTTGGTCGGATTCGAAACTCTTCGTAAATTTATCCTGATTAAACCGGAGGATACTCTTTTTTATTGGTTAAACTCGGTCGAAAATCCGGATATCGCTTTCCCGCTTTTCGGTTTGAGATTAATCGACGAAGAGTATCCGCAGGTCGAGAATCATGAAGCTTTTGGAATCGTTATTCTGAATCCTGACCCGTTGAAAATTACCGTCAATATGAAAGCTCCCGTATACGTTAATCAGGAAAATAAAACGGGATATCAGAAAATACTCGACGACGAAAAGTATTCACTCTATTACAATTTATTTACAGAGTAAGCCATGTTAATTTTATCAAGAAAAGTAAACGAAGAAATTAAAATCGGGCCAGACATAACGATTAAGATTCTCTCGATATCGGAGAATCACGTGAAAATCGGTATAACCGCGCCCGATTCGGTCGAAATTTACCGCGGGGAAATTTACGAAAAGGTCATTGAGATTTCGCGCGAAGCCTCTCAACAAAAGGGCGCCGATAATGTCGATTTGTCGAAATATAAAATTAAAAAGGTTAATAAATGACGACTTTTTTCGACAATAAGGTGCGAATTCTGGTGATTGACGATTCGGATATTATTCGTAATGTTATCAAAAATTTTCTCTCTGAATATAACATTGAAGTAGTTATGTCGAGCGACGGACTCGAAGGGATTCAAAAAGCCATCGAGTATAAACCGAAACTGATTTTTCTGGATATAATGATGCCTAACCTCGACGGTCTCAGAATGCTGAAGGTAATTAAAGTGCTCGACGATCTGAAGGACATTCCCGTAATTGTCATAAGCGGACATACGGATAAAAAGAACGTTCTTGAAGCGGTAAAATCGGGAGCGATAAATGTAATTTCGAAACCGTTGTCGAAATCGATTTTGATAAAGTCGATAAAAGAAGCGCTCGGCAACGACTTCTTTGCCAATTTGAGAAATCAAAAACTCCTGAGCAATGAAGAAAAAAAAGAAATAAAGGAGACTATAAAAAAACTTTTTATTTCGAATCTGCCGTTAAAAATCGACGCCATTAAAGAAGCTCTTATTACAGAAAAACGGGAGCTGTTGAGAACGATAATCCATGAACTGAAAGGGAGCAGCGGAACGGTCGGTTTTAGAAATCTTTCTCGCATTTGCGCTGAAATAGAAGAAAAAATTTCCGATAATAATAACGATTGGAGTACGATCGAAAATTCAATTGAAAACTTGTTGAACGAAATCGAAGTGCTCGAAATTCTAAATTCTAAATAAGGTGTTAAAATGTTCGTTATTGTAGGTATTGCTGTTGTATTCGTATCAGTAGTTGTAGGCTTCCTAGTGGCAGGAGGCAATTTAGTTGTGCTTATTCAGATCTCCGAATTTATTACGATCGGGGGAGCGGCTATCGGAAGTATATTAATAGCTTCGCCTCCGGCTTTGTTAAAAAAAATAACCGCACAATTGCCTACAATATTTAAGGGTCATGCGGCTTCCAAAGAAGATTATATCGAAATGCTGAAAGCTTTCAGTATGCTTTTTCTTACCGCGCAGAGGGAAGGACTGCTGGCAATCGAAAAGCATATTGAACAGCCTGAAAAAAGCGAAATTCTCTCAAAAAGCAAACTTTTAATAGAAGACCCGGTTAAAAAAGATTTCTTTTGCGACACAATGAAAGTAATGCTGGCGGGTTCGGTGCCGCCGCATGAACTCGAGAATTTAATGGACGCCGAAATCGAAACATTCGAACTCGAAAACAAACCCGTTTCCGAAACGATTGGCCGCGTGGGCGATTCTTTGCCGGGGTTGGGTATAGTGGCGGCAGTGCTTGGAGTTATTATAACTATGGGATCTATTAGCGACGGACCTGAAGCTGTGGGAAAACACGTGGCGGCTGCGCTCGTAGGAACATTTTTAGGAGTGCTGCTATCATATGGTTTTGTAAATCCTATCGCTGCAAACTTACATCATGTTGTAGCAGATAAAGCCCAAGAAATGAAAATAATTAAGACATTTATTCTCGCTTATGCAAAAGGCAATCCGCCGTTTGTAGCCGCTGAAATGGCAAGGCGCACTATTTTTTCCGATCATAGACCGACATTCAGCGAACTTGAAAACGCTTTGAGAGGTAAGAAATAATGGCTGATGCTTCGAATAAAAGACCCACTCTGAAAAAGCAGGAAGAGCCTGCTCTGGATGTATCCTACGACGAACAGCCTCCGATAATTAAAAAAATAAAAAAGGTCGACGGAGGACATCACGGCGGCGCGTGGAAAGTGGCGTATGCCGATTTCGTTACCGCAATGATGGCCCTTTTTATTGTATTGTGGGTGCTCGGTCAAAGCGAGGAAGTTAAAGAAGCGGTAGCCGGGTATTTTAGCGACCCGATAGGATTTTCTACCAAAGGGAAAGGCATTCTCGACGGCAGGTCGAGTTCTCTTATAGATGCGAAAATTCAATCGGAAATACAGAAAAAAGAATCCGAACGGCAGGAACTCGAAAAAATGGGAGAGAAATTAAAAGAGGAATTGACAAAAGAAACTGACCTGGAAGGACTGACAGACCAGGTAAAAATAGAAGTTGTTAAGGAAGGCTTGAGAATTGAATTGATCGATTCTGCCAACGACATCTTCTTTGAAGTCGGAACTGCGGATTTGAAACCAGAAGCCAAACGAATACTTAGTAAGATCGGCGCGGAGATTGCCAAGATGGATAATAAGATTATTATCGAAGGACACACGGACGCGCGCCAGTATAAAAACGACGGAACGGGATATACTAATTTCGAACTGAGCACCGACAGAGCCAATTCGGCTAAACGAGCTCTCGTGGCGGCAGGCGTTTCAGAAAAACAAATCGACGAAATTAGCGGATATGCCGATACACGCCTCAGAGACCCTGAAAATCCGTACAGTTCAATCAACAGAAGAATCAGTATTACTTTGAAATATTCGACGAATTAAATTGACTTCCGAAAAGAAAAAAATATTGATAATCGAAGACGACCAGCTCCTGCAGGATTTTTACAGAGTCTTATTCAATAAAATCGGATTCGAAACCGTAATTACCGAAGATACCGAGGAACTTTTTTCTCACCTGAACGGTAACAATGTAGCATTGATAATAATGGACGTCAGTTTGAGAAATACGTATCTGGAAACCGAAAAAATCGACGGAGCCAAACTTTCGCGGTATATTAAAGAAAATTTTGTTAATTTAAACGTACCGATACTCCTGGTTACTGCATACTCCAAAAGCAAAGAAGGCAACAGTTTGTTGATTGAAAGCAAAGCCGACGATTACGTTTTGAAACCGATTGTAAGTATAGATCTATTTTTACAAAAAGTTAACAGGTTGATTTATGAAAGATAAAATCCTTGTAGTTGAAGACGAAAAAGACACCAGATTTATACTGGAAAAGTTACTAACGCGCAACAATTACGAAGTGGCTACTGCAATAAACGGCGAAGACGCCCTCGAAATTTTGAAGAATTTTAGTCCCAAAGTAATACTTGCCGACTGGACAATGCCCGTGCTCGACGGACTTTCTTTATGCAATATTTTGAAGGCTGACGAAAAATTCAAATCGATCTACTTTATAATACTGACAGCCCGTTCGTCGTTGAAAGACCGTATAATGGGACTCGATATCGGAGCCGATGATTTCCTGGTTAAACCGGTTGAAAATCAGGAACTGCTTGCAAGAATCCGTTCGGGAATTCGAATTTATAATCTTCAAAACGAATTAAAGAACGCCGAACACAGCAAGGCCGTAGTCGACCTCGCATGTACGATCGGGCATAAAATAAATAACCCGCTCAGCAGTTTAATGCTTTCTTTGAAATCGATCGAAAACGAACTTAATGACGATAGCAAGTCGAAATTGGCGGACGATTTGAAAGTAATGAAAGAATCGGTCGAAAGGATCAATAAGTTCGTTCAGCAATTAATATACCTCAAAAATCCCCAGGTAATCGACTATATCGACGAAAACCGAATGATTAAGACCGACTAATCTAAAGAATTTGCCTTTTCCTTCGATAATAATATCGGAGGAAAAGGTATGCTCGAAAGAATAGTCAATATCAGCCCAAATACCGATTATAAAAAATCCAACGGTAATCATAAATTTAACCGTAAAAATAATCCTTATGCCTTTTCGTCCATAACCAATAACGATTCGGTGTCGATTTCTCCTGCGACTGCTCTGTTGTCCAGCTACGGATGGAAACTGAACAGTTTCAACAGCGGCGACGACAAAATAGAAATTTCATTTGAGTACGAAGATTTTTTGTTTGTCGCCTCCCTCGAATTAATCGAATTATCCAAATATCAACACATAAATTATCGGGTAAGCAAATCGGTTAATAACTATTCCGCCGAAGTTACCATTACAATAGGCGTTTCAGCGCCCGTCGCCGAAGAGAATCGAATAAACGACTCCTCCCGTAAAATGGATAAACTGAAAGCCTTTTTCGAGCATATCAGGGAAGTAACTCTTTCAAAACCGAATTTCATAACAGATATTCTTACGCTCGATACTCTTTACGCGGATTATAAAAACGAACTTAAAGAAGAGTTTTTCTATTTAAACCATTGTCTTATGAAATTCCTGGAAACATATTTATCTAAAAAGATAGATATAACAAACATAGAAGGTGTCGAGCATGATTTCAAAATAAAAAGCATTCAAATAAAATAACTTATGCAGAATAAATACGTGGCGGAAGATAAAAATTACAGCCCGGCTGATAATATGAAACTCTACAAGGAATTGCCGGGAAGCAGAGCAATAGTTATCGTTGACTCCGATTTGAATATATTGTATTGTAATTCGCTCTTCACCGATATATTTCATTTGAATGTAAACGACAGCCTTCACCGTTTAAATCCAACTTCGGAATTTCTGTTTCTTGTTAAAGGGTTCCTCGGCAAAAATTTCAGAAATCTGACATTCGACATCACAATTAATACGGACTACGACAACGGTTCCAATCCGTATAAGGTGGATATCGAGAGAATATTTATAAAAGGCGAGCAGTTTTTTCTGATAAATATTGACACGCAAAAAAATCGAAAGGAAATCGAATGGAAAATCGATTCTCTCCATTCGGCTCTCGATCTGGGTAACGTTCCAATAATCATCGCTGGCGACAAAGGAAGCATCGTATTTGCCACCCATTCGGTGGAGGATATTCTGGACAAAAGCATCGAAGAATTATTTTATCTGAATATAAAAGAGCTGTTCAAAGAATTTATAAGCGATGATTACGAGTCGTTCGTACGCGCGGTCGATACAAGAACGGGATGGAAAAAAATCATATGCATGAATCGAGGCGGCAAGGAAGAATATTGGGATATTCATCTTCACCCGTTTACAGCTACGGACAACAGATACAGCGGCTTTATTATAAGCGCGCACGATTTGACTGAGATTGTTTATCAGAAACAGATTATAGAACAATCGGAAAGAAAGCAAAAGCTCATAATCAATAACATTTCGGATTTGCTTTTAATTACACGCAAGGAAAACAACGATTTCATTCTAGACAATGCAAACGACAACTTTTACAAACTGTTTGAACTGAATAAATCTGTTATACTGAATCAGAAACTTAAAGATATAATCCCGAAAGATTTGTACGATAAAATAAAACAGTCGATTTCCGCAATAGAAAACGGACCCCTTGAAATTTATGAATTCGGATATAAATGCAGAAAGGACAGGCACTACAATTGCAAAGTAACTTACACCGATCTCGGCGGCGGGGAAAATAAAATATTCATAGTTACGCTCAAAGACGTTACCGAAGAGAAAAAGTACAGAGAACAGCTAGAAATCAGTTATTTGAAAGAGGTTCAATTAAATAAGATGAAGTCGAGCTTTTTGGCGAATATCTCCCACGAAATACGAACTCCTTTTAACGGAATACTCGGGTATTCGGAAATTTTGAACGACTGCCTCGAAGCTAAAGATTATGTGGCGGTGAAAGAAATTACCGAACAGATGAAAGACGTGCTGGGACGCGTGCTGGAACTCTTTACGAATATTGTAGATTTATCGCAGATAGAAGCGGGCGAAGTCGAAATAGAGTACGTTATATTAAACTGTAATCAGATTATTAAACATGTCTACGACAAAAAATATAAAGAAGCAGAGAAGAAAGGACTCGAATTTCGCCTGGGATTGAGCGATAACGAAGCCATGATTGAAGTCGACTGGGTAAAACTCGAAAAGATAATTGAGCTGCTCGTAGACAATGCAATTAAATATACGCACAAAGGATATGTTTATCTGGGCAGTCAGATAGAAGGGAATAATATTAAAATTATTATTGAAGACAGCGGCATCGGCATGAATCCCGAGGATATTGAACGGTTATTATCGCCCTTCAGTCAGGAAGTCGAAGGATATACGCGTCCTTATGAAGGTTTGGGATTGGGACTGACAATTGCTCACAAACTGACTAAACTTATGAACGGAAATTTCGAAATTAATAGTGAGAAAAATAAAGGCACTCAAATTGTCTTAACATTTAACTATAAAGATTACGGTATGGAGTAAAAGTGTCCGAAGCCGTCGAAAAACATATTGTGACAACGGGCAATAAGGGAGCGAGCGTTTCCGAATTCTTTAAACTCGGCAGGGAGTTATTCGAGCTCTCTTTTCAAGGAGAATTCGATTATATAAAGCACATAAAGGACAATATTAAAATTCTCTCTTTCGACATACCCGAAGAACTTAAAGAAATATTCATACCTTTTAACAACGCTCCTATCTATTGGGTCTACGATTCCTGGCTATTGGCTCAAATAGAAGAATATATGAAAGCGAATTTCAATCGAGCCAAATATTTCGACCTGCATAAATCGATTAAAGAAAATTATGCAAAGTGGGCTACGGCGCAGATAAGAGGCGAAAAAGAATATTACGCCAATCTTACAATGAGTTTTATAGAGCGCGATATTTATAAACACAATTTCTTTAAATTCGTTATCCAGGCTATACTTCACACATATCATAGCTCAATCTATAACTTCTCAAAAGCCGACAAACTTTTCAACGAAGTTAAACAGATGGCTGCCGCATTGAAATTGCAGGAGCCTGTATTGCATGAACTACTTTACATAGTAAATCTCTTTCACGGTTTTCTGTATCTTAAAGAAAAGAGATATGACGAAGCGAATAATCTTTTCAAAGAGGCTGTCGAGACAAAGCAAAACGGTATTACGGCTAAAATTTACAGCGCTTTGTGCGAACTTAAATTAAACAACATGGAAATTGTCGAGTACTACGTCAGGGAAGTAATCACGTACGATTTCCACAGAATGATTGCGGCGATCGATGTAAATAACTTCGGTATGTTTAACTACTTCCTCATTAATGCGTTGATCTACAATCTGTTTTATGAAAAAGATTTTGCTCCGGCGCAAAAATTGATTTCGGATACTTTAAGTCCCTACAGACTTGCGGAAGAAAATACATTGAAAAAAATAGCCGATAAAATAATTCTCTTGAAGGAATTAAAAGTCGACGAATACATTACGGAAGAAATAAATAAACACTTTATTCTGTTGGATAAAGTAATTAAAGCTTACGCCGAATCTGCAAATACGCTCGTAATCGGAATGTATCCGGAGTTCGAACGTAAATATCAGGAAACGCTTGACTTGATAGTGGAGGAGAAGAAGAAGAGGGAATACTTAGAAATTGAACAGAGCCTGGTTAAATACGACGAAGCTATAAATGATTATTCCGAAACCATTAAACGCCTGAAGAAAGAATTAGAAACTTTTCATGAAAAAGTTAAGAGCAATCTGGACGACGCAATCAAGACTATAAACTCGAATTACGAATATGAAAAACAGATTATAGAAGATAAAATATTGCAATTGCCTCATCTTGAAAGGTATAATCCGGCAAAATCGTTCTCGGCAAACATGGTTAACAATACGATCATTGCGTTGATTGTATTTCTGATAGGCGGATTGGCGGGCTATTCGAACGAATCGTTGGCATACACTTCCGGTTATAATTCTACTATAGTAATGATCATTTTCTCCGGATTAAGATGGGGAATTGTCAGTTTCTTAATCGGAATTTTAATTTCGGGAGTAATAGCCGGCTTTGTATTAATCGACAGAGTTGACGAAAAACAAAAACTGGTTAAAAAATTGAATATGTTAAAAGTTCAAAAAGACCGGTTAATTAAAGAAGCCGAAGAATATTCAAAAGACAAAGAGACCGTGATGAGGAACAGTATAACTGCCAGCATCGACCATCACAAAAGACAGATCGATGAATTACAGGAAGAAAGGGAAAGACATCGCAAACGTATAACGGATCAAGTTGAAGAAAAAGTAAAAGAATTTATGGCCTCTCTCGACACAGTTAGGTAGTCCCCCTCCTGGCTAATATTAGCCATTTCTCCACTATTAATCATAAAAACCCGTCAAATATTAAAAAAAAGCTGTTTTTAATCTGGTACAGTATTTGCAACTTCTGGTAAAAAAACTGAAGGACTTATGGCGAAAATTGTAACCATTACAGGGATTCGTCCTGATTTTATCAGAATGAGCAAAGTTTTCGAAAAACTGGATCAAAATTTTGAGCATATAATGATTCATACAGGACAGCATTACGACGATGAACTGAGCCGGATTTTTTTTAAGGAACTAAAAATAAGAAAGCCCGATTTTACGCTTCAGACGGGTAAAAACAGCCGAAATCATTACGAACAATTATCCTATTTATCGAAAGAAGTTATCTATTTACTAAAAAGAAAAAAAATCGAGCCCGATTGGGTCGTCTTTTTGGGCGATTCGAATTCGGCGCTCGTAAGCGCTCCGCTCTTTAAAGAAGGTTATAAGATTGCTCACATCGAAGGGGGTATGCGTTCCTACGACAGGAGGATGCCGGAAGAAGTTAACAGAGTAATTTGCGATTATGTATCGGACATGGTATTCGTCTATACGCCGTTATACAAGGAAAGATTGATCAAGGAAAATAAAAATCCCTCGCAAATCCACGTAGTCGGCAATACGATTGTTGAAGTGGTTAAAGACTACCTTCCGGCAGGACCGAGAGAGCGTAATTTTATAGTCGCGGATATTCATAGAAATGAAAACTTGAGCAGTCCGGCGCAATATAATCACATCCTTCAATACCTCGATACGTTGGGAAAAAAATTGGGGATGGAAGTCAGGCTTGTAAAATTTAACCGGGCCCTGAAATTAATCAGAAAATATAAACTGCTGAACGATAAAAAATATATAAAACTGGTCGGACCATACGGATTTCTCGATTATTTGAGACTTCAATATAATGCATACGGTGTTGTATCCGATTCCGGAACCAGCCAGGAAGAATGTCCTTTACTCGGCGTGCCGGTTGCAGTTCCCAGAAATTTTACGGAGCGCCCCGAATCTATAGATAACGGAAACAGTATTTTGGTCGGTGAGACGAGACCCATTGGCAGGATGGTAAAAGATACAGTGAAGTTTTTTGATAATTATTCCATATCGAAAGATAAAATCAAGTGGCTGGGCAACGGCAAAACATCCGATAAAATAATAAGAATAATAAAGAGGAATACAAAATGAAAAACGTATTGGTGGTAGGCGGAGCCGGATATGTGGGCGGCGCAATAACCGATTTGCTCCTCGATTCAAATTATAACGTTCGTGTTTATGACGCTTTGCTCTATGAAGATTCGTTCAGAAAACCGGTCGATTTTGTTTTTGGCGATGTTCGTGATGCCGGCAAACTTAAGCCCCATCTGGAATGGGCAGACGCTGTAGTCTGGTTGGCGGCAATTGTGGGAGACGGAGCCTGTCAATTGAACCCTCAGTTGACCAAATCGATTAATCAGGATTCGGTGTCGTGGCTTGCGGACAATTACGACGGCAGAATAATTTTTATGTCGACTTGTTCGGTCTACGGCGCTCAGGATAAAGAACTTGATGAAAATTCTCCTACGAATCCTTTATCGCTTTACGCCGAAACAAAACTGAATGCTGAAAAATATTTAAAACATAAAAACGCCATGATTTTCAGACTGGGAACGCTGTTCGGTGTAGGTGATTTATACTCGCGAATACGACTCGATTTGGTTGTAAATATTTTAACGGTTAGAGCTTACGTGGAAGGTCAGATCAATGTATTCGGCGGCGACCAGTTCAGACCTCTTCTGCATGTAAAAGATGTGGCAAGAGCTGTGGTTCAAAATATTGAAACGGAACACAAGGGCGTCTTTAATCTGGCAAGACAGAATGTAAGAATTATGGACCTGGCATATCAGGTTAGAATGCATTTCCCCGATTTGATTATTGAGCATACCGACATGCCTTTCCAGGATACTCGCAATTACAGAGTCTCCGCACAAAAAGCGAAAGACACTTTCGGTTTTAAATCCGTTCATTCGATCGACGAAGGCATCGAAGAGCTTAAATATCTTGTGGAAACCAAGAGGATTAAAGATCTGAAAAGCCCGAGATATTCCAATCAGGCTTATTTGAAAGAACATTATAACGAATTGATGTCCGAAAAATTCAAAGAGGTAGAAGCGGCATGACTGACGAACTCAAACCGGTATTGATTAAAGGGGGTATGGCTGTTGACGACAGAGGCTCGGTGAGCTTTGTTAACGACTTTAATTTTAAGGATGTGAAAAGATTCTACATTGTGGATAATCATCGCAGTGGATTTGTACGGGCGTGGCATGCTCACAAAAACGAAGCTAAATATGTTACTGCGGTAAAAGGCGCAGCGATAATCGGAGCGGTCAAAATCGATAATTGGGATAACCCTTCTAAGGATTTGGAAGTCCACAGATTTGTCCTTTCCGAAAAAACGCCGGCTGTGCTTTACATCCCGCCCGGCTATGCAAACGGCTTTATGACGTTGACCGAAGACGCCAAACTGATTTTTTATTCGACGTCGGAATTAAAAGAAAGTATCGATGACGACTATCGCTACGATGCTCGTTATTGGAATCCGTGGGAAATAGAGGAGAGATAAAATGAAGAAAATATCCGTTATAGGCGCTAGCGGAATGCTCGGCTTTGCAGTCAGCTCATATTTCGTTAGAAAAGGATACAACGTTACGGAAATTACGAGAAAAGAATTCGATATAGCGACCGATTCTATGGATAAGCTTGAGAATTTGATTGAAGGTTCGGATACTGTAATTAATTGCGCCGGAGTAATAAAACCGACAATTGCAAAGAATAGCGTTGAGGCTGTGCTCAGAATTAATTCAATGTTTCCGCGGAATCTCGCAAAACTTTGCAATAAGAAAAATATAAAATGCATTCATATTACGACGGATTGCGTCTATACCGGAAAAAAAGGAAAATATACGGAAGCGGATTATTTCGACGCCGATGATTTGTACGGTTTAAGCAAAAACGCGGGAGAAACCAACGATTGTATGGTTTTGAGAACTTCGATTATAGGAGAAGAAAAAGGCAACAGCCGTTCGCTGCTCGAGTGGGCTAAAAGCCAGGCTGGTAAAGAAGTAAACGGTTTTACGAATCATTTATGGAACGGCGTCACTACTCTCTACTTAGCCGAAGTTATTGAAAAAATTCTTATCGACGGGCACTACAAAAAAGGTATTTATCACATCTTTTCTCCGGATACGGTTAACAAATATGAATTGCTGAAAATATTTAACGAAGTCTATAATCTGAATCTGAAAATAAATCCCGTTAATGCGGAAAGCGCCGTCGACAGAAGTTTGGACTCGGTATACGGTTTATCCGGTATTGTTTCCGTCAAGCCGTTACGGCGGCAAATTGAAGAAATGAAGGAGTTTTTTGAATTAACAAAAATATCAGTTTAGAGGCGATCTATGAATGTACTGGCTGTTGGAGCTCATTGGGACGATATCGAAATAGGATGCGGGCTTACTTTGCAGCGATTAATGAGTCGCGGAGCTAAAGTATATGGCGCAGTCCTTACTGAATCGGATTACGAAGTCGTTATAGATTCTCACAAGAGATTGAAATCAACAGCATTAAAAGAAGGCAAAAAGGCATTTGAGAAATTAGGGGTTATCCATTTGGAAACAACTCCTTTGCCGAATCAAAAAATGAGTTATAATCAAAAAGTAATGCAGGAATTGGAAGATATAGTCAGAGAGAAATCAATTGACCTGGTGTTTACACATTGGTTTGGCGATCATAATACCGACCATGTGGCTACCTGGGAAATTTCAAGAGTAGCTTTCCGAAGAGTACCCAACGTTTTACAATATCAAAGCAACTCTTACTTTGATAATATAAAAGTGTTTACTCCTCAATTCTTTTGGGGATTTACGAAAGAAGAATATAGAGTTAAAGAAGACTTCCTTTCAGTGCACCAAACCGAATGGAATTATAGAAAAGATAGATGGCAGAGGGAGATATTTGATCGTGAAAGATTTTGGGGCTATTTATGCGGTCACGATTATGCCGAAGCTTTTATGATTACTCGTTTGGTAGATTCCAACAAAATCGGCTTTTATCAGGCTGGGGAATGATGAAAGAATTAAGAGTAATATCGATCGGCACTACGCCAATGACGAGAAAAGTGAATAATCTTTTGGAAAGAATGGAGTGTGTTGAGTTGATAGGAGTGGTTAACATGATTCCCGAAAGGTTTTACAGCCGTTCTAATTTCGATCCCCTATTTGATTTCAAATCCAGAAGGCCTTCTGATATCTATTATACAGATGATATTAACAACAAGGACACAATTGAATGGATAAGAAATAGAAAACCGGATTTAATAATTCAATCGGGATGGTCGCAAATATGGAAAAAGGAAGTGCTTTCTATTCCTTCGCTTTTTTGTCTTGGCATACATGCTGCTCCATTACCCGAAGGAAGAGGCGCAGCTATACTAAATTGGAAATTGATTGAAGGCGGCGGCAAATGGGGCAATTCGCTTTTCATTATGGAAGAAAAAACGGATACGGGAGATATTCTCGATTTTGAACCGTTTGAACTTGAGGAAAGAGACGATATTAGAACCGCATACTTAAAAGCCGACAGGACTGCTCTTAAAATGCTTGAAAGGACACTGCCTAAAATATTGGATGGCTCTTTCAGAAGAATATCGCAGGCTGGGAAGAAAGGTTCGCGCTATTATAGGAGAACTCCAAAGGACGGAAAAATGGAATTCTCATGGTCAGCCGAAAAAATACATAATTATGTCAGAGCGCTTACACATCCGTATCCGGGTGCATTTTTTGAAACAAACTTCGGAAAAGTTGTCGTCTGGACATCAGAAATAGGCGAGCCTAGATCTGAAGGTATAGCGGGAGAAATTTTAGAAATAAAAAAAGGGAAAGGCATTTTATTACAGGCGGGTAATGGAACGACAATATGGCTTAAGAGTATTGAACCGGAAAACGACGCAGAAGTATGGGCTGATGTATGGGCAAAAGAAATAAGTTTAATAATAGGAGATAATATATGGAAACAAAATTAAACAATGTTATATGGGTAAACAGCGAAGAATTTGTAAAGACTGCCCAAAAATATATTTATGACTGTAATACGGTTCTGGATATTGGGTGTGGCATAAGACCGCAGAACTATATTAAACCTTCAGTCCATATATGCTGCGAACCCCACGCTGAATATATTAATTACCTTATTAAACATTATGAATATATTAAGAGACCTGCAGACAAAAATTTCGTTATAAATCCGCATTCTACTTTGACAGATGTGAATGGTATCGAGTATATTTTTCTGAAAATGGATTGGGAGCAATTAATAAATGCTGTCCCTTCTAAAAGCGTAGATACAGTTTTTCTTCTGGATGTTATTGAACATATTGATAAAGAGAAGGGTAAAAATTTATTATCAAAGACTGTAGAAATCGCAAAAAAGCAAGTAGTATTATTTACTCCTCTCGGTTTTATAAAACAAGAATTTAACGACGTTGATGCATGGGGGTTAAACGGCGCAGAATTTCAGAAACATCTTTCCGGCTGGGTGCCGGAAGACTTTGAAGACGACTGGATTATAATAGCATGTGAAGATTTTCATAAATATGACCACAACGGTAATATGCTCGACAAACCATTCGGAGCCTTTTTTGCTATTAAGAATAACTCGGATAATTTTCTTGAGAAAAAGAGAGATATTGTAATTTCTACAAGAGAACTAGAAGATTCGTTAGTGAAACTGGGCGAGATGGTAATGACGTATGAAGACAATCCGGAAGAAGCGGAAAGATATTTTAACAGAGTTCTGGAAATCAATGCTAATAATACAGAAGCTCTTAACAATCTGGGCGTTATAGAATGGGACAGGGGAAACAAAAAAAATGCTCGCGAATTCCTTCAAAAGTCGTATGAATTGGATAGAACAAATCGCGTTTATGTCCTAAATTATTTAGAAATATTAAAAGAAGAGAATAATATAGATTTAGCTGTAAATATTATTGACCGTTATCTGCAATACCATCCGGATGATTCGGAATTGAAAGCAGAATATTTCTTATTGGCAAATAATGAGTGGAAACCAAAAGGAATTATATCTTCCAGCAATTTAGAGTTTTGGAGACAAATGCAGGATGACAATTATTTTGAAAACCATATGTACTACGGCAACGGGTCGGATAACTTACCTTTATATGGAGATGATCTGGAGCTTATCAATAGTTTTGTAGAATTAAAAAAATATATGAATGTGGCTGTCATAGGATGCGGATACGGAAGAGAGTCCGCTTTAATGGCGCCATATGTTAAACATATTTATGGTATTGACGTGAGCAGGAAAATATTAAATAAAGCCGTTAATTTTTTGAAGAATAAGGGATTCGATAATTTTACTCCGGTATTAGCAGATTCCTGGAGGTATGATATAAATGTAGAGCTTGATTTTGTGTATGAAATTACAGTTTTTCAGCACTTGACTCGAGATATGACCAAAGACTATATATCAGGCATGGCAGAAAAGTTGTCAAATAGAGGCAAAATGCTTCTGCAGTTCATGGAATCTGAATACGGAACAAGAGATGCAGAATTAAAAAAATACGAACCCTGTGTTAATTGGACTATAGAGGATATACAGGCGCTTGCAAAAGAGCTTGATTTGAAAATTCTAAAAACAGAAGATAAATATTGGCCGTTGGATAAGGCATCATGGCATTGGGTCTTATTTGAGAAAAATAAATAATCGGATGCGATGATGAAAAGTAATATTAAATTCTCGGTAATTATACCCACTTACAATCAGGCTCATCTACTAAGCGAAGCAATAGATAGTCTGCTTAGTCAAACTTACTCTAATTGGGAGGCTGTAATAGTTAATGATGGTAGTACGGATAATACCGCTGAGGTAATGAGTAAATATGAGAAGAAGGATTCTAGAATTAAGTGTTATCATAAAGTTAATGGCGGTACTGCGTCAGCGCTTAATTACGGAATTGAAAAAGCAACCGGTCAGTGGATCAGCTGGCTTTCCTCTGATGATCTTTTTGAACCTGAGAAACTCGAAATTATGCAGAATGCTATAAATAAGTTTAGGGATATAAAGTTCTTTTATTCGCATTACTATTATCTTAATGATTTTACAAAAGAAAAAACGTTGCCGGGCCTGTGGCAGGCAATTCCACCTGATGAATTTCAGATAACAAAATTCTTTGTCGGGAATTATGTTCATGCAATATCATTGGTAATAGAACGAAGCGTATTCGAAAAAGTCGGAATGTTTGACGAAACTTTGCGTCAGGCGCAGGATTTTGATATGTGGTTGCGTATTACTGCCAAATTCGTATCAAAATATATTAACAAACGAACTTGTGTTACACGGTTTCATCCGGGACAGGACACAAACGCGTTTCCTGACGGCATGTACCTGGATTCAGCGCGCTCGTGTCTGAATTTTATTAATTCACATACATATGAAGAATTTTATCCGTTACTGAATTTGACTAATCCTGAAGATATTAAAAAAGCGCTTCGAGACAGTTTGAATATTGCAATTAATACAAATGCGTTTATGTACAGAAGCGGCTATATCCCGGCATTTATAGACAGGATGAACGAATGGATTAATAATCGTTCGCCTATTGTGTTCAGGAAAGAAATTAAAAAGAATATAGAAAAATACGTTTTGGAACTTGATAGAGAGAAAATCCCTTCGAGAATATTAGATGCATTGGAAAATATTTATACGAGGGATACTTTCAAATACAAACCGTATGATTATTATAACGAGACGATACAATATATAAACGAGTTGATAACAAAAGGGGAGAGAAAAAAAGCGGAAATATTGGACAGGTATTTATATATATTATTTAATAAACGAGAAACAAAGTCATTACCCTTCGTAGAAAAAAATAAAACTTATAATCCGAAACTCTATCTTGAAGAAAACAATAATAACTTTTCAAAACTTCCAACGGTATCCTTCTATAAATGGGAACTTGAACCGATAACTTATGAAGGTAAATTTAAATATACTCTTGGAATTAAATGCCCTGTTTGCAATAAACGAATTCTCCAAAGAGATTATATTACTGTCAAAGAAGAATCTCAAAAAATTAAAATAGTATGTGACACTTGTAAAAAAGGCTATTATTTCCGGGACGATGAAATACATGAATATCTTATTAATATGCCCCGTCCGGATAAAGATGAGACGGAAAGAAACGAAATTGCATTTATTGCCAGAGGCTTGAAGGGGAAAAGCGGGGGTACAATAATATATACAAAATACATGCAATGGCTTGCGGAAGCGGGATGCAAAATTACTGTATTTTGCGATACTCCGAAAGGCAATTGGACGGATATCCCTGGCAAATACGTACAGGTTGAAAATTATGATGAAATTGATTTGAATCCTTATAAGTATGTGTTTTTATATACAATTTTGGATATTGGAAAAATTCTAAACAAAATACCTCCTGAAAAAATAATTTACGTTTGCCAGGCATACGAAGGGTATTTATACGGCGATAATTTTACTACTACAAGAACCCATAAAGCTTTGTTCAATTCATTGCACAAAATCCCATTCCATACAATAGTAGTTTCAGAGCATTTGAAAAAATTATTTAAAGACAATTTTAATAAAGATTCGTACTTAGTTAATAATTTTGTCGACCATAAAGTATTTTCCCCGAACAACGATATAGTAAAAACCGGAAAAAACATATTATTTGTAGGCAATCCTTTGCAGCCCTTGAAAGGACTTAGATATGTCCTTACGGCATTGCAAGTATTCCAAAAAACTCAGTATCGAATACAGGAATTGACGCTTAATATAGCCGTAGGAATAGTAACGGATGATATGAAGAAATTGTTGGATAATATTAAGAATAGCTTTGAATTCAATATCAATGTATTTTCAGAACTCGATTCAAATCAAATGGCTTATTTATACAATTACTGTGACTTATATGTATGCGCATCTTGGTACGAAGGATTTTCATTGTCGGTTCTTGAATCAATGGCAAGCGGTACGCTAGTTGTCTCTACAAAGAACATGGGCGCAGAAAGTTTTTTGGAAGATAATTACAACGGATATCTGGTTGATTATGATGATGTACAAGCATTAATAAATATATTAATCAAGGCATTAATTGAAAAACAAATCAATAAGAATATTATCGATAACAGTTTGAACACGGCGGCAAGCTATTCAGAAGCTAATTCGAAAAAAAGTTTTATTGAATTTGCAAATAAATATGGGATACTGGAGAATTTTAATTACTCGGCTGATAAAACTGAAATAAACGTTGTAAAGGGAAATAGAGTCGACGACAAGATTGAGATTATTAAAAAGCGTAAAAAATTAACTATTACTTATTTGGTGAATAATCTTTCTTCAGTTTCGGGAGGGAATCTCACGATTATTGGTCAGGCAAATATGCTGGCTACAAAAGGGCACGAAGTAAAAATAATAAGTTATACGGAAAAACCCCGAGGTATTAACTTAAATGCGGAAGTAATTAAAATTCCAGATACGGAAAACATGGCAAAATATGTAGAAAATGCCGATATAGTAATCGCTACGTATTACCTGAATGCCCATGAACTATTGAATATTCAATCGGACGTAAAAATATACTATGCGCAGGGCGATCAATTTATATTTGACGACGTAGATATAAAGAAGAATCTTAAAAATAACAGAGCTCTTAAGACTAATAAGTTAATGTCCGACAACTCTTATAAACTTGACGGAGTTAAGCTTATAGCTAATTCGGAATATTTTGCTCGAATAATTCAAAAAAGAACGGGTAGAATACCGGATGCAATAATTAATGTTGGCGTTGACATGGATCTCTTTCGTCCGCGTCCGAAGCAATTGGAAGGATTTACGGCGCGTGTGCTGGTTGTAGGCCCTGATAGTATGGGTACTGATCTCGAGCCGTTAAGATTCAAAGGAATAACCGAAATAAAAGAAGCAATTGATAGAATTAAAAAAGAAAATTATAAAATAACGCTTGTGCGCATTTCTAATACCCAACCGGATATATTTAAGGACTACGATTGCGAGTTCTATTATAATCCTACGCCGGAAATAAAGTCTTTTCTATACGCTACGGCAGATATTCTTATCTATCCGTCATATTACGAATCTTGGGGATTGCCGCCATTGGAAGCCATGGCTTCTAAAACGGCAGTAATTTGTACGAGAACAATTGGGATAAGCGAATATTGCGAAGACAAAAAAAACTGTTTGTTGATAAATCCGAAATCTGTTGATGAAATTTATAGAGCAACTAAAGAATTGTTAGATGACGTTAAATTAAGAAATAAAATAGCAGAAAATGGATACTTGACCGCTCTGATTAATTCTAAGGAAAGGGAAATTAAAAATCTTGAAAATATTCTTTATAAGTTCTATCTGGATAGCCATCCGGAAGTACTGAATGAATACAGCGCTGATGAAACGAATGTCTTCAATTCTGAATATGTTGCGTCGTTATTAAACGATAAAAAGTATAATGAAGCCATAAGGTATACAGAAGAATACTTAAAGACTTTGTCAAATGATTCGAATGTGAGCGGTATAGAAGATGTTTATGATCTTGCAGGAAATATATCCTTAATTGCCGGCAATACGTTTGAGGCTCAGCAGTACTTCGAAAAAGAACTCAATCTGAATCCCCAATCCTCTTCGGCTTGTTTCGGACTGGGGCAGGTATTCCTGGCGCAGGACAATCCGGAAGCGGCTAAAGTAATGCTAGAATGGGCGGTTAAAAACGACCCGAATAACGGCGCCGCCGCCGACGCTTTGGCGGATGTAAATAAATTGCTCGGTTACGAGCTGAATCATTCATCATTAGAAGCGAGTTAGCCATGGGTTCTCTGACACTTTCAATGATCGTCAAAAACGAAGAGAAATATCTGAAAGATTGTCTCGAGTCGGTAAAAAATTTAGTTAATGAAATTGTTATAGTCGATACCGGTTCTACCGATAATACCGTTTCTATTGCTAAGGAATACAATGCCAAAGTCTATAACTTTGAATGGATCAACGATTTTTCTGCCGCCCGCAATTATGCGCTTTCAAAATCGACGGGCGACTGGATATTGTATCTCGACGCGGACGAACGGCTGGACGCCAATTCAATCCATGAATTGAAAAAAATTCTGAATACCGTTACGAAGGCAGGCTACTTTTGCACTGTAAAGAGTATCGACAGCGAAAACGAGAGGGACCATTCCATTCGTTACGTAAGACTTTTTAAGAACTCGCCGGATATAAAGTTTAGCGGTAAAGTGCATGAACAGATAACCGATTCGCTCGTTGAAAACGGTTATCAAATTCAGCATTCGAAAATAGTAATTAACCATATCGGTTACGACGTTTCGAAAGAGGAAAAGGAAAAGAAGGCAAAAAGAAATCTTGAACTGCTGCTGGAAGATTATAACCAAAGCAAGTCTTCTTACAGCTTGTTCCAGCTTGGGCAAACGTATTATATCCTGGAAAACAACGACAAAGCTAAAGAAATCTTCTCCGAACTTATCAAAAAGGACGATCTGGACAATGCGTTGAAAGCCGAGGCGTACGCGTATCTGGCGCAAATTGAACATTCGAAATTTAATTCGACAGACGCCGAAAAGCTGATCGACAAAGCGATCGAACTCAATCCGAAGCAGACATATTATTATCTCTTTATGTCAAAGGTCTATTTGCGTCAGCAAAATCTCTACAAAGCAAAGATCTACGCAAAAAAAGCGATGGAAGCCAATAAGAGTATTAACAATAACGAGTTGCTGAATAAACAAACAATCTACGTCGACAACAGGGAAATAATTTATTTCGGTTTGTTCCTCTCGTTCAGGTCTCAGGACTCGGATTCTACGGAGTATTTTATAAAAGAATTGTATCGAATAATAAAAGACGAAGAAGCCAATCATAAACTGCAGTTGATAAAGTTGATGGAATGCGTGTTAAACGGAAGAGAAATAAACGAAGAAATAGCGGATATTATTGAAAAGCATCTTAACAAATACAATCTTGACTTGTTGGTTACGGTGCTAGAAGCTCAGAAAAATACGGATATTAAACTGAGGCTTTTTAACTATATTCACAAGCTGTATCCGAAGAATACGGACGCAATAAAAAACATAGCGCAGATATACGATCAAAAAGGCGCAACCGCCGAAGCAATTCAATTAATGGAAGCCAATAAAGATATTATGCTTAACGACCCGGCGGCGCTCTTTTACCTTGCATCGTTTTATATAAAAGGCGGAAGATTTAATGAGGCAATTGACATTTTTGAATATATGGAAAAATCGTTCGCTCAGATGGGTGAAATAATTCAAAAAGTGAAATTGATCAAAGAAAAATTGAAAGGATTTGCGGTCGCTAACTAACCTCTAATCGTTAAGCCCTCCTTTAGCCGTTTCATCAAACCGCGTCCGTTCTCATTTCGTGAAAGCGTTGATATTATTGCCTGAAGTCTTGACATTGAGACAAAAATTATATACAAGAATCGCTAAACTTTTATTGACTATGTGCGATAATATTAGTGAGAAATAAATCTCATTAATCAACAAGCTCAAGCAGGGAAGCTTGAGCGGATTTAACAAACATACAAGGAGGTAAATTATGGGATTCTCAATTAACACAAACGTTGGCGCTCTTAACGCTTACAATGCATTGGCAAAAATCAATGCGCAGACAGAAAAGGCACAACTTCGTCTTGCAACAATGAAAAAGATCAACAGCGTTGCAGACGACACGTCCGGCTACAACGTCGGTAAACAGCTCGAAGCTCAAACTCTTACTCAGAAGGCTCAGCTCAACAACATCGCTTCGGCTAAAAACTATCTGGCTACCGCAGAATCCGCTTTACAGCAGATTGCAGACAAATTAAACCAGATTAAAGCAAAGCAAACCGACGCAGACGATCCTTTGAAAGACTCTGCCGCTATTGCCAACGACATCAGAACTCTCGCTAAAGAAATTGACTCGATACTTAAGAACACCAACATTAACGGCACGCAGTTGCTCGCAAGCACCGACGGCTCGACCGCTTTGTCAAACGCTACCTTCGACGTTGGCGGTTCCTCGTTCTCGGTCGACTTTGCAAGCGACACATACTTGAAAGTCGGCGACCTTGCAACGGCTATCGGCACTTCAAATCTCCAAAGCACCACGGATTCTACCGTATTGGACTATAATACTACAACAGTAGCCGATAATGTTCGTAATGCGCTATTGCGTCTCGGTAACTTGAGCCAGACTCTCGATTCTCGAGAAGAATATCTCACGGCTGCAATAGCCAACAACACGGCTACTATCAGCAACATATTCGACGCCGATGTCGCAATGGAACAGTTGAACGCTACCAAGGGCCAAATCGGAGCTCAGGTGGCAACTGCAATGGTGGCTCAAATGAACACAGCTCCTCAACAGATATTGAGCCTCTTCCGTTAATTGGGAATTTATCCTGATTAATCCCTCTCCCTCCGGGGAGAGGGAATTTTTTAACTAAAATATTGAGAGCCATGTATACAGCAAATTACTCAGCTAAAAAAACTAATCCGTATCTCGTTAATCAGATTAAAAATTCCACTCCTCAGGAATTGACTCTGAAAGTTTACGACTTCGCAATACAGCAATGTCAAAAAAACGACATGCTGAGAACCAACGAAGCTATTCAGGTATTAATTAATTCGCTGAATTTTGACGACCCTGCGGCAAGAGAAATATCCACAGGATTACTCCGCTTGTATACATTCTGCCAGGACCAAATGCGCAAAAAAAATAACGAAATTGTCCTGAAAATATTGACCGAATTAAAGCAGACATGGTTGGACGCTATTAAAAATATGGGTTGAAAATGGCCTACGACATTCTGACAACGTCAGGCATAAATAATCTGGTCAATTCTTACATCTCTAACGAAACTCAAAAGAGAGTTACGCCGCTTACCAATCGAAAATCATACTATGAAAATATAATTTCTGCATATTCTACAATTAGCGGTAAACTTGATACATTTAAAACTTTACTTAGCGATTTAAAAAGCGCGGCAACAGATTCGATTTTTTATTCGAAAGCCGCTACTTCGTCCAATACGGACTTTGCAACGGCGGTTTCGAGTACCGGAGCAACGGAGGGGAATAACACAATCAGAATAAATCAACTGGCTAAGAACGACGCCGTTTTGTCGATCGATTTGGATTCAACAGCCGCCTCGGCGGTAATTACGGCTCCGGGAACGCACGAGTTTACTATAAAAACAGGCGACGGCGAGGGCGGAGAGTTTATTAGTAAAGTTTCGGTTGCCTTCGACGCCGACGATTTCAGCGCAGGATATATCACGAACGAAACATTGATGACGAAAATACAAAACGCCATTAATACGGATAAAGCCGTTGTACTGTCCAGCTCGGTAACAGGCAGCACGGCTTCAAGCGGCTCGTTCGTAGTCGATCTGAACGGCACGGAAACCACTATTAATTATTCAGCCGGAACCTACAGCGATGTGCTGGATAATATTGTTAGTCAGCTAAACGATATTGACGGTATTACGGCGGAAAAAGTTGTAAACGGTTCTGATTACCAGCTTAAAGTTACCGTTAACGACTCTTCGGAATATATAACGATTAAAAACGATACGGGAACTCTGCTAACAGAGTTGGGAGTAAACGTAACGAAAGAAAAAGGAGCTTCCGGATTGGTAAACGCTTCGGTCTTTACTCCGTTGAGCGGAAGTTTACAATTGAGAATTACGGCGGTTGAATCGGGCTACGATTATAGAATTACCGATCTGTCCGATACCGGCGGCGGAACGGCGCTTGCCGCTGTAGGGTTAAATCTCGGCACAGCGCGCCAATCGTTCGTTCAGAACGGTTCGATAGGAGACGACACTCCCGGTTATATCTATACAACGGATTTACTCAACGCCAAAATCGACTTTAACGGCGTTAACGTAGAAAGAAATTCGAATGTAATTACCGATTTGATTTCGGGCACAACCATTAATTTGAAGTCGGTTATGCAGGCGGGAGATGCCGACGTTAATATTAACGTTTCTAAAGACGTAACCAAAATTAAAGATAAAATAAACGAGTTTATTGCAAAATTTAACGACCTGTACAGTTATCTGCGCGATCAAACGAAAACCACCGACACTTCGAGGGGAACGCTTAGGGGAGATTCCACAGCCTCGGCGCTTATAAGTTTGTTGAATACAATCGCCTATTCGACGGTGGACGGAATTGACTCCAATAAAATTAATACTCTTTCGAAAATCGGAATTACATTCAATATTGACAGCGGACTGTCGTTGTCGGATTCCGATCAACTGGAAGACGCCATTAAAAATAATCTCAGTCAGGTTGTGGACCTGTTTACTTCGACAAACGGCATTGCCGCCAAATTATACGACAGTATTAGTCCGTATCTTGGGGCGGACGGGTATATTGCCAAGACAAAGTCGACATACGATTCCACGATTTCTTCACTGAACGACAGTATCGAAGCGGCGCAGACAAGAATCGACAAAAACGCTTCGGCGCTCAGACTCCGTTATCAAAAATTGCAGGTTCAACTTGCTTCGATTATGTCGGCTCAAAATTATTTCTCATTATTTAGCTCGTCGACTACCGGATATTAGGAGCGAATATGGATACGGATCTTAAAAATAAATTATCCGCTATGAATCAGTTGATGGATTTACTGACGCAGCAGTTGGATTCCATAAATTTTGATAATTTTGACGATAAATTTCAGGAAGCTCTGGAAAGCATGATGGTCATCCAGAAACTGAAAAAAGACGTCTGCGCCAAATGGGGAAAAGAATATTTCGAAAAAAACGAACCGGAGATCCTCTTAAAGGCTAAACTTATCGAAGAAAAATACGATAATATAATAGAGCGGTTCAAGAATGAGCTGAAAAAAGTTGAAAAAGAGATTTCTGCCTTGAACAGCCAAAGAAAAATAGTAAATTATATCAGGTGAAAAAGTGGACATAAAAGGAATATCGAATAATTCGACGTTTACACACGACCCAAATCAGTTGAAGAAGGCTTCGGTGAAGCAGCCGGAAGCAAAAGAGACCGACAAAATCGAGATCTCTTCGACTGCGAGAGAACTCGCAAAAAACGAAGCCGCTTCAAAGAGATTGGAGGAAATCAAGCAGAAAATCAGTTCGAAATTTTACGATTCCGACGAAGTGATTAATAAAGTAGCCGAGGCAATCTTAAAAGAATTAAAAGAAAGTTAGTTTATCATTTCATACATACTCCTTCGAGGCGGGCTTATGTCCGCCTTTTTTATTTATTCAAAAAGCTCTCGATAGCTTCCAATATCTCTTCTTTAGTAAACGGTTTAACCAGAATCTGGTTGAATCCGCATGTATGAAATCTGTCTTTGTCGAGATTGCTCGCATAGCCTGTTACAGCTATGATGGGAGTATTTCTATAGTCTTCGGTTCTACGCAACTCTTTTGTCAATTTGATTCCGTCCATTCCCATACCGAGGTGAATATCCATCAGTATCATTGAATACTTTTTTTGCACAATCATTCTTAAAGCTTCTTTTGCGTTCAACGCGCCGTCCACTTCCGCTTTCTCGCTCAAAAAGGATTTGATTACCTCCTGATTTATTATATTGTCTTCCACATAGAGAATTGAAAAATTATTATAGCTCTTAGATTTCTTTTCTTTAGGCGCCGCTTTCTCAATTTCCTTAGCCTGAACGAGAGGCAGTAGAATAGTAAACGTAGAACCTTCGCCTTCTTTGCTCTCGACCGAAATAGAGCCGTCCATTAATTCAATCATTTTTTTTGCGGTGGTAAGTCCCAGTCCGGCGCCTTCGTATGACCGGTTGGTGCCTTCGCTTACCTGCCGGAATTCCTGAAAAATTAAACCTATTTGCCGCTTAGGTATGCCGATTCCGGTATCTGAAACGGATATTTTGGCGAAATGTTTTTTGCCGCTATATTCTTTATCAATAATGACAGTAATCGACCCTTTAGGCGTGTATTTAATTGCATTATCGAGGATGTTGGAAATCGATTGCTCGATAAAATCTTTATTCCCTGAAACGATCAAATCTTCGCGCGGCGTTACGAGTTTGAAGTCGAGTTTCCTCTGTCGTATTATTTCCTTAAACGGCTCTACAATAAATTCGATATTTTGGGTGAGATTATAATCCTCGCGTTTTACTTTTATTTGACTGCTTTCGAGTTCAGACAAATCGAGTATCGAATTCAAAGTCTTCATTAATCTTTTGCCGGAGCTGCGAATCCGGATTAACATTTCTCTTAGATTCTCGTCGGCGGTTTCTTCCATCATTAATTCCGTCATGCCGAGGATTCCCATTAACGGAGTGCGTATTTCGTGGTTCATGTTGCTCAAAATGGAAGTCTTGAGAATATTCGACTCTTCGGCTTTTTCTAAAGCGGCTTTCAGCGTCAGTTCCATATTCTTTTTTTCGGTAATGTCTTCGGAGATTTTGATAAAGTGAGTGATTTTGCCCCGTATATTTTTAATGGGGGAAATAGTGGCGGATTCCCAATAATACTCTCCGAATTTCGATCTGTTCAGAAACTCGCCGTGCCACGACTTGCCGGAAAGGATTGTCTCCCATAAATTTTTGTAGATATCCGGATTTACTTTCCCGGATTTCAATATCGAAGGTTTCTTGCCGATTGCTTCATCCAGTTTGTATCCGGTCACATTTTCGAATTTCGGATTTACGTACTGAATATATCCTTCCTGGTCGGTTATCAAAACAATAACTTTGCTCTGTTCAACGGCGTGCGACAGAAGATTCAACCGAAGAGCTATCTTTCTTTTTTCCAAAAGGTGATTCCATTCTCGGAGAGTTCTCTCGACGATATGAGTTATATCGAGAAAAGTATCGGGCGATTTGACGATATAATCCATCACGCCAAGTTTAATCGACTCAACTGCAATCGATTCGTTGCCGTAGCTTGTCATTAAAATCAGAGGAATTAAAATATTGCCGTCGTCGTCTTTCTGGAGCAAAAAAGTGCCGTTGCCGTCGGGCAGTTTCCAATCGGAAAGTATCAGCATGGGAGAAAATTCCTCGATAGCCTTCATCGCATCCGCAATGGTTTCGCATCTTTTTAATAAATACTCGCCCGGCTTTTTATCGAATCCTCTTTCCAGTAATTCGTAATGATTATCGTCGTCTTCCACAATTAATATTTTAATAGCCATAATTCCCTCTGAATGAGTTGCGCCTTAATTATTTAGGATTACGACTGTAGGGCAATTTTATAAAAAATGACGCCCCTTTACCGGTTCCGGAAGATTCAGCCCATACGGAACCTTTATGCGATTCAACAATTTTTTTAACGATCGACAAACCCAAACCGGCTCCACCGGTTCCGGAATATCCTTTTTCGAAGAGATTGAAAATTGTAGTTATTTTATCTTCGGGTATTCCCGCGCCGTTGTCGCGTATGATGTATGTGACGTATTTATCGTCTATCTTAAAATCGATATCGATTATCAAATTTTCGTTTTTTCGGGAATGCTTTATTGCATTCTCAATTAAGTTTTGCCAAACTTCTTTTATTTTAAGGCGGTCGCCCTCGATCGGCGGCAGCGAAGGATTTATTTTGATTTCCGAGTTTGGCGGTAAAATGCCCTGGAGCGCCGCCAGCGCCTCCCGTATGATTTCGTTCATCGGTATTTGCGAAATGGCATTTTGAGCGCGGGATATTCGGGATAGTCTGAGCAAACCGTCGAGCATTTCGGACATCGTGTCGACCGCGTTGGAAATTTTTTGGAGATCAGGCAGAATTTTATCCGTTTTACCCTTTTTGATATCTTCGAGCATCAAACCGACGAAGCTTTTGATGGTTATTACCGGGCTTCGGAGATCGTGGGATACTGTGTAGGTGAACTTTTCCAGCTCGTCGTTTTTCTTTTCGAGCTCTTCAAGATAAATTTCGAGCGTTTTATTATACTTTTTAGTTTGCGTAACGTCTCTTACTATAGCGCATACGCTTTTGCCGTATTTGGTTTTGACGGGGGATAAAATCATTTGCATTATAAGTTCGTTGCCGTTCGGCTGACGCAAATTAAATTCGAACGGCTTATGGAAATAGAGGTGCCCGTAACTCTTAATAATGTCGGGGAGGGGAATCTCCGTAATGTTAAGAAACGGCGGTCGCTGATCCGGATCCGGCAGCAAAGCGGCGGCTATCTCGTTGTAATTTTTGTGAATCACTTCGTCTTTTTTCAAGCCCGTAAAATCTGTCATCGCATTATTCCATTCGATAATTTCGCCTTTTTCGTCAACCAGAATAATGCCGTCATAGAGCTGCTCAATTATTGTTCTGAATTTTTCTTCGTTTTCCTGCAATTCCTGTTCGAACTCTTTGAGTCTGGTGATGTCTCGTCTGATGCCGATAATCCCTATTATCTTTCCGTTTCTGCTTTTCAGTGGAACTTTCGACGTCAAGGCGCGGCCTGTCTTATTTTCCGAGGTGATATAAAATTCTTCTTTATTGAGAGACGGCTCGCCGGTTGATATTATTTCATATATATTATCGGAAGACGGATCGTACGAGGCGGATAATTCCTCTTCTCTTTTACCGAGAGCCTGCTCCTGATTCCTCAGTTTGAGAGATTGCAGGTGGGATTTGTTGTTTATAAGGAATCTGCCTTCTTTGTCCTTAACGAAAATCTGGTCGGGAATTGAATCGATAAGCGTCTTCAACAGACTGCGTTCCTTTTCGAGTTCTTCTTCGGCTTCTTTCCAGCTTGTAATATTTTCGACGGTTCCGTCGTAAAAAATAATTTTCCCGCTGGAATCGGAAATGGCTTTGGCGCTCTCGCGCACCCAGATGTATGTATTGTCTTTGCATTTCCATTTCGAGACGTATCCGATAATTTGTCCTTCCTTTTCCATTATCGACTTAAATTCGGACCTTTCGTATCCGGGTTCGAAGCCTTCGGCTTCAAGATTACGGCTGGCGAGTTCCTCGAAAGAATCGTATTTCAACATTTTTATCAACGCCGGATTTACGAATAAAATTTTACCGTCAGGAGTCGTCCGGTAAACGCCAATGAACATGTTTTCGTAAAAAAGCCGCAGTTGCCGTTCGTCCTCTTTTATTTTTTCCTCGAGTTCTTTTTTCTCGGTAATATCCCGTCCGACGCCGACTATAGCAACAACATTGTTCTCTTCGTCGAGGATAGCTTTGTCCGACCAGGCGAGCCATCTCCAACCCCGTTTTGTTTTTGCGCGCTGCTCCAGATAGCACGAATAGGGCGGTTTATATAAAGCCTGCATGGCTTCTTTGGTCGCTTTGCGGTCGTTTTTGTGCACCAGCGGAATGAATTTTTGCCCGATTAATTCTTCTTCTTTTTTCCCGAACAACTCGCAGTAGGAAGGACTCACAAATAAGAACCTGCCCTCTGTATCGACTTTTACGACCAGGTCGGTCTGGTTTTCGATCAACAACTGGTAATTTTCTTTTTCCGATTTTAGTTTTTCGCACTCTTTATTTAAACGATTGAATTTGCGTTTTAAAGCTTCGAATTCTTTGCGCAAAGGGTCGCTATTTATTGATTTCTTATTTTTCATCGATACCGCCGCAGAGAATCAAAAGCCCTATGTTAATTAATTGACGTCTTATTTATTTCTTATTGAATAACTCCCGAACAATATTCAATTTTTTTCCGAAAAAGTCCACAAAAAAAGAATAATGTAATATTAAATAATAAAATATATGCGATAAACTTAACTATTCGGCGCTAAGTTCGATAATAGGATGTAGGTGGATTAAAAATGGGGAAAAAATGACCGCACAAAAAGTGGAAAACGCCGAAATACTCCAACTTGTAAGTTTTTTGATTGGCGAAGAAGAATACGGCGTGGATATTCTCTTGGTACAGGAAATTATCCGCATGATGGAAATTACAAAAGTTCCGAATGCGCCCGATTTCGTGGACGGCGTTGTTAACCTGAGAGGGAGAATCATTCCCGTAATTGATCTCAGAACAAAACTCGGAATGGCGAGGAAAGAACACGACAAAAATACGCGCATTATAGTCGTCGAAGTAGCGGGAAAAACCGTCGGATTCATTGTCGATGCGGTTACGGAAGTGCTCAGAATTCCTGCTAACATAACCGAACCGCCTCCGGATATAGTTGCCGGCGTAAACGCCGAATTTATTAAAGCTGTCGGTAAGCTCGACGACAGGTTATTGATTCTGATTGACCTTGAAAAAATTCTTTCTACTCAGGAAAAAATCGAACTCAACAGGATGAATAACTGATTTTCATACTTAAAAAATCGTTGTTTCATGCGATAATAGAATATAAAATAATTGAATAAAACGGGGAAAAGGATGTCCTTAATTAATTGGAACGACACATACAGCGTCCGGGTCAAAGTGCTCGACAGCCAGCACAAAAAATTAGTCGATACTATTAATTTGCTTTACGATGCAATGAAGCAGGGCAAGTCCAACGAAGTTCTGTCTAAAATTATCTTCGATTTAATAGCTTACACAAAAACTCATTTTAAATCCGAAGAAGATTTATTTGAAAAATATAGCTATCCGGACAAACTGCAGCACAAAAAAGAGCACGACGACTTTGTAAATTCAGTTGGAAAGTTTTACGAAGATTTTCAAAACAGTCGAGCCGGATTGTCGCTCGAAATAATGAACTTTCTGACAAATTGGTTAACCAAACATATTAAAGGTTCGGATAAAGCGTATTCAAAATTCATGAACGAACAAGGCATTTATTAATAATAACGGAGTAATGAAATGAAAATAAGAAACCTGTTTTTGTTTCTTTTAATTCTTCTTGTAATGAAAATCGATATTCCGGCGTCGGCTAATTTACTGATGCCCGGCGACGAGGATTATCTGCCGATTGCAGAAGTAATGCCCGAGCCGGTAGACGGCTTGGCAAACCTGATGAAAAAAATTCAATATCCCGAGTTTGCCAAAAAGACCGGACAGGAAGGCAGGGTAATCGCCATGGCGTATATAAATGAAAACGGCGACGTCGACGACGTGAAAATAATAAAGGGCGTCGGAGGCGGCTGCAGTGAAGAAGTTGAACGCGTCCTTAAATCGAGTAAATTCAAACCCGGCATGAAAGGCGGTCAGCCGGTCAAAGTTAAACTTACTATGTCGTTTGTATTTAAATTAAATTAAAATTGAGAAAGTGCCATGATTTCAATTAAAAATCTGAAGTTCAAAACCAAACTGCGCGTCTCGTATATCATACTCGGGGCTATTTGCACGGCTGTAATCGGTAATGATTTGTATCAGATGTTCAAAATTAACGATTACAAAGACCAGATTTATGCCGATTATATTGCCCCCTCGAACGAAGTCGACAAAATTTACCGGGAATTCGAAGGTCTGAAAAATACGCTCCTTAAATTTTCCATTCCGAGTTTCGAACCCGAATTAAACAGCAATCTTACCAAGCTTTCGAAATCGAAAGAAGTAATCGATTCCGCTCTGGCGAATCTTACGCAAAAATACGCCGGTACGAGCATCGAAGAGGATTTGACGAGTATCAATAAAAGCTGGAGCGATTATAAAAGTCTGGTTATCGACGGCACAATAAGCGCGGCGGCAATTAAAGACTATGAACTCGCCGCAGTCGTTGCAACTACATCCGGCGAAGAAATAGGCGAGCAGATATTAAGCAATTTCAAAAACCTTAAGGATAATCTTACTCAAAAAGGCGAGGCGTTGAATTCGAATCTGTCGGACGCCGTTTCGTCTTCCCGCCTGGTTATATTCTTCGGAATTGCTTTCGGTACGGTCTTCTTCTTCTTCGTCTTCTTCTACATGGTTAAATCTCTGATGAAGCCCGTTCAATATATGAAAGACGTGGTAGGCAAATTTTCCGTCGGTAATTTTAAAGATAAAGTCGCCGTGGCGACAAAAGACGAATTCGGCGAGCTTGCCGATATGCTGGAACAGTTAAGACATTCGCAGCACGAAAAAATTAAAGCCGCGACGGAAATTTCCAGAGGCAATTTGAGCGTGGAAATCAAAACGCTCTCCGAAGACGACGAGCTTTCCGACAGTATGCTTAAGATGATCGGCAACTTGAGGAATTTGATAGACGAGTTGAAATCGATTACCGACGAAATTATTGAAGGAAAAGTGACCAAACGGGGAAATCCCGAAAAATTCGACGGAGCGTATAAAGAAATTGTCGCCGGCGTCAACGCTACGCTTGACGCGCTCTTTACGCCGATTAAGGTTAGCGTGGACGTGCTGGCTGAAATGGCTAAGGGAAATTTCGACGCACGCGTCAAAGGCGATTTCAAAGGCGACCATAAACTGATTGTCAACAGCATCAATTCTCTCGGCGAATCGTTGACCGATATATTGAGCAACATAGCCGAGATGGTTAATCTGACGGCGTCGATAAGCGAACAAATTTCATCGTCTACGGAACAAATGGCGGCAGGCGCCCAGGAACAAACCGCTCAGGCTAACGAAGTTGTTCTGCAGGTCGAGGAAATGACAAAGACGATTATGAGCACTTCGAAAAACGCTACTCTGGCTTCCGAAGCTTCCAGAAAAGCCGGTCAGGTAGCGCGCGAAGGCGGCGAGGTTGTAAATAAGACTGTAGAAGGAATGAATAAAATTGCCGATTTCGTCGTTAATGCCGCAGGTAAAATTCAAAATCTCGGCAAGAACAGCGAGCAAATCGGCGAAATTGTGCAGGTAATCGACGATATTGCAAACCAAACCAACTTGTTGGCTTTGAACGCCGCAATCGAAGCCGCAAGAGCGGGCGAGCAGGGCAGAGGCTTTGCAGTTGTTGCGGACGAAGTTAGAAAACTTGCGGAAAGGACCACAAAAGCTACAAAAGAAATTTCCGATATGATTAAGCGTATCCAGGACGTAACGGAAAATGTGGTTGTTTCGATGAGCGAAGGCAAAGGCGAAGTCGAAACAGGAAAAGAATTGGCTCAGAAAGCGGGCAAATCTCTCGAAGAAATTATTCAAGCTTCCGACGCGGTGCTCGACGTGGTTAATCAGGTAGCCGCAGCAAGCGAAGAACAAAGCGCAACAAGCGAACAGATCAATCGGAACGTTGAGACCATAAGCAAAGTTACAAACGAAAGCGCGGCGGGAATTCAACAGATTGCAGGCGCCGCAGACGAACTCAACAGAATGACAAATAATCTGCGCGAATTAATCGCTAAATTCAAATTTGCCGCAAACGGCGAATTTAAACCGCACGGAAACGGCGACGGTAAATCAAAACAGATATCTCGTAAAGAAGATAAGCTCCTTACAAACTGACTTATCTTTACATAAGATAAATAAGTGGCTGCCTCAAAAGGGCAGCCTTTTTTATTTCGATTGATTCATTCCCAAATTTCCTTTCCTGCTGTAACGACAAATTCAAAGTCTATTGCGGAAAGATTGCATTTTTGGAATAATTTTATTTTTATAACGGCGGCAATTCATTTTAATAATAATAAAGGAAAATCGATATGAAGAAAATACGACTGGGAATAATAGGATGCGGAATTGCGGCTAAGGAATTGCACCTGCCCGCTATTAAAAAACATAAAGATAAATTTGAAATTGTGGCGGCGTGCAACAGAACAGAGAAGAAGGCAAAAGAATATTCGCGTCTTACGGGCGGCATTCCGTATACAACCGATTGCAAAGAGATACTGAAGAATCCTGATGTGGACGCGGTTGTAATAGCCGTGCCGATCGAGCTGAACTATAAATTTGCCGCGGAAGCAATTAAGTCGGGCAAACACGTATTCCTCGAAAAGCCGCTGGCTGCAAAACCCGACGAAGCCGGAAAACTGATTGCAATGCAAAAACGTACTAAGGCTGTCTGTTTCCTCGCTGAGAATTTCCGGTTCGATCCGCTTTACATCGAAGCCAAAAAATTGCTCGATAAAAAAGTGATCGGAGACGTTTATTCGGTTGTATGGAACGTATTCAATAATCTGACATTAAAAGACAAATACGCACAAACGAAATGGCGTCAAAAAAATAAATATCCGGGCGGATTTGTCTACGACGGAGGCGTTCATAATGCGGCTGCTTTGCGAATGTTGTTCGGCGATATAAAATCGGGTTACGCCTCGATGAAATCCGTTAATCCGGCAATCGGAACGGAAGATACGTTTTCGTTCCTGTTCAACTTTAATAAATCGATGCACGGAATTCTCAATATATTCTTTTCCGTACGCGGTTTCCACAGTAACGAGATGATAATTTTCGGCGACAAAGGTTCCTTGCTAATCCAAAACACTAATCGGATAGTGATCAAAAAAGACGGAAGGAAAGAAAGGAAAATAAATATAAAAACCGACGGCGGATATGAAAATGAATTTTTACACTTTTATAAAATTATAACTAAGGGAATAAAGAATCTCAGTCCGTTTGAAGAAGGCTATAAAGATATGATGATACTTCAAAAAGCGTTTGAATCGGCGAAAAAGGACAAACTTATAAAATTACAATAACGATTGAAACAACGAGCGAATGTAATTCTAATTGTAAATTGAGCGCAGGGTAAACATTCGCTCGTTACATATTAAACGGCTTTGTTCAAGTTGTAGCGTTTGCGTTCGTGAGGGTCCAGATAGAGTTTGCGCAAACGAATCGACTTGGGGGTAACTTCCACCATTTCGTCTTCGTTAATATATTCGAGCGCTTCCTCGAGAGTGAATTTAATGGGAGGCGGAATCTTAATGGCTTTATCCGACCCGGAAGCGCGCATATTGGTTAATTTTTTCCCGCGCTGGATGTTAACTTCAATATCATTTTCCTTATTGTGCTCGCCTATAACCTGACCGCGGTAAACTACGTCGCTGGGCTCAACGAAAAATTTTCCTCTGTCTTTCAACGAATCGAGAGCGTATGCCGTAACCGGTCCGTCTTCCATCGATATGATGGCTCCGTTTCTGTTTCTTGCTATCGACCCTTTGAAATATTCGTATTGATAAAAACGGTGGTGCATTATCCCTTCTCCGGAAGTTACGGTAAGCAGTTTGGTTCTCAAACCCATTAATCCTCTGGAAGGAATGTGAAAAATGAGATTCTGAACCGAGCCTTTATTTTCCATTTTTACCAGTTCTCCCCGGCGCTGACCGACGAGCTCGATAACCTTGCCCGAATATTCCGCGGGGACGTCGACAACCAGAATTTCGATCGGCTCGGCTTTTTTGCCGTTTATTTCTTTGTAGATTACTTTCGGCTCCCGAATTTGGAGTTCGAAACCTTCGCGTCTCATGTTTTCGACCAATATCGATAAATGCAAAATACCTCTGCCCGAAACCTTGAATGAATCGGGAGAATTCGTTTCCTCGACTTTTAATGCTACATTATGTTCGAGCTCCTTGTAGAGTCGATCCCTGAGCTGGCGGGAAGTTACATACTTTCCTTCTTTGCCGTAGAAAGGCGAGTTGTTAACCGTAAATGTCATGCTTATTGTCGGCTCGTCGATTGTTATCAGAGGCAGCGGTTCGGGATTGTTTGAATCCGCTATTGTGTCTCCGATATCGATATCTTCGACTCCCACAATTGCGCAAATATCTCCATAATCGACCGAATCGACTTCCTGTCTGTTGAGCCCGTCGAAGACGAAAATTTGTTTAATCGAAATCGGGTGAACTTTGCCGTCGCGTTTGATAATCGAGAGGTCTTGAGATTTTTGGAGAACGCCTCTGAAAACTCTTCCGACTCCGATTCTGCCGATATAATCGTTATAATCGAGAGTGGTAATTTGTATTTGCGTGGAACCGGCATTCATCGGCGGAGGGGGAATATCTTTAATTATCGATTCGAGAAGGGGAGTAATATCCTTCTTTTTATGAGATAAATCGGATACCGCCCAACCCTCGCGCCCGCTGGCATAAAAGACGGGAAATTCGAGTTGTGTTTCGTCGGCTCCCAGATCGATAAACAAATCGTACACTTCATTTAAAACTTCCGCAGGTCTGTTATCAGGGCGGTCTATTTTATTGATGACAACAATCGGAGCCAGATTCAGGCTCAACGCTTTTTCGAGTACAAAACGCGTCTGCGGCATCGGTCCTTCGAACGAATCGACGAGCAGCAGAACGCCGTCGGCCATTTTCAATACACGTTCGACCTCGCCGCCGAAATCCGCGTGCCCCGGCGTATCGATAATGTTTATCTTATAGTCTTTATAAGGGATGCTTATATGTTTTGCCAAGATGGTAATTCCTCTTTCCCGCTCCAGATCGTTCGAGTCGAGGAACCTTTCTCTTACAACTTGATTTTGTCTGAATATATTGCACTGCTTCAGTATTTGGTCTACCAATGTAGTTTTACCGTGATCAACATGCGCTATTATCGCTATGTTACGTATCTTTTTCATTCAATTCTCCATTGTACAAAAAAATAAGCGCCTAATTTAATGAATTTTCTTCTTAAAACGTATTAATCCGGAATATAGTTCTTAAGCGCGGTTAATTGAGGCGAATATTTTGCGGAAATGTCAGTGTAAATGTAGTGCCAATTTCTTTCTTGCTTTCGACTTCAATGCCGGCGCCTATCAATTCGCAGTATCGTTTGACGAGCGACATGCCGAGTCCCGTTCCTTCGAATTTCCGTGTATACCCGTGTTCTTCCTGGGAAAATGCCGTAAACAAATCTTTTTGATATTCTTCCGAGATGCCTATGCCTGTATCTGAAATTTTTACTTCGAGAGCGTCTTTCTGATTGTTCAAAGTTATTTCGACGCCCCCTTTTTTTGTATACTTAATAGCATTGTCGATTAAGTTGGCGATTATTTGATAAACCGAATAGTCGTCCGAGAAGATTGAGCAAACGTCGGCGTTGTTATTAATTGCTAATCGTAAATTTTTTCTTTCCGCCGCCGATTTATATTCGTTGTAAAGACTTTCTACTATTGCACGGATATCGATTTTTTTCTTGTTCGGCTTGTATGTGCCCAACGACAAATCGGACATATTGAGTATGGCGTCGATCGTACGCACAATCCGCTTGCTGGAATTATCGATGGCGTCAAAACTGAAATTCAAATCTTCGTCCATATAAGAATTCCCCTCGATGAACATTTTAACGAGGGAAATATGACCGAGGATATTATTGATAGGGCTGCGGATTTCGTGCGACATTTGCGCGAGGAATTCGCTTTTGAGTTTGTCGGCTTTTTCTGCCGATTCTTTCGCCTCGATCAATTCTTTATGGTAGCTTTTAATTAAAGTAATATCCCTCGCTACCCATAATACTGTATCGTCAGTCAGGGGCTCGATAGTCGCTAGGAAATTTTTGATTTCGTCGTTGATTTCGAGTTCGTATTCGATTTGTCCGCCTCTCTGATTGTCCAATACATTATGAATTATCTGAAGAAAATAGTCGGCGGTTTGTTCGGGAAGGACTTCGTGCAGCGTTTTGTTTAAGAGATTGTCAGCCGGTTTATATAACAATTCCTGATTCGAAGAAGAAATTTTCAGATATCTGCCTTCGTTATTAATTGTGAAAACAACGTCGGGCAGAGCGTCGAAAATAGCCTGAAGTTCGGCTTCCGAAGTTTTAAGTTTTTCGGTTGCGTTCTTTTCGTTTGTTATATTATGAGCCACGCCTTGCAGTCCCGTAACTTTCCCGTTTCGTATAATAGGATGCTCGTAAATTTCAAGGAATATAAGCTCGCCGTTTTTGCTCTTAATTTCGATATAAATCGGTTCTTCGGTTTGCAAACCTTTAAGATGCGTTGCGGTAATTTCTTTTGCCAGCTTATTGATAGGATTATCGGTGGTAAACCAGTCCCGTTTTGCCAACCATTCTTCAATAGTGTGTCCGGTAATCCTTTCGACCGAAGGTGAAATGTAATTCAAGTTTCCGGCTGTGTCCTGTGTGTAGAAAAAGAAATCCGGGGTTCCTTCAACCAACATTCGTAATCGGTCTTCGTCAATTGCAAGTTTTTCTTCGAGAAGTTTTTGATCCGTAATATCTTCCATAGTGCCGAGTATGCCCGTGATATCGCCCGCTGTGTTTTTTAAGGCAACTCTGTTAATCCTTTGCCATTTGACAGAGCCGTCTTTCAAAATGAATTTTTCAATCTTCCCGAGACTATTTGCGTCGTTTGATATTATGTTTCTGTCCTCCTCGATAATTTTACCCGCTTCTTTATGCCATTTCATATGGCGATCGTTTTTGCCGTATACTTCGGAGGGAGAATTAAATCCTGCCTGAAGCGCAAAAGCTTTGTTACAGCCGATATAGACCGATTCTCTGTTTTTCCAGAAAATGCTCACGGGCGCCGTATCGAGAATATTTTGAAGAATGTGGTTTGTCTCGACAATTCTGTTTTCGATTTCTCTTTCCTGAGATTGATCTCTAAAAACGAGAACGACGCCCGTAATGTCGCCGGCGTCGTTTTTAATGGGAGCGCCGCTGTCGGCAATCGGTATTTTATCCCCGTTTTTATTGATTAACAGAGTATGATTGGCAAAAGCGACGGTTTTCTTCTCAATAAGCACAAGCTCGACCGGATCCCTGGATTTTATACCTGTATATTCGTTGACTATGTTAAAGACTTTACTTACCGGTTTGCCGACCGATTCCTTTTCATTCCAACCCGTTAATTTTTCGGCGACGCTGTTCATACTTTTTATTAGACCTTTCGCGTCAGTAGTAATCACTGCTTCCCCGATACTGTACAGTGTGGTCCGGAATAATTCTTCCCGCGCTTTCATATTATTGGCGGATTTGTAGCGGTTCAATTGATCGGATAAGATTTTACATATAAGAACTGTCGCTATCGGGAATACAGTAATAATTGTAAACGCTACGCTTTCGTATGATTCCTTAACAATATTTCCCGGCAATAAAAGCAGGTAGAATAACATGGCGGCGTGAATCATTAATCCCATAAAATAGAAATGGAAGGCGTTCAATTCTTTAGCGCGGAATTTTGCGTATCGATTAAATATCAGTCCGACGGCAAAAGAAGTAAGAGTTGTCAATACAAACGTATAAATTCCGATTCCTCCCAACGAGGTTCTGTAGAAAATGGCGGTAAGCGTAGCGATTAATCCCGAGGTAAAGCCGAAGAATAAAGCGGCGACGCCCGGTATAATCGAAACGCCGTCGATTAAAATTCCTTCGCTTAAATTATAAGAAAAAATAATCCCGGTAACCGCGGTGATACCGAAAACAAATCCTTGCGTAATCTTGCCCGAAAGAGAATTGCGGGGGAAGTAGAGGTCTGCGTAGCCCGATAAAATGCTTATCGAAATAAGTAACGTCAGATTATATATTAAGTCCGTTATTATCAAATATAGCCTGCTGCCCGTCTTTTAGCGTTCGTTGCGACAGGCTCCTTTGTATCCGATATATTATTATCGATAAAGTTCATAAAAAGTTGACCGGCTATTTTGTATTGTCTTTATCGTGAACGAAGCTAACTAATATAGCCGCCAGGAACATCGATATACCTCCCAGTACAAGAGCGTAAATGGCTTCGCCGGCAAAAACAGCGCGAACGAAAAATCCCAAAATTGCAGCCGCGGTTATTTGCGGAATAACTATGAAGAAATTGAATATCCCCATATAAACTCCCATTTTCTTTTGCGGGAGCGAACCGGTTAATATTGCATACGGCATGGCAAGTATCGACGCCCAGGCAAGTCCTATTCCCAGTTCCGAAACGAGCAGCAATTCGGGGTCTTTGATGAAATAGAAGGAGAGCAGACCGATTCCCCCGAAAATAAGGCTGATTGCATGAACGGTTTTCCGGCTTGTTTTCCGCGCCATTATAATTAGAACAAATGCCATCAGAGCCGCAAATCCGTTGTAGACCGACATTAAAACTCCGACCCAGTTTGCGCCTTCGTTATATAACGCCGAGGATGTATCGGTTGCGCCGTAGATATGATGCGTAACGGCCGGAGTAGTATAAATCCACATCGAAAAGAGCGCAAACCAGGAAAAGAATTGAACGTACGCCAGCTGAACCATCGTTTTCGGCATATTATACAGGTCGTTAATGATAACTACGAATCCGTTCTTTTTTTTGTCGTTCTTAATCAACAATCCTGCAAGTATTTGAAGTACGCCGAATGCGGCGGCTCCGAGTAAAAAGAGTGCCACTCCGTAATCGATATAAATCTTAAAATAAAAAACAAGGTACAGAATCAAACCCGACAGGAACCATATAATGCCGTTGCGCATCAACTTTTCGCTTTCGACAAACCGCTCTTCGTAATTTCCGTTTTCTTCAGACGCGGAATGAACGGCGTATTTTTCCAGTTCTTCGGGCGAATATTCTTTCGATGTGAGAACCGTCCAGAGAACGGAAAGAAAAAAAACGGCGGCGCCAATGTAAAAAGCGAACTTGACGCTGTCGGGAATTTTACCGTCCGGCGCCACATTGCTGATGCCGAACCAATTTGTCATTAAATAAGGCAGCGCCGACGCTATTACGGCTCCGGAGCCGATGAAAAAACTTTGCATCGAAAAACCCAACGTGCGTTGAGACGAGGGGAGCATATCCCCCACAAATGCTCTGAAGGGTTCCATCGAAATATTGATTGAAGCGTCCATTATCCACAGCATGCCTGCCGCAACCCAGAGAGCCGGCGAGTTTGGCATTACGATTAGCGCAAGAGAGGCTAAAATCGCCCCTGTCAGAAAATACGGCTTCCTTCTGCCGAGTTTATTCCATGTCCTGTCGCTCATGTGCCCTATAATCGGCTGGACTATCAAGCCTGTAACTGGAGCCGCAATCCAGAGTATCGGAATATCGTCAATGCTTGCTCCTAATGTTTCGAATATTCTGCTTACGTTTGCATTTTGCAGAGCAAAACCGAATTGGATTCCGAAAAATCCAAAACTCATGTTCCATATTTGCCAGAAACTTAAACGGGGTTTTTCCATATGTAACCTGTTCTATTTATTAACAAGAATAATGTATTCCCACGGTTTGAGCGTCAATGTGTCGTCTGTATTTAAGGTTACTTCTTCCGAAGTGAAATAATTATTGTAAGAACCGGCGAGGTTCTCGGATTTAAACGAAAATTCTTGGTCTTTCGGCGAAGCGTTGAAAAACGCTATTAAACGGTAACCGTCTTTTTCGCGGTAAAATGAAAAAATATTTTCGGGATTGTCGTTCTCGATTAGAATAACTTCTCCGCCGTATAATCCGCTCCAGATAGCTTTGTTCTTTTCTTTGAGTTCGCACAATTTTGTAAAGAGATCCTCAAATACAAGATTCGACCAATCGATAGTGTCTTTTTCGAAGAAGCGTAGTCTTTTGTTGAGTCCCGCCTCCTGACCGCTGTAAAAAAGGGGCATTCCGTGAATTGTTGTCGTTAATACCGAGAACATTTCGGCGCTTTCGCCGAGTCGTTCGAATACTGTTCCGCTCCATGAATTTTCGTCGTGATTGGTCGTGAAATTTAGTCTGTAACCTTCTTTCGGATATTCTTTCTTCTCTGTCAATATGTGGTTTGTCAAAGCGGCGGCGTTCAATTCGCCCGCGGCTATTTTATTCATTATGTCTTTAAGCTGCCAGTTGTAAGTCATATCATGAGCAATATGCATTTCGGGTTCGGCTGCTTCGGCAAGCATGAACAGGGGTTTTACTTTTTCGAGCTCTTTTCTTGCCGCAGTCCAGAATTCGATAGGAACGCCGTTAGCGTAGTCGCATCTGAAGCCGTCAACGTCGAATTCGGATACCCAATATTTCATCGCGTCAATCATATAGTTCCATAATTCTTTGTTTGAAAAATCGAGATCTATTACATCATGCCAATCCGGAACGGGGGGATAGAACTCGCCTTTTTCGTTCTTGCTGAAAAATTCCGGATGCGTTTCCGTCCAGACATTGTCCCAGGCTGTGTGATTTGCCACCCAGTCGAGCATTACATGGAAGCCCATCTCGTGCGCTTTGTTCACAAGATGTTTGAAATCCTCTTCGGTTCCGAATTCGGGATTAATCGCTTTGTAATCTTTGATTGAATAATAACTGCCGAGGCTGCCTTTTCTGTTCTTCTCTCCGATCGGGTGGATCGGCATGAACCACAAAATATCGACGCCCATTTTTTTCAGTCTCGGTAAATGTTCTTCGAACGCTTCGAAAGTTCCTTCGGGCGTGTATTGTCTTACGTTTACTTCGTACATAACGACATTTTTTGTCCATTCTGGCGGCTTAAATTGCGGTACGACCGGCTTTTTCTCTTGCGCGCTGATTATTATGAATGACAATAAGAGTAACTTGAGAATCAGAATTTTCCTGCCGTTGAAAAACTTCATATCAAGGTTCCTTTTTTTTTTCGAAAATGTAAGGTAATTTTGATTGAGTTCAAAATGGAGAATGACCAATAAAAATTTTCGAGTGATTATAAAATTGCGTAGTTTTATTGCTAAAAAACGGAGAGGAAATTTAAATGACATTTACGCGTTCTGCGGGTATACTGCTTCACCCCACATCTTTGCCGGGAAATTACGGCATAGGCGACCTCGGCAAAGAAGCTTACAAATTTATCGATTTTCTTGCGGAAACCGGCAATACACTCTGGCAGGCGCTGCCGTTGGGTCCTACCGGATTCGGCAATTCGCCTTATCAATGTTTCTCGGCTTTTGCCGGAAATCCTTTGCTTATAAGTCCCGACATTCTGAAAGACGAAGGCTTATTGAACGACCATGATCTGAAAAGTTTGATTACTCACGAAAAGCATCACGTCGATTTCGGAAAAATAATCGGTTTGAAATTTGACGCGCTGAGAAGAGCGTACGCAAATTATAATTTATCCGGGAAAGACGGCTTCGAAGAATTTTGCGAATCGAACGGAGATTGGCTCGATGATTTCGCGCTTTTTATGGCCTGCAAAAATTATCACGGCGGAATTGTCTGGAGCCAATGGGAAGAAGAAATTGCATTCAGAAAAGGAGACGCAGTCAAAAAATGGACGGAAAAACTGAGCGACGAAATAAGATTCCAGAAATTCGTTCAGTTTAAGTTTTTCAGTCAGTGGAGAAATTTAAGAGAGTACGCCAATTCGAAAGGGATAAAAATTATCGGCGACGTACCGATCTATATTGCATACGACAGCGCGGATTTATGGGCAAATAAAAAATATTTTACCGTCGATGAAAAAGGCAAACTGGAATTTGTTGCGGGAGTGCCGCCGGATTATTTCAGCGCCACCGGACAATTATGGGGAAATCCTTTATACAAATGGGACGTAATTGAAAAAGATAATTTCAGGTGGTGGATTGACCGTTTCAGATCGATCCTCAATTTGGTAGACATAGTACGCATAGACCACTTCAGAGGATTCGAAGCCTATTATAAAATTCCGGGCGACGCGCCTACCGCCGAAACGGGCGAGTGGGTTAAAGCTCCGGGAGAAAAATTATTCAATACTTTGAAAAACGAATTCGGAGAATTGCCCGTACTGGCTGAAGACCTCGGAATTATAACCAAAGAAGTGGAAGAATTGAGGGATAAATTCGAATTCCCCGGAATGAAAATTCTCCAGTTCGCATTCGGTAAAGAAGGCGAAAAGAGATTTCTGCCGCACAATTTTATAAATAACTGCGTGGTTTATACGGGTTCGCATGACAACGATACAACCCGCGGCTTTTTCGAAAAAGAAAAAGAGAAAAATTCCGACGTCTATTATCACGCCCGCGATTACATGAATTATTACGGCGACGATATGTGTCACGCCCTTATTAAACTTGCTTATTCGTCCGTCGGCAATATCGTTATAATTCCGATGCAGGATATTCTGAATCTCGACAGCTCCGCCAGAATGAATTTCCCGAGCAAACCCGACGGAAACTGGACGTGGCGATTCAGCTGGGAGCAGGCGCCCGAAGGATTGGTCAAACATTATAAATATTTGATAGAATTGTACGAAAGAAATCCGAACGAAGTAAATCATGATTAAAATAGATAAACTGCTCAAGAGTAATCGTAAAACAGTCTCGCTCCAGGTAATCCCCGGCGGTCAGCTTGTCGTACGAGCTCCTAAAAATATTACTCAATACGAGCTCGATAAAATTATTGCCCTGCACAGCAAGTGGATTTTGAAGAAGAAGGAAACTCTCAAAAATGTTTTCGTTCCAAAGAAAAATTATTCCGAAGGCGAACAGTTTCTCTTTCTCGGAAAGAATTATACTCTGAAATTCAGCCCAGTTGCCGGCAGCATAATTCTCGATGATAAGCTATATATTAATCCGAAAAAGAAAGATATCGCGGAAAAATTAATAGTCGAATTTTATCGTAAAAAGGCAAAAGAGTATATTGTCTCCAGGGTATTCCATTTTGCAATAAAGTTCGGTTATCAGTTCAAGTCGGTGCGGATTACGAGCGCAAAAAAAAGATGGGGCTCGTGCAGTTATAAAGGCAATCTGAATTTTGCATGGAGACTTATAATGGCTCCGCCCGAAATTATCGATTATGTAGTTATCCATGAACTGGCGCATTTGAAAATTAAAAATCACTCGAAAGAATTCTGGGATAAAGTCGCCGAGTTGATGCCGGATTATTATTCCAGAAGGAACTGGTTAAAAAAGAACGGTTATTTGCTCGATTTGTAAATTAAACAAAAAGGAGCCGGATGAAAAAAGTAGTTATCACACACGCTTTAAGAACTCCTATAGGGAGTTTTAACGGGGGATTGAGTCAATTAAGCGCGCCGCAATTAGGAAGCAGAGTAATCAAAGCAATTTTGGAAAAATCAAATATCGAGCCTTCGCTTATTGACGAAGTAATAATGGGAAACGTTTTAACCGCGGGAATCGGGCAGGCTCCGGCGCGTCAGGCTGCTTTGTATGCCGGACTGCCTGAAAAAACCGAATGCCTTACGATTAACAAAATGTGCGGCAGCGGTCTTAAAGCCGTTATGCTCGCCGCTCAGGCAATCCAATGCGGAGACGCCGATATTATTATCGCCGGCGGACAGGAGAGTATGTCGAACGCGCCTTACCTTCTGAAAGACGCGCGCTCGGGATTCCGATTGGGTAATTCAACCGTCTACGACTCGATTTTATTGGACGGATTGGTGGATGTTTATGAAAATATTCATATGGGAAATTGCGCCGAAATTTGCGCAAGGGAATTTAATTTTACGCGCGAACAACTGGACGCTTTTGCAATCGAATCTTATAACAGAGCTTTAAAAGCTCAGGCTGAAGGTCGCTTTGAAGACGAAATCATCGAAGTGATAATCGAATCCCGTAAGGGCGAAACTATTGTAAAAACAGACGAAGAGCCGGAACGCGTTAACTTCGAAAAGATACCGAAGCTGAAACCCGCTTTCGATCCGAAAGGCGTCGTAACCGCTGCGAATGCGTCGAAAATTAACGACGGAGCCGCAGCTTTGCTGATTTTGAGCGAAGAAAAAGCTATGGAACTCGGTCTTAAACCGATGGCGGAAATAATTGCGCAAAGCTCCGCCGCCAAAGACCCAGTGCATTTTACTACAGCCCCTGCCGATGCGATACGGAAAGTATTGAAAAAAGCCGACATGAAAATTGAAGATATCGATCTTTTCGAAATCAACGAAGCCTTCGCGGTTGTGTCGCTTGCCGTAAATGAGTTACTCGGATTGACAGGCGAAAATGTAAATGTAAACGGAGGCGCGGTAGCTTTGGGCCATCCGATAGGCGCAAGCGGCGCAAGAATATTAACAACGCTTTTACACGAAATGAAAAAAAGGAACTCCAGATACGGATTGGCTTCTTTATGTATCGGAGGAGGCGAGGCTTCGGCATTGATTGTAAAAAATTACAACTGATTTAAATCGAGGGGTGTTTATGAAAAAGCATTTATTAACAATTATAATGGTATTAATTATGGCTGCTAATTCTTTTCCTCAAATTTATTTCAATCCCGATTATCAATTTAAACCGTTCACTCCGCCGATTGATATAAATGCCGCCGAAGAAAGGGCGGAAAAAATATTATCCGAAATGTCTCTGGAAGAAAAAATTCAACTTGTGGGCGGATATAACTTCTTCTATGTAAAAGGATTTGAAAAATACGGAATACCTCAATTTTATCTTTCGGACGCCACGCAGGGAGTGCATATAAGAAAAGAACTCAGTTCGTCGCTCAATAAATCGGTGGCTTTCCCGTGTCCCCTGGCGTTAACCGCAACCTGGAACACTCAACTTGCTTATGAATACGCAAGATGTATCGGAGAGGAATGCCGGGCGGGAGATATTGCCGTATTGCTCGGACCGGGAATGAATATCTACAGAATTTCGCAAAACGGAAGAAACTTCGAATATTTCGGCGAAGATCCTTTCCTGGCGGCAAGAATGATTGAAAATTATGTCGTGGGCGTACAAAGCACGGGCACAATTGCCACATTAAAACATTTCCTCTGCAACAATAACGAATATCATCGCAGAACTACTAATGCAATTGTGGACGAAAGAACCATTCACGAAATTTATACGCCCGCTTTCAAAGCCGGAATAGACGCCGGAGCTTTGGCGGTAATGACGGCATACAATCAGGTCAACGGCGAATGGGCCGGACAAAGTAAATTCGTCATCGATACTCTTTTGCGTAACTCGCTAGGTTTCAAATGGCTGGTAATGTCGGACTGGTGGTCAACGTGGGATCCTGAGAAAACCATTAAATCCGGACTCGACCTCGAAATGCCGGGCGACCCGTTGATGGACAAACCCGCTTTTCAGAAAAGAGGGGATATAACCGTCAAGAAGAATGCGATGAGATTAATTGAGGAAGGCAAAGTAAGCGAAGCGGATATCGACCGCATGGCAAAAAATATTATGAAAACTTTTATTGCCATGGGACTTTACGACAGACCTGTAAAAGACTTGAAGTATCTCGATAATTTCAAACGTCATGAAGAAATCGCTCTTCAAACGGCGCGGGAATCGATTGTGCTGCTGAAAAACAGGAATAACTTGTTGCCCGTTTCTTCACAGAAGAAAATATTGCTTACAGGCGAATTTGTGGAAACCTTACCTAAAGGAGGCGGCTCGGCGGACGTGGAAGGGTATGATATTATTACAATGTACGACGCTTTGAAAAATAAATTCGGGAACATGATTAATTATGTAAAAGAGCCTTCGGATGATGAAATTAAAAATGCGGAAATCGTATTCCTAAGCGTTGGAACTCTCGACAGCGAAGGCTGGGACAGACCGTTTTCGCTTCCCCAAAAAACGGAAGAAAATATTTTGAGGATTGTGTCTTTGAATCCGAATACCGTCGTGATTGTAAATTCAGGCGGCGGCATAAGAATGACAGGCTGGTACGATAAAGCAGGCGCCATTTTATACGCATGGTATCCGGGACAAAACGGAAATATCGCATTGGCGGAAGCGTTAGCGGGCGACATTAATCCTTCGGGCAAATTGCCCATGACGATTGAAAAAGAATTCAAGGATTCGCCCGGTTACGGATACGTACCCGAAGACGCCGATTTAAACACTAACTGGGACGACGACTTGAATATGGATTTCCCGATTAATAACATCGAATACAAAGAAGGCGTGCTCGTCGGTTACAGATGGTACGACACGAAAAACATTGAACCGCTTTTCCCATTCGGTTTCGGATTGTCGTATACGACATTCAAATATGATAATCTGAAGATAGAACCGGAGCAGTTCGACGGGAAGGGAACGGTAAAGGTATCTTTTGATATAACGAATACGGGTAATCAAGACGGCGCCGAAATTGCACAGCTTTATGTCAAAGATATCGAAGCCGGCGTATTGCGTCCCGAGAAAGAATTGAAAGGCTTTAAAAAAGTATTTCTCGGAAAAGGGGAAACAAAAAGAATCGAAATAGAATTGACTGCGAAAGACTTTGCATACTGGGATGTAAAAACGCATGACTGGAAAACGGAACCGGGAGAATTTGAAATATTGATCGGGACTTCATCGAGGGATCTATTATTGAGAGGTAAACTGACGCTTAAATAATTGAGCGGAAATAATCTCAAAGTCAAAAATAAAAAATGCTCTCTAACCGGGAGCATTTTTTTTGCGTAAAGCTGAGTAGAATCCGCAGTGTTCCATTGAGAGGGCGGCGCGGCAAACCGTTTCTTCACCCGCCGGAAGGCGTTATGATTAATAAAGTCCGTAAGCTTTTGGAACATCGCACCCGACGGTTGCCCGTGAAGCCGGATAACTACGTGGATACAATAAATATACATCGGTAGAAATTTTTATTGAAAATAAATTTGCATTCATTTATTTTCAGTTTAAGATTAAAAACGATGAGGGGCAGCAGGGCAAATTTAAATAAATAAAAGAAAATTTTGTACAGAGAACTTGTAATTGAGAATCAAATATATAGAGTTCTTTAATAGAGCGCATACAAAGTTGAATTTTGGCAGGCTAAATAAAAGTTATATACTCTGAGAAAGTATTGTGAAAAAAATTGCATTCTTATTTGGTTCTGGTTTATCTATTCCAGCAGAGATGCCTTCTACATCGGACATCACCCAAAATGTCCTAGATGGTGATAATGTTATGAGACATACTGATGGAAATTATTATTTTGGTAAACCACTTTACCATCACATAGGAGCAGCTGATGAATATGTCCCACGTGTATTGCTTTTCTTGAAAAGAATTAAGATAGAAATTGACTTATACTACTGGGATTTATTCCACAAAGAAACCAACTATGAGGATTTGTATTATGTCGCATCACAGATTTATAAAAGCGAAGTGTTAATTTTTGATAACCCAGTGGTCCAACCATTCATTGACAAAATAATCGAAGAAGTAAAACCTATATTGCAAGGGAGACCTGGAGAGATAAGGGGAAATTGGGAATTACATGAACTAGCGCATGAAGCAATGAATTATATTAGCGACATAGTATGGCATCATTTAAGTAAGGAGCCAAAAAGATTAAGTTATTTGAATTTTCTGAAAGATGCTTACGAAGATTCCAATATAAATCGCATGTTTATTTTCTCTTTAAATCATGACTTGGTTATAGAAGAATTTTTTAGAAAAGAGAAAATTAATTATATCGACGGATTTGGGAATCCAGTAAAAGGTGTTAGATATTGGAATTTTAATATTTTTAAAAATGATGAAAAATTGAACATTGCCAAATTACACGGTTCGATAAACTGGTTTAAATTCAGTCGGGGAAAATACACTCCTAATGAAATCGGAATACCTATTCATGGTAACTTTTGGAGAACTCAAGATCCAAACGGAGTTTATCGACATCCTGATAATGGACGTCCTATGATTTTAGTTGGCACGTTTAATAAAATTCTTCAATATACTTACGACATATACTTCCTACTATACTATTTATTTTATAATACGCTGATTGATACCAATACTATTATAATTTCCGGTTATAGCTTTGGGGATAAAGGGATTAATACAAGATTAATTGAATGGATGAATTCGAGTAGTGCGAGAAAGATCATTGTTATTCACCCAGAAGTTGAAAAACTTAAACAACCTTCTAGTGATGGTATTTATCGAAATTGGGATAACTGGGTTAATGACAATAAGTTGATAATAATTGAGAAGAGAATTGAAGAAATAAGTTGGGACATAATATCGAAAAATATTAATTGAATATTTAACGTTCTTAAATCAACCGCTTAAACTGCTGGGCATATGCATTTTTATAAAATCTTGTTACAAAAGTAAGCTACTCTTTTAAGCAGGTATAAAAAAAAACACATAAAAAATATTGATGAGTATTTCCCAAGGCTACAGTGCTGTCATTTGAAAACTCAGGATAAATTCTAGGCGGCTTAAATAAAAACGTCGTCGTTGAAACAAAGAGAACTACATTCACACTTACAAACAAGTAAAAATCCTTAACCGTAAAAACCCATACTCTGCCTAGTACACTTAAAATTACGCTTACGGTTTGAAAAACGCTTTTTTATTTCTGAATGGGAAATGGATAAGGAAGAAAAAAGGCATATTGAATTTATGATTATCTCTTAAAGGAAGTTCGACTACGAAGACCTAAAAAAGGAAATAATTGCGGAGAGGGCGGGATTCGAACCCGCGGTACCCCATTCAGAGTACGACGGTTTAGCAAACCGTTGGTTTCAGCCACTCACCCACCTCTCCGAGCTGAAAATTTTACAATACTGAATTTAACTCAAAAATTATTTCTCAATCAATCTGCGAAAAGCTTCGCCGTTTTTGTAACTTTTTATCTGCATTTCCCGCTTGAAAGCTTCCGATTTAGAGTTAAATTCTTCCAAATAAACAATCTTCCAAGGAACATAAGGCTTAGTCGATCTGACTTTGCCTCGGTTATGGTCTTTCAATCTTTTTTCGTAATCAGCAGTATGACCAATATAATATCTTTCCCTTATTACACTCTTTAGTATGTAAACATAATACATAGAGTCAAACCGTTGGTTTTTCCGCCTTCGGCGGAACCTCGCCGGGAAGCGATGGCAGCCACTCACCCACCTCTCCGAGCTGAAAATTTTACAATACTGAATTTAACTCAAAAATTATTTCTCAATCAATCTGCGAAAAGCTTCGCCGCTTTTGTAACTTTTTATCTGCATTTCCCGCTTGAAAGCTTCCGATTTAGAGTTAAATTCTTCCAAATAAACAATCTTCCAAGGAACATAAGGCTTAGTCGATCTGACTTTGCCTCGGTTATGGTCTTTCAATCTTTTTTCGTAATCAGCAGTATGACCAATATAATATCTTTCCCTTATTACACTCTTTAGTATGTAAACATAATACATAGAGTCAAACCGTTGGTTTTTCCGCCTTCGGCGGAACCTCGCCGGGAAGCGATGGCAGCCACTCACCCACCTCTCCGAGCTGAAAATTTTACAATACTGAATTTAACTCAAAAATTATTTCTCAATCAATCTGCGAAAAGCTTCGCCGCTTTTGTAACTTTTTATCTGCATTTCCCGCTTGAAAGCTTCCGATTTAGAGTTAAATTCTTATCCGGCGCATCATGAAAAGAACAAGTAACCACGATTTTAGTGTTGCCAATATAATAATCGTAAAGTTAAAATAAAAATCTGTAATTTAATTTTATTTCCCTGCCGGGCATGAATATATAATTTTTTATCGCGGATAAATGTTCCCGGTATGCTCTGTCGAAAAGATTATCGATTTTTACAGAAAAAATATGAATGTACCTTCCGGTTATTAATTTTATCCCTGCATATAAATTAATCAGTCCGTAACCGGGCGTACTCGTTTCATAGGGACTTACTTTTTTCTGATCCGCCGCCAGATGAAATTGGCTCCCGATCCAGAAATCGTCCGTCGAATATCTCGGCTCGAGAGCGAACCGCAGTGGCGGCATCAAGGGCAGATATTCGTTTGTCTCAGAATTTTTTCCTACGGTGTAATCGCTCATTAGAGTCAACGAAAAATGACCGGAGATTTCGAACTGCGCTTTGAATTCGTAACCGTAAATAATAGCCTTTGCTTGCGTGTATGCATAAACCGGAATTCCCGAAGCGTTGACAAATGTCATTTCCGCAGGATTATAAAATTCTCCCGTCGGCTTTTTGAAAATATAATCGTCAATAATGTTATAATAAACATTCAGTTCCGAATTGATTTGTTCGGAATGGTATCTTAAGCCTAAATCGAGTCCGATATTCTTTTCGGCGCTAAGGTCCAGATTGCCTATATCGAACGTGCCCGTTGCTTCGTGTATTGCATAGGAGGCTAATTCTTCAATGGTCGGGGCGCGGAATGCCGTAGCAAAATTAGAGTAGAACGACATTTCGGGGGTTATGCTTAGAATTATTCCTGCAGAGCCGCTGAGTGTATTGAAGGTTCTTTCCGTAGGAGAGATCAATCTTCCGGATAATTCGCTTTCCGGTATTTCGATGGAATTGTATTCGTAACGAAGACCCGTTTGAAGTAGAGTATTGCTGATTCTGAACTGTTCTATTACGAAAAACGCCATCGAGTTATAATCGGCGTTAGGCGTGAACGCTTCCTCGCCTTCAACAGTATATTTTTGGTTTTGATACCATAATCCTAAAACGCCGTCTGAATTTTTGAAAAGAGGCGCATGATTGGCGGAAACATCCATTACATATGACTTTAATCCGAAAGCTGAGCCGACCTCGTTTGTAATTCTGTTTATTTCCTTGTGATTGTAATTCTGATATCCTCCTTTGAAGGAGATGTTTTCGAACATGCCCTTAAGGTCGCCAATTAAATTTATTTTTAATTCCTCTTTGCGCATTTTAATACCAATGCTTTCGTGTTCTTCTTCATCGTGATGATGTTCGTGTAACGGTATGCCGTAATTGAAATCGTAATTTTTATAGCTGAGACCGGTCTGACTGAAATCGGGAATAAAAGCAAATCCGATTTGGTAGCCGGTAAAATCGATATAAGTGTTGTTGACTTTTTCACCCGCGCCGTCTGTATAATCGCCGGCTTTTCTTCTGGTAAAATTTCCGTGGGTGGCAAATTCATTCGAACCGAAATGCAAATCGACGCTTGTATTGAATTCATTGTTGTTGAAAGAATTTCCTGCGAACAGATTGCCTTCAAGTCCGTCGGGTATGTAGTCCGGTATCTCTTCGGTAATTATATTGATTACGCCTCCGAGAGCGTTGCTGCCGTACATAAGACTCGACGGACCCCTGATGATTTCTATCCTCTCGGGAATCGCGCCGTCGCTCGAAACAGCGTGGTCGCTCGACGTATTGGATAAATCGCCCATTCTCAATCCGTTTTCCAGAATTAATATCCTATTGTTGCTGAAGCCTCTGATAACCGGTCGGGCGGTCGCTTTCCCGTTGGAACGCATCGAAATTCCGGGAAGAAAATTTAAGGTCTCTCCAATATTGGAGCTCCTTTTTATCTGCAAATCCAGATTTGCCACGCTTAAAGAACTTTGCATTAGTTCCTGCGGGTCGGTATTAAACGGATTACCGGTAATTACCACTTCGTTGAGGTCGATTGTACCGTCTTCGAGATATATTTTCAATGGCTCTGTGGGGACGTCAACTTTTTCGGTTAACGATTTATGCCCTATATAGCTGAAGCGTAAAGTGTATGAGCCTTGGCTGATATTGTTGAATATGAAATAACCTCTTTCGTCGGTAGTTGTGCCTGATTTCAGTTCCTGCAAGTAGATGTTTACGCCAATTAATGGCTCGCCGTTATTTTCGTCGTAAACAAATCCTTCTAACGAATATGACTGAGCCTGCAGCACAAAATTTAATAATAGTATAAAAGAAATGAATAACCCTTTCATTTCAGAGCTCCTTTTTAAATTAATGAATAATTATATGCGCCGGAATTCAGGCGTTGAACGGAGGAGCTCTCGATTCTGAAGTCGTAAGCGATAAAATAAGGGGGGATTCAATTACTTTAGATAAATCGGTCTCTAACAGAACTTCGCTGCCGGGTAAACCGAAAGTTCCGACCGATTCGGAGTTGAAATTATAAGTAAGAAAAAATTCAACGGAACAATTCCCGTTTGCATCGCCATACGGGTCTTCAAAGTTGTCGTAATGCCGGATTACCGTTTCGTTTGTCCGGATGTCTTTGAAATGCCAGTGGAAAAAGAGCGTTCCCAAAAGCGATATATAAATCGCAAGGCTCAGCAAAGACGTTATTTTTATTATTCTTTTGTCCGGCATAAAGATGTTGATTTTGCAGATGCTATGTCTTATTTTCTAATGCAAAGATACAACACCGACCAAAAAATAACAAGGAGGGTTTATGCTGTCCGGCGAAGTCTATTATCCGTCCGAAGAAGTAATCAAAAACGCAAACGTAAAAAACTGGGACGAATTGAACGAAAGAGCGGTAAAAGATTACGAAGGTTTCTGGGAAGAAATGGCAAAAGAACTTCATTGGTTTGAAAAATGGCAAAAGGTTCTGGACGATTCGGACAAACCTTTCTATAAATGGTTTACGGGAGCAAAGACGAACATTGTTTACAATTGTCTCGACCGGCACGTAAAAACATTCAGGCGAAACAAACTTGCGCTTATTTGGGAAGGAGAAGACGGACAGCTGCGAACAATGTCGTACTTTGCGCTACACCGTGAAGTCTGCAAGTTCGCCAATGTGCTGAAAAGCATGGGGGTGGAAAAAGGGGACAGAGTGACAATATACATGGGACGAATACCTGAAATTGTAATTGCTATGTTAGCCGCGGCGCGTATAGGAGCAATTCATTCGGTAGTTTACGGCGGATTCTCTGTCGAATCTCTGGCGGAAAGAATTGAAGACAGTAACTCTAAAGTGTTGATTACGGCCGACGGAGCGTTTCAAAGAGGAAAAATTGTGCCTTTGAAACAAATTGCCGACGAAGCTCTTCAACGATGTGGCACGGTGGAACATGTGCTTGTCGTAAAAAGAACGGATCAGGAAATAAATATGGAATCGGGCAGGGATTTGTGGTATCATGAATTGATGAATCTTCCAATTGCCACGCAAAACTGCGCGCTCGAAATTATGGACGCCGAGGATCCTTTGTTTATACTTTATACTTCGGGCACAACCGGCAAACCCAAAGCAATTCTTCACACGCACGGCGGCTATATGGTCGGCGTATACACAACTCTGAAATTTGTATTCGACATTAAAGAAGAAGACCGGTATTGGTGCGCGGCAGATCCGGGCTGGATTACCGGACACAGTTATATCGTCTACGGACCGCTTTTGAACGGGACGACTTCCTTTATGTACGAAGGAGCTCCGAATTTCCCTTATCCGAATCGATGGTGGCAGATGATTGAAAAATACGGCATTAATATTCTTTATACGGCTCCGACCGCAATCAGAGGTTTAATGAGATTCGGAGAATCGTGGGTTAAAAGACACGATTTGTCGTCGCTCCGTTTATTGGGCTCGGTCGGCGAACCGATTAATCCCGAAGCCTGGAAATGGTATTACAGAGTTGTCGGCAATGAAAAATGCCCCATTATGGATACGTGGTGGCAAACCGAAACAGGTATGTTTATGATAACGCCGATGCCGTGCGTTCCGCTTAAGCCGGGGTCCGGTTCAAGACCTTTTCCCGGAATTCAAATGGATATCCTCGACGAAGACGGCAATCCGGTAAAGCCGAACGAAGAAGGATATCTGGTAATTAAAACTCCCTGGCCTGCAATGCTGCGAACGGTTTATAAGGATCCCGAAAGATACGTAAATCAGTATTGGAGCAAATATCCCGGATATTATATGACAGGCGACAGCACTCGGCGCGACGAAGACGGATATTACTGGATTATCGGAAGAGTGGACGACGTTATAAAAGTGTCGGGTTACCGATTGGGCACGGCTGAAATCGAAAGCGCGCTTGTCAGTCACCCCGCAGTCGCCGAAGCCGCGGCAATAGGACTGCCGCACGAAGTTAAAGGAAACGCAATTTATACATACGTAATTCTCAAGAACGGCTACGAAAAATCGACGGCTTTAATAGAAGAGTTAAGAAAACACGTCGCTCACGAAGTCGGTCCTATTGCAAAACCCGAGAGCATTGAATTTGTCGATTCGCTGCCCAAAACGAGGAGCGGTAAAATTATGCGCAGAGTTCTCAAAGCGCGGGCTCTGGGAGAAGACCCCGGAAATATTTCGACAATGGAAGATTAAATTAGTGTAATATCGTACACAAATTATCGCGGGATTGTTTAAATTTGCGCTGTTAATTTTAAAGCGCAATGGAAGAAGAACTTAAATTAGACCCGGTTGAAATACGATATTACAGGCTGATAAGATATCTTACCGATTATATCTATTCTGTAAAAGTCGAAGAAGGCAAAGCCGTCAAAACGTATCACGGTCCCGGATGCGCGGCTGTAACCGGTTATTCTTCCGAAGATTATCAGAAGGATCCCGAACTCTGGTATCGGATGGTTCATCCGGACGACCGCCCTGCGGTTTTGAAACAAGCCGAAGACGCGCTGGCAGGCAAGGACGTAGAACCGCTAGAGCATCGTATTATTCACCGCGACGGCTCGATACGGTGGGTCAAAAACAGCATCGTTTTATCGAAAGACGAATACGGCAATGTTATCTATTACGACGGACTTATTAACGATATAACCGAATTGAAAAAGGCGCAGGAGCTTGCCGAATCAAAGCAAAAACAGTTGATTCAGGCGGACAAAATGGTCGCGCTCGGCACTATGGTAAGCGGAATCGCTCACGAAATCAATAATCCGAACAATTTTATTCTTCTCAACGCTCAGTTCCTTAAAAAAGCTTTCGATGATATTTTGCCCGTTCTGAAAGAATATGCAACCGACCATGACGATTATTATGTGGCGGGAATACCTTCGGAAAAAGCATTTAAAAAAATCGTAAACGCTCTCGACGGTATCATCGAGGGTTCCACGCGAATCGAAAAAATTACGAACAACCTTAAAGAATTTGCAAAAAAAGATTCGGGATGTCTCGACCAAACAGTCGATTTGAATAAAGCGATCGAAAAAGCGGTTATGATTACGTCCAACCTGATAAAAAAATCGACCGGCAATTTTAAAGTGAATTACAATGCCGAAATGCCGTATATAAAAGGCAACTCTCAACAGATCGAACAGGTGATGATAAACCTTATTGCCAATGCATGTCAGGCGCTGCCCGATAAAAACCGCGGCATTGAAGTATCGCTCTATCGGAAAGACAACTATGCCGCAGTTGAAGTCAAAGACGAAGGAACGGGCATTGACGAAGAAAACATAAAATTTATTTTTGACCCGTTTTTTACTACAAAAAGAAATTCGGGCGGAACCGGACTCGGACTTTATGTTTCTTATAACATTATCAAAAATCACGGCGGCGATATTATTGTCGAAAGCGACGGGAACGGTACCAAATTTATTATTCTTCTGCCGATAAATTGAAAGAGGGAAAATGGGAATAGCGGATTATCCGGAATTGCCGATACTGCTTGTTGACGACGAAGAACAATTTCTCTTCAGCGTCGAAACGTCTTTGAACACGAGCGGCATAAATAATATCGTACTGCAATCCGACAGTACAAAAGTACTGGAAATGCTCGAGAAAGATGAATACTCTTTAATCGTGCTCGATATAAATATGCCGGGAATTACGGGACTGGAGCTTTTGCCGCAGATTAAAGACCGGTTTCCCGAAATACCGGTAATAATATTAACCGCGCTGAACGATGTGGAAAGCGCGGTAGAAAGCATTAAGTCGGGCGCTTATAATTATATTGTTAAACCTGTCGACAATACGCGCTTGGTTACAACAATAAAAGGCGCGCTCGAATACAGGGAAGTGCTTTCCGAAAACCGTCGTCTGAAAGATTATTTGCTGAAGGATAAAATCGAAAATCCCGAAGCTTTCGAAGAAATTATCACAAAAAACAAATCGATGCGCTCGATTTTCAAATATATCGAAGCGATTGCAAATTCTCCTTTGCCCGTGCTGATTACGGGCGAAACTGGCGTCGGAAAAGAATTGATTGCCGGAGCAATTCATAAAGTCAGTTCCAGAAACGGAGAGTTGGTCGCCGTCAATGTGGCGGGATTGGACGACACTTTGTTTTCCGACACTCTGTTCGGACATAAAAAGGGGGCTTTTACGGGCGCAGAGCAGGACAGAAAAGGTTTGATTGAGCAAGCCGAAAAAGGAACTCTGTTTCTCGACGAAATCGGCGATTTGAGCATCGAATCCCAGGTTAAATTGTTGCGTCTCATTCAGGACGGCAGGTATTATCCGCTCGGTTCCGATATTCCGAAACAAGCCGACGTAAGGATTATATGCGCTACGAATCTGAAAATTGAAGATATGAAGGAGAGTCCCAAATTCAGAAAAGACCTTTACTACAGATTGCAAACTCATCATATTCATATCCCTCCTTTGAGAGAACGGAAAGAAGATATTCCTTTATTGACCGACTATTTTCTTGAAAAAGCCGCAGAAAAACTGAACAAGAAAAAACCGACTCCGCCGAAGGAACTTTATACTCTCCTTGCGAATTATCATTTTCCTGGAAACATAAGAGAGCTCGAAGGTTTGATATACGATGCGGTCAGTATACACCGGTTCGGCGTTTTGTCGCTCGACTCGATTCGAAATAAAATATTTGCGGATATGAAAAAGGAATTTGCTTTGGAACATACCGAAGAACACGCAGATAAAATTATATTTCCGGAAAACCTTCCTACGCTTAAAGAAGTAGAAGAAGCGTTGATCAACGAAGCGCTTAAAAGAGCCGATAACAATCAGACGATTGCGGCAAGGCTGCTTGGTCTTAGCAGAAGAGCCCTCAACAACCGGCTCAACAGAAAGAAATAACCGGAAATTTCTCCAAAGGGGCGCCACAAAACTGCAGACGCCACGCATCTGCATTCTCTCTAAGTTATTTTATTTCAATAAATTATAAATAAACCTGCATAAATAAGGAAAAAATGTGGCAACGCCTAAATAAGTAAATGTTTGCGTTTGAGTAAAATTAATAAGTAATGAAGTTTGGCACGGGCTTTGAATAACTGTAAGCGAACCTTTAGACAAGGAGGATAAAATGAAATCTGTTAATAAACTTACAATCGCAATTTTGATAACGTTCTTTGCGGCAAACATTTTTGCTCAGGAGCCCGAATACAAAAAGCTTGTTGAAAAAGCAAACGAGCGTTTTCTCTACAATCTCAACGTGGAACATACTGGAATAGTTGAATCTTCCATTTTCAACATAATGGAAGTAAAAAACAAATTTCCCAACGAAGATTATCGGAAATTGGTAAGAAGATTATACGAGCTTGCAGTGGAAGGCAATACGCCTGCAATCAGATACAAAGCGCAACTTGCAAGCCTCTATTTCAATTTCTATGATATGTTCGCGGATATAAAGATTACCGAAGTTGAAAAAGAAAATCCGGATCTCTTCTTCCAGGAGATTTCAAATAAATTGATGAAAGCGCCTGTAGCAGTTAACAATTAACACACCCCCGCCTTATATACGGGCTGTTCCGAACGGACCGGGGAAGTTTTTAACATGAACTTCATAGCCTCCTAGATACATTACCCGGAATTGTTTGGAACAGCCTTTTTTATTTTTAAATAGAGTGCAATGTTTTATTGATATATAAAAATCATATATTGCATATGATTTATTTAAATGATTTTAATGAAAAATATAATTTATCTTTTTATCCTGTTAGTATTTTTTAATCTTAATCTTGAAGCCCAAAATTCCGGTACTTTAAGAGGGCTGATTGTAGATTCAACAAGTTCGGAAGCGTTGGCTTATTGCAATGTATACGTGAAAGAATTGGGAGTCGGTACCGCAACGGATTCGAGAGGATATTTCCTTATTCCTTCCATACCCGCCAATCGGAATTTTACATTGATTATTTCTTATATCGGCTATAATACGAAGGAAATTAAAATAAAAGTTTTTCCGAATAAAATAACGCATTATGATATTCGGCTCGTCCCTTCCGACATTGAACTCCAAACAATCGAGAAAGTTGAAAAGTTAGTCGAGGAAAGCAGAACGGATATAAGCATCCGCAGGATTTTGAGCAGGGAACTGGAATATCTTCCCAAAGGCGTGGAATCCGATTTATTCAGGTCGCTTAAATATCTTTCCGGCGTTCAGTCGACCGGCGACGTATCGGCAAGATTTTACGTCAGGGGCGGGGCAAGCAATCAGAATCTTATATTGCTCGACGGAGTTACGTTATATAACCCTTTCCATGCGCTCGGTCTCTTCAGCGTGATTGACCCCGACGTAATAAATAACATCGAATTTTATAAAGGCGGATTCGCGGCAAATTACGGCGGACGTCTCTCTTCGGTTATCGATATAAAAACAAACGACGGTAATAAAAACAGATTCGGAGCTAAAGCCAGCGCGAGCTACTTGTCGGCTAAATTATTGCTCGAAGGTCCTTTGCCTCACGGCTCTTTTTATCTGAGCGGCAGAAAAAGTTATTCGACTGAAATCCTTAAAAAATTCCTCGACAATCAAAATATTCCGGCTGATTTCTACGATCTCTCTTTCAAACTGAATTATTCCAATCAGGATTTCATACCGGGCAGCAAATTTATCGTGAACGGATTTTTCAGCAACGACAAAATCGATAATCCTGACCCGACGATTGAAGATTTCGGCTGGAAAAACAATTTGTTCGGTTTCAGATGGTTCTTCGTGGGCGACAGCCCGCTCTTTCTCGAACTCGGTTTGTCGATCAGCAATTTCAAAGGCGAAGCGCTCCCTCAATTGAGTTCGCTTGCAAAATCGAGCAACGAGATAAACGATATATCGATGAAGATGGATTTGACTTACATATTCAATTCGAAAGACGAACTGGGCGTCGGTTTCCATATCAATCAGATTAATACGGAATTATTTATCGAAAATATAGTTGACGAGGATACCGATATCAGGGCGGACGGCGCCGACATTTCGCTTTACACAAAATATAAATTCTTGAGATTCGACAACTTTGCCGTGGACGCCGGACTTCGTTTTAATCTCGCTTCGGTCTCGCAAAATAAAGAGAAAATGTTCATTGAACCTAGATTAAACGCATCCTACACATTCTGGAATTTTTTGACTTTCAAAGGAGCTTGGGGACTCTATCAACAATCATTGACAACGGTTTCGGACGAAGACGAAATTATCAACATATTCGAACCGTGGATTATCACTCCCGAATATCTTCCGCCCGCGAAAGCAATGCATGCAATTTTCGGAGTCGAAATCGGAACGGGAAATTTTTGGAAGCTCGGAGTCGAATCGTACTATAAAACGGTCGATAACCTGCCGGTCTTGAATAAAAACAAAATTTACGCTTCCGACCGCGATTTAAAAGCCGGCGAGGGCGAATCCTACGGTCTGGAAGTCAACGCTTCGATCAGCGCGTCTTTTATCGACATAAAAACATCCTACACGCATGCGTACGCATACAAAGTTATCGACGGAAAGAGATACTATCCGCGTTACGATACCCGGCATAATTTTAATCTTATGCTGGATTTTAATTTAGGCCGTAATTGGCATTCGAGCGTTATCTGGGTTTATTCGTCGGGTCTGCCTTTTACTGAAATTCTCGGTTATTACGATAAACTGTATCTTGACAATTTCTTCGATTCCTGGAACTTCCGCGACCCGCGCAGACCTTATACGCTCGTCGGCATACAGAACCTCGGCAGATTGCCCGACTATCATCGTCTCGACCTGAATATTTCGAAGAAATTCGTTTTCCCGTTTATGAATGTATATCTCGATTTTAATATCGTTAATCTCTACGACAGAGCCAATATCTTTTATTTCAAAAAAGACACGGGCGAAAGAGTCAATATGCTCCCGTTCCTCCCCACATTCTCGGTTAAGGTGGAATTATGAAAAAGAAATTATTTTATTCGGCTTTGATTTTATTGACGCTGACGGTTATTTCATGCGACGAGTCGTTCAATCCTTACGGAGAATTCGACGAAAAATATGTTCTTAATTGTATTGTGAGAGCCGATACTAATTATCAGGTCGCTTTATTGTCGAAGAGTTATTTATCCGAGAATTTCGATCCGTATGCCAATACTGAGGATAAATCCGTTCAAAATGCATTGGTCAGATTATGGAGCGGTAACGACAACGTCGTCATACTAAAAGATACAATAATCGAACGTTCGCCCGACGACAAGTATAAAGCGCCGTACAGAATTTATTATGCAAAGGATTTCAGGCCGGAGCCGGGGCTCCCTCTCGAAATCGAAGCCGTTTTGCCCAACGGAAAGGTATTGTCTTCAACCACGACGGTTCCTCAACCGATTAAATTCAGCGAAGCTCTGTCGGACACTCTCATACCTCCTCAAAAAGGAGATTATATTCAGGTTGTTTGGAACAGCGATCAAACCAAACCCGTTTTTGTTTTGAGAATGGGCATCTATTATTTTAAGCATGAGGGCGGGACAAAAAAAAGATATATTCACGTGGTGCCGCAAAATTACGTGGAATACGAAGGCAAGTATGTGCCGAACTATCCCAAACCCATAACGCAAAGCCGCTTCAGTTACGACATGTCTGTAATCGATAAAGCAATGGAACTAATTTCCGAAGGCGAATCGGACAAAAGCAAATTTGAAATTTTGAGCTGCATACTCGAAGTAATTTCGCTCGACGAAAATTTAAGCGTCTATTACAATACGACCGCTAAGGCGAACAATACATTTTCGGTTAAACTCGACGAAACGGATTATTCTAATATAACAGGCGGCTTCGGCGTCTTCGGCGCATACAACCGGAATTATTATGTGCTCAGATTTACTCACGATTATATCAGATCATTTGGCTACATACCGGGATTGAAGGAATGAAAAGTTTCTTGAAAATATTAACTGTCGGAATACTGGCGCTCAATATTTTTATTTCGTGCGACAGGGAGGTTTATACTGGTTCGGCAGAGCCTGAAATTTTATATAACGGTAAAATCTTTGTCGACAGCAATCCGGATTCCGCCCTTATTTATATCGACGGTAAAAATTCCGGATTCGTTACGCCGGATACTATTAAAGGATTATCCGAAGGCGTCCACTACGTTACATTGAAAAAAAAATTGTTCAAAGACACGACATTAGCCAAAGAAATTAGCGGCGCCGAATATAAATCCATCTTTGTAGACTTTTATAAAAATCCGGCAAACTTCGGAATTATTTATGTAAACAGTAAACCAGAAGGCGCGGCAATTTATTTAAATAATGAAAATACGGGATTTTTTACTCCCAAATATTTGATCAATTTATTGGTCGGCGAATATAAAGTGAGGTGCGATTTACCGCTGCACCGCTCCGACAGCGCTATAGTTAAGGTTACTTACAGTAAGATACAGTATTTGAATTTTGTCCTGGATGATACGAGCAAATGGGTAAATTATAATATCGATAATTCGCAATTGAGCAGTAATCATCTCTCCGCTCTGGCGCCAGGCGAAAACGGAATTTGGGTCGGTACGAGGGACAGAGGTATCGTAAGAATCCGAGGCGATAAATTCGATATAATTCAATCGACTAATTCACAGCTAAAATATAACTTCATTAATTCTTTATATGTCCGCGACAATGAATTGTACGTTGCCACAAGCGGTAGTCTTCAAAAATTCGACGGCTCAGTATGGACGGACCTCACTCCGAATTTGCCGGATCCATACGTTACGAGCGTTATTTTCGATAATAACAGTGTGATGTGGATCGGCACTCAAAAAGGATTAGTCAAATACGACGGAAAAAGTTGGAAAGTTTTCGACAGGACTTCCGGAATGTCGAGCGATTTTGTAACGGGAATTGCAATTGACAATTTTAATAATGTATGGGTGGCGACTAACAGCGCCGGTATTAATATGTACGACGGAAATCAATGGAAAATTTATGATATGTCGAATATGAATTTGAGCGCAAACCTGGGAAATTCAATAAAAGATATTGCGTGCGATAAGGAAGGATACGTTTATGCCGCTCATATTTATAACAGCGAAAAAGGCGAATTGGGCGGACTGACAAGATTCAAAGACGGCGCCTGGGAGCAGTTGGAACTGAAGGGAGTTCCGTCCAATTTAGTCGAATCCATATATGTGGACGAAGAAGGGAACAAATGGATAGGCACAAAAGGCGGATTGACAAAATTCCGGCATAATCCTTCGGACGGATATTTCTTTAACACTTCGAATTCCAAACTGCTGGCAAGCCAGGTAGTCGATATCAAACTTGGCCCGGACGGAAACTTGTGGATAGCGACGTTTGGTGGCGGACTTGCAAAAGTTAAAAAAGGCAACTATTAAAACTATTCCGCCGCCTTATAAACAGAGTCGAGTAAAGTTCCGTCGACCCATTTAACTACCGCGACAACTTTTCTTTTGTCTAATTTCGGTTTTGCCGGTCTGCCGCATATTTCATAAACTTCTTCTTGAATATCGGCAATCGACCGCAGCGGAAGAGAGCTTTTCTTAACTTTTTTAATCAAATCTTTTCTTGCCGGATTGACGGCAATTCCGCGTTCCGTAATTACTGCGTCAATCAAATCGCCGGGGCCGCAGAGCGTCGTTACCTCGTCTACGATTACGGGTATCCTGTCCCTGAATGAAGGAACTGCCAATATAGTGCAGCCGGCATAAAGACAATTTTGCCATCCGCCGATTCCGTGCAATAGCATCCCGTCCGAATGCGTCACTACGTTGGCGTTAAAATTCAGGTCGACTTCCGTGGCTCCTAACACAACAGCGTCGACCATCGAAGCAAAATTTCCCTTGCCATGAAAATTATAACTTGTAAAAGGGGAAGTCATAATGTGATTCGGATTTTCTCTCATTGAGCGAACGCCTTCCAGATCGAATGTCTGTCCGTCGAGGATATAGTCGGTTAAACCTTCTTCGAGCATTTCGACAAGATATTTTGTGGAGCCTCCTCTTACAAACCGGGCTTTAATATTTTTTTGTTTCATTTTTTCTTTGATAAATGGAATGAATGCCAGACTCGTGCCGCCGGCTCCGGCCTGGAACGAAAATCCGTCTTTTAAAATTCCGGCGGCGTCCATAAACTCCGCGACGTATTCGGCTATTAATAGCCGGTCGGGACTTTTTGTTATCTCTGTAGTTCCGCTTACGATTTTTGCCGGGTCGCCGATCGAATCGACTACTACCACACAATCGACATTATTGCCGGAAATTTGCCACGGCGCGCAGGGGAATTCAACCAAATTGTCGGTTACGATAATTACTTTGTCGGCGTAAATCGAGTCTGCCAGGGCAAATCCCAATCCTCCGCAAGCGGACTTACCGTATAATCCGTTGGCGTTGCCGAACTTGTCCGCCGAAGGCGCGGCGATTACCGCAATGTCGATATGAACTTCGCCGTCCTGAATTGCCTGGTATCTGCCTCCGTGCGAACGCAATACGCCCGTGCCTTTCATCTTTCCCATGCTCGCGTACTTGCCCAAAGGTCCGTTCAATGAGCCTTCAATGTGGTGAATAGTGCCGTCTTCGAGATATTTGATTAAATGTTCATGACAGGGGAATGACGCGCTCGGAAACCACCTTATATTTTTAATTCCCATTGAATGGATAACGTCGAATAAATAGTTGGTAACCATATCTCCGTTACGAAGATGATGGTGGGTTGAAATTGTCATTCCGTCTTTTAAGCCCGAAAGTTCCAGAGCCTTTTTCAAGTTTTTTACCAATTTATTTTCGGCTTCGGGAAAATCGACACAGGAAGGTATTGCCGGAGCGGCTTTTCTGCCTTTCGGTTTGTATTTGTCGACTCCTTTAAAAGGAATTTGTTTTATCCCGTTTACGTATAACGGAACCAATCTGCCTGCTTTGTTTTTTATCATTCTCATGGCTCTTTTCAATTTTGTTTTTCGGATTCAAGAATTTTCAACGCGCGTTTTACGACGGGAGGATCGATCATTTTACTCCCGATTGAAATGACGCTCTGGCTTTTTCTCCGGGCTTCGTTGAAAGCTTCCACAATCAATTTCGCCTTTTCGATTTCCGGGGGCGAAGGGGCGAATGCTTTATGCGTTATTTTTATTTGTCTGGGATGAATGCATCCCTTCCCTTCGAAACCGAGCGCTTTCGATTCCAGACAGCTTTTATAGAGTCCTTCCGTATTCCCGACGTCGGAATAAACCGAATCGATAGCTTGAACTCCCGCCGCTTTGGCTGCATTGACAATAACAGACCGGGCGTAAAAACTTTCGAGTCCGGCTTCAGTCCTCTGGACACCGATATCCGCAGTATAATCTTCCAGCCCGATTGTCAGGGCGCATATATTTTTAGAAGCCGTTGCAATTTCGTATGCATTCACAACGCCCAATGCGCTTTCGATAATCGGCATGAGATAAATGTCATAACGAATATTTTTTTCTTTTTTGACGGCGTTTATTACTTCGTTGACTTTAATGACGGTTTCTTTTGACTCGCATTTGGGAATAAGAATTACATGAACGTTATGAGGTACTATTGATTTCAAATCCTCAAAACCGAGAGGAAGTTGATTAATCCTTACCATTTTTTCGGTGCCGTAAAAATTAACGGCTCGTAACGCATTCCTGACCAAAATACGCGCCGAGTCTTTTTCGGAAGGATGTACGCTGTCCTCGAGATCGAGTATAATCCCGTCGGGTTTATGAAGACCGGCGTTTATATGGAACTTCGGTTCGTTGCCGGGAAGATAAAGCCGGCTTCGCCTTATTCTGTCTTTTGAGGTAGGAGTTATTAGTCCCTTTTTAATCGGAAGCAAAAATTCTTTGGTTTCATGCACGAAAATTCTTTTATAAGCCGTTTCGAATCGCGCCGCGATTGTGTAAGGCAGGGCTCCGTAATCTTCGATTTCAATTTCGGCGCCGGTTAATTCGTAAAACGACGAAATCGTGCGTATCAGTTTCTCTATTTCGTCGCCGTACAATTTGTCGACTTTGCTCTTCAGTTTAATCGTTAGTTTCTTTCCGCGTTTTAATTTTTTTATGGTAATGCGACAGTCAGAACGCGTCTTATCGGATTTAACTCCTGCCGAAGCTGCGTCGTTGATTATTTCCGCTTTCATATTCTCACGCAATTAATTTGTTCATGAATTCGGTCGCTTCCATAATATCGCAATTAAATACAATCTCTTTAATTTCTCTTTGTTTATTGGCGTCCAAAAGTTTCGAAGAAAGACTGTTGAATTTTGATTCCAATTCCTCGTCGGTCATCGGGTTGTTTGGATGACCTTTCGGATATTCGAGATATTCCGAATATTCTTTTCCGTCGGTTGTAATAATTTCGACTTTAGACGGTTGTTTTTCGGGAAACAATTTTTCGAATTCATACGAGGCAACGCCTTCTATCTTATCGATTACCGACCAGATACGCGGGTCTTTGAGTTTTTCTTCCGAGAATGAATCGGTTGTAATCTTTCTGTCGACTACAGCCGCGGCAATGCAATAGGGCAGTGAATGGTCGGCTGTTTCTCTCGATTTTGGTTTGTACTTTTGCGGATCGAACAGGATGTCGCAGACCCGCGCTATTGTAGTTATTATTATCTTTTCGATTTGATCCGGTTTGACGTCGTGCTTGTTTACCAGAGAAAGGACTGCTGAAATGTGGGTATGGGTTAACGCTTCCGTTGGAAAAGCTTTCATGCTGCATTCGAGTATTTTATAATTACTGCCGAGTTTGTTGAATAGCTTATCCAAATCCCAGCGCCACTCGCCGTACATTTCCAACCCCGGCACAATTATCGGTTTGCTCTGTCCGGATTTGTAATCCCAGCCCAATAAACAGTCGAAAAAGCCTTCCTTGCCTTCAAAAATAAATTCGGGACCCGTAAAGCCTTCTTTGGCGAGGAAAGACGAGATTACGCCGTTGTAGACCGCCATCGGATCGACCGTATTTTTCATCATCGAAAGTTGACCCGAAGCGGGGGCGCCGGAAGTAAAATTATGCGCGCCGTTAATGCCGATAGCGTTTACCATCTGCTCCACGCTCAAGTTAAGCAATTTTCCGGCAACTACGGGCGAAACAAACTGCGTTAGTGTAGCGTGGTGCCATTTACGTTCTCTTATGCCCGGCGCTGCAATTTCGCAAAGTCGTTGTTCGAATTCGTACCCCAGAACAATCGCAGTCAACACAGATTTCATATCGGCGTTTGAATATTCTCCTGCGGCTAAAGCTGCTGGAATTAAATCCGACGGATGAGACGGATCCTGCTTCCAATAGATGTCGTTAAAATCGAGCGAACGTATCATCTGCGAGTTTACAAAAGCGGCATGAGCAGCGGGTACTTTGTCTCCGAATCCAATAACCGTCGCTTCCTGTCTGCCGCCGATATTCCGGAAATAATTTCTGATGATGTTTACGTCTTTGGTTTCATATGCGCCGTAAGCGCATCCGATCGAATCGTACAAAAAACGCTTGGCTTCGTGAATAACTTCCCCCGGTATGTCTTCGTATTTTAAATCAAGTGCAAATTCGGAAATAATTCGTGAAACGGATTTTTCCATAACGAATTCCTTATACTATTTTTAAATGAGAGAGTTGTTATAGAGGAAGAGTGCCTATTTATTCTGCCAGTTGGTTTCGTACAATTTAGGGAAGTTGAGATATGGATAATAATTTTTGGAAGTTATTTTATTCACTTTGCGCATAATTACTTATGCCTTTAGTTGCCATAAAATTAACGCTTTTATTTCTAAAAGAAAAGCGCTAAACGATAATTCGATTAAATTAATTTCCCAGGTTCTTCTTTATCCAGTTTTCAAGTCCTCCCGGAACAATCAATTCCTGAGCGGGAATGCCGACCGGAGAAATAGTATAGATTTTATCGTCGGCAATTAATTTGGAATTTACAAAATCGACTGTGGCGACAATTTCTGTTTTGATTGTATTTTTTTTGCTGCTTCCAAACATTTTTTTCAAATCGGTTACCAGTTGAGGACATTCGATTGCCAGGAAGCCGTTGTTGATGGCGTTGCGTTTATACGTCTCGCTGAAAGAGCCTGCTATTACGAGTTGAATGCCTTTGTATTTGAGCGCTGTAGCCGCCTGTTCTCTCGAACTGCCCGTTCCAAAATTAAATCCTCCGACGAGTATATCGCCTTCCTGCGCAATATTTCTGAATTCGGGGTCGTAATTTTCCATAACAACGTTAGCCTGATCCTGAGGAGTCATATCGTCGTTGTAAGTGTATTTGCCCGGATAAATACCGTCTGTGTTTAAGTTATCCTGAGGGCAGAAGATAATTTCTCCTTTTATTTCGGTGGGAAACCCTTCAATAATATCGACCTGTCGAGTTTGCGTTTCGGATTTAGAATTTATTTTTATCGAACCCGCAATCGAATTTTTGTTTTCTGAAATGTCGTAGTTGATATATCCGCTGACTGCTGAATAGGCAACTACGGCGGGCGAAGCCAGATATGCAAAAGCATTTGGCGAACCCATTCTGCCTTTGAAATTTCTGTTGGTTGCCGAGATGCCTACCTCGCCGTCTTCAAGCAATCCCGCTCCCAATCCGATGCAGGGACCGCAACCAGGAGGAAGCGGAATGGCGCCGGCTTCGATTAAATCTTGCCAGTAGCCCCGAGCCTCGCTCTCTTTTTGAACTTCGCTGGAAGCCGCCGCAATATAAAATTTTACATGCGGAGCTATCTTTTTCCCTTTTACTATTTTGGCCGCCTGTTCTATGTCTTCTAGTCTTGAATTGACGCATGACACGAGATAAGCTTTATCAATTTTTACTTTCTTTTTCGTCAGCTCTGATACGAGGGCGTATTTCTTTACGCTGTTCGGTCCCGACACGACGGGCTCAATCGAAGATAAGTCTATTGTAAGTTCTTTTGCGTAAAATGCGTCGGTGTCCGGTTTGAGATTATTCAGGTTTTCTTTTAGTTCATTCAATCTTTCTCTGTTCAATCTGGGATTTTTGCCGTTGCCGTCGGCATCCGAAGGCACGCCTTCGGGACCTCTCTTTTCGATATAATCGATTCTTCTTTCAATCCATTCGAGAGTTATATCGTCGACAGGGAAGAGTCCTGCGACAGCGCCCCATTCGGTAGTCATATTCGCAATCGAAAGTCTCTGGTCTACCGACAGGCAGTTTATACCGTCGCCCGAAAATTCAACCGCGCAATTCAATACTTCGTCGTTATTGAAATAACCGCAGAGAGCGATAATAACGTCTTTACCTGTAACCCCTTCGGATAAACTCCCCGTTAATACGACTTTGACAGTTTGTGGAACCTGCCACCATGTTTTTCCGGTTGCCCAGATCGATGCGGCGTCGGTTCTCACAATCGGAGTGCCGAGACATCCGATACCGCCGTACATATTCGAATGACTGTCGGAGGCAACCACCATGGAACCCGGGAACGCGTATCCTTCTTCTACCATAATCTGATGTCCTATGCCTCGCCCTGCGGGATAGAAGTCCGCTCCCATTTCCTTGGCAAATTCTTCGATGCGTTTGTATTTATTCAGATTCTTTTCGTCTTTGTTTTGAATATCGTGGTCGAGCGTTATTACTACCTGTCGGGGATTGGCAAGTTTTGTTGCTCCGATCGATTTGAATTTCGGAATAACCGCACCGGTATTATCGTGAGTCATCACGTATGCCGGTCGTATAGTAATGTAGTCGCCGGCGCTAATTTCCTGATTCGGCTTCAATCCGATTGCATGTTTCTGTGCGATTTTTTCGACTAAAGTTTGGGGCATTCTCTACTCCGGAAAATTATGTTTGGCAATACAAATATATCTATTCTCGGCAAATAATAACTTTTCAATTCTTAAACGGCTCGAAAGATACGAAATCGGCATGATGCACAATTATCGCTTCTACGGATCTTTTTCCCAGATCGCCTTCTTTGGAATGATAAGCTATTATGTGGAGAACTTCAGGAGGCAGTCCGAACCTGTCGGCAATCGCAACGCCGCTGAAAGGATGGCGCAGCAGACTTCCGGCTTTGCTCGTTCCGAGTTTGCCGTCCTTTTTCGTATATTCGAATAATTTCCCTACGTCGATTAAAATTGCTCCGGCAATCAAGATGTCCATGTCGATATTGACCTCATTTCCGAAATTCTTTTGCATTCTTTTGGCAATGTCGACGGCAAGCTGCACGCACGTTCTTTTGTGATTAATGAAGGAAATATTGCAGTCTTTTATTAAAAGCGAAAACGGAATTTCGTATAAATCCCGCGCTGTTAACTCTGAATTTTCCACAGCATATTTCCAGCATTCGATCACTTTCTCTTTGAGCGAAGGATCGTTAATTAAGTTTACTTCGGGCCATAAAAGAATTATTTCGTCTTTGCTCATATCATTTATTTTGATGTTGAAGGTTCGGTATTGGTCCTGAGTACGGTAAAAGCCTGCCATGCCAGCATTACAGCCAAGACAAAAAGAAATATCGATACGATTGAAAGCAAATAGTTGTTGATTAGGAAATTATTATAAAAGAGCATGGCAAGAGCCGATAAAGTAACGGCAAACATGAATAACATCGGGATGAGAGTGAAGTAATAATTTATCTTAAGATTAATTACCCAGACCGTTATAGCCAGAAGCGCTATGGCTGCGAGAAGTTGATTGGCGCTGCCGAATACCGGCCAGATAGTCATACTCTGACCGCTCATTGTTAGAAGTCCGCCGGCTATGACGGTAATGAAAGTGGCAAAATATCTGTTGGATGTAATTCCGCTTTTTTCAGTCTGTTGCCGGGTTTCAAAAAATTCCTGGAAGGTATAACGGGCTAATCTGGTCGCCGTGTCGAGGGAAGTAAGAGCAAATGCGGCTACGGCGAGCGCGGCAAAACTCGATGCGTGCGATTTATCGATACCAAGCAGAGGGATATTATTTATGAAAGTTGCTATGCCGGTTGAAAAAGCCGTAACCGCGCCTTTCTCGTTTAATAACTGAATAAAATGAGCTTGATCTAATGAAGCTACGGATAATAATGCCAGTACAGCAAGAACTCCTTCGATGAGCATGCCGCCGTAACCGATCAGTTTTGCGTCGGTCTCTTTGTCGAGCTGTTTAGCCGTCGTACCGCTGCTTACGATCGAATGAAAACCGCTTATTGCGCCGCACGCCACCGTTACGAAAAGGGCGGGGAAAAGATATCCGATTTTATTGATGTTGAAATTGGTAACCGGGGCAAGATGAACTTCGGGCATTGTAAAAAACAAACCGGCTATTCCTCCCAGCATCAAAGCATAAAGCAAGAACGAATTCAAATAATCGCGCGGCTGCAATAATATCCATACCGGTGTTACCGAGGCGAAAAAGATGTAAACTAATAAAATTACTATCCAGGCCTGTTTGCTCAAAAGCAATGGAAACTGATTGCCGAAATAAATTGCCAGCGCCAATAAGACAATTCCTACCGCTGAAGATATAAGAAGCGGAATTTTTTTGCGATATGATAATAGTCCGAACGCGATTGCAATAACAATAAATAAGATGGATGCGGTGCCTGCGGAAGGAATGCTGTTGAATGTATTCGATACGATTATTGTAAAAACTGCGATAACGAGAATAAGCGTAGACCATGTAAAAATGAGAAACAATTTTTTGCCGTTCAGACCGATATAATTTTCAATTACTTGTCCGATGGTTTTGCCTTTATGGCGTATCGAAGCAATCAAAGCCGTGTAATCGTGAACGCCGCCGATAAAAGTTGAGCCTATCAGAATCCATGCATAAACGGGCGCCCAGCCGAAGCTGGCGGCGATTATTGGACCTACGATCGGACCGGCTCCGGCTATGGAGGCGAAATGATGCCCCAGCAGTACAGGCGGCTTTGCGGGAACATAGTCGACCCCGTCGTACATTTCATGCGAAGGAGTGGTATGATTCCCGTCAATCGAAAATTTATTCGAAATAAAATTCCCGTAGATACGGTATGCCGAAATAAACAGAATTATGGCAAATACTACTAAAATGATGCCGCTCATAGCATACCCAAAATTAAAAATGGCAGTTAATGTCCTAAATTACAAAAAATATTATAGTTTCGAAATTACCGCGTCTGTCATTTGTTGTGTAGTTGCCGCTCCAAGTTCAATAACGTCCGGACCGCCTTTGAGCTTAAGCATATCGTAAGTTCTTACTTTGCCTTCTTCGATTACTTTCGCTATTGCTTTTTTAATTTTGTCGGCAATGTCGTTTTCGCCGATGTGTTCGAGCATCATTATGGCGCTCATAAACATGGCAATCGGATTTACTATCGAAGGTTTTAACTTTTCGTATTTGGGAGCCGAGCCGTGAGTCGGTTCGAATACGGCAACTTCTTCGCCTATATTGGCGCTGCAAGCAAATCCGAGTCCGCCGATAAGTCCGGCAAAACCGTCGCTAATAATGTCTCCGAACATATTTTCAGCTACAATAACTCCGTAATCTTCGGGATTTTTTGTAAGCCACATCATTTGCGCGTCGATGTTTGTGTCCCACAATTGAATCTCCGGATATTCTTTCGAAATTTCGCGAGCAATTTTAAGCATCATGCCGGAAGTTTCGCGAAGCACATTCGGTTTTTCGCATAATGTAACGCTCTTGTAATTATACTTCCTTGCATATTCGAAAGCAGACCTAATAATTCTTTCGCTCGCTTTTTTGGTTACAATCCTCGTGGAAATTGCAAGCTCTTCGCCCGGAACGTTCGCAAAAGCTTTCATCTTGGGATGCGTTTCAAGGGCTTTTCTTACAACTTCAGGCGGATTTGTCCATTCGACTCCCGCATAAAGACCTTCGGTGTTTTGCCGGAATATAACTGCATTGACGAACGGTTCTTCGTAAGAGCCGTCAATTTTTTTGCGGATAAAATTTAACGGATTGCCTTTGAAAGAAATACAAGGACGAATACAGATATCGAGATTGAAGTGTTGCCTGAGCGCAACGATAGGGGAAAAGTAGACATAACCTTTGTCGCGCAATTCTGGTTTCAATTCTTCGGCGGCTTTATCTTTCGGTTTGCTCGTTATCGCTCCGAAAAGAGCAATCTTGTGTTTTTCGATTAAGTCGATTGTCCTTTGCGGCAAAGGATTTCCTTCGTTACGCCAAAATTCCCAACCGATATCGCCCCAAACATATTCCGCGATAAATCCGGCTGCATTTAATAATCTAATTGCTTCAGGAAGAACTACTTTTCCAATTCCATCCCCCGGTAGCGCTACGATTGTTCTCATGATTTCTCCCAGTGTATTGAAATTTTATATTTCAACTTAGAGAACATAATATTTATAGGCAACACTTTTAGTCGAAATAAGATGATTCCTCTTTATCTTTAAATAGTTTTTTTTAATTTTGACAAGACAAAAAAAGGGACATGATATGAAGTTTAGCGTTAATATAGATCATATTGCAACGCTCCGAAATGCACGAGCCGAATTTCAACCCGACCCGGTGGCTTTTGCGCTGATGGCTGAACTCTTCGGCGTTGACGGTATTGTTGTGCACCTGAGAGAGGACAGGCGTCATATAAATGAACGCGATGTACGACTTTTACGAGAACTAATTACGACAAAACTCGACCTCGAAATGGCTGCGGTCGACGAAATAATAGAGATTGCCTGCGATGTAAAACCGGAACTTGCCACTATCGTTCCGGAAAAAAGACAGGAACTAACGACCGAGGGCGGAATAAACGTTATCGACAATATCGGGTTGTTGAGCGATACTATAAAACGCCTTCATGCAGCGGGAATTGACGTATCGCTTTTCGTCGAGCCCGACGTCGACCAGATAAACGCGGCTGCCGAAATCAATGCCGATTATATCGAAATTCATACGGGCAAATATGCCAATTCTCCCTCGGAAGAAGAAAGATTCGACGAACTCGATAAAATCCGACTGGCTGCAAAGCACGCTAAAAAATTGGGACTTGGCGTTAATGCCGGTCACGGTTTGAATTACGTCAATATGAAAGAATTCGTAGCAATCAAAGATATCGACGAAGTAAGTATCGGTCATGCAGTAATAGCGCGCTCGGTGTTTGTCGGCGTTGAAAAAGCAATTAAAGAAATGATCGATATTATCCGAAACGCTCAATAAAACGAACCGGATAAATTTTGGCTGATAATCTCAAGAAAAAATTAGACTGCCATTACAGACAGTTCAACAACAAGTCGATTGTACCCGATCCGGTTTTGTTCCCTCACAGGTATACCGATTACCGAGACATCGAGATATCGGCATTTATTTCGTCTTTGTTTGCTTACGGCAATATTTCACAAATACTTAAAACGCTCGACGAAATTCACTCGATTATGCAAAACAAACCGTACGAGTTTGCGCTTGATTTTTCCTGGAATACAAAAGTATTCGATAAATTGAAATACCGTTTTTACACTTCGCACGATATTAAACTTCTTTTTTACTCGCTCAACAGAATTTACACACAGTACGGCTCTTTAAAATATTTATTCCTGCTTTATCACTTCGAAAAAGAAGAAAATTTGAAATCGTCAATCTCTTTTTTCGTAAAAAACATAACCGATATAATGAGCAAAAAAGGGAAAGCAACGGGGGGAATAAAATTTATGCTGCCCGACCCGATGAAAAACAGCGCATGCAAGAGAATGAATCTGTTTTTAAGGTGGATGGTCAGAAAAGACAATATCGATTTCGGGCTATGGCATGAGATCGGAACGGATAAACTCGTAATTCCCGTCGATACTCATGTGGCAAAAATAAGCAAAAGACTTGGGTTGACTAGCGGAAAAATAATCAATTGGAAAATGGCCGAAGAGATAACTGGAAATCTGAAAAAATTCAATCCGTCCGATCCGGTTAAATACGACTTCGCAATTTGTCATATCGGTATGAATAAGATGAATATCTGAATATAAAATGTTTGCTCGTCTATTATATCAATGTTATATTAGTCGAACGATTATCAAATTATTAATACCATAAACAGGAGAACGGCATGTCGGAACAAAAACGATTTGTCCCTTTCGTTTCGCCGGAAACAAATATGGCGGAATTTACGGCGCGGGCTCTGATTATCGGATTGCTTATGGCAGTTGTGCTCGGAGCCGCAAATGCATATTTGGGTCTTAAAGCCGGTATGACAATAGCTGCCACCTATCCGGCGGCGGTAATAGGGATGGCTCTGCTGAAATTAATGAAAGGCACAATACTCGAAGAGAATTTTGCCCGTACAGTCGGTTCGATCGGAGAATCGATAGCTGCGGGAGCTATTTTCACATTGCCCGCTTTTTTTATAGCGGGAATTTGGGATCCTTTTTTTACTCCGGGTAATTATGCAATTTCAACGGCAATAATGGTTGCCGGCGGTATACTCGGTATTATGTTTGTAGCTCTATTACGCCGGGTTATGGTGGAAGATGTTGAACTTCCTTTCCCGGAATCGGTTGCAGCTGCGGAAATTCATAAAGCCGGTCGTAACGGCACGGCAGGCTCGAAATATTTATTCAGCGCTATGGGTATAGGCGCAGTTATCCAGATGCTCGGGAAATTCAAATTGTTCGCTTTTTCTTACGATAAAGTTTTACACTTCGGCAAAGGAAGCATTCTTTTCCGTTCGCCTGAGGTAAGTCCTGCATATATGGGAGTGGGATATATCATCGGTCCCCGCCTCGCCGCATTGAACTTCAGCGGAGGCGTAATTGCCTGGGGTCTGCTCGCCCCGATTATCGCTTATTTCAAGTATACAGCCGCCGGCGATACTTCAATGGACACTACTGATATGCTTGTGCAGGTATGGAAAGATTACGTGCGTCCCATTGCAATAGGAGGCATGCTCGTGGGCGCAGCATATACATTATGGAAAATGAGAAACAGTCTTATTACCGGTATCGGCAGGTCGGTTAGCGACGTTAAAAAAGCGGCTACAGGCGAAGTGACCGAAATCCGTACCGAAAAAGACCTCAGTTTTACTACAATACTCGGCGGTATCGGCTTGACCGCAGTCGCCACGTTTTTCATCTATAATTATTTTGCTCAGGACATTTTCGCCGCATTAGTAGCGACTGTTGTAATGATAATTGCAGGGTTCTTTTTTGCCGCTGTATCGGGTTATCTTGTCGGCATTATCGGCTCGAGCAACAATCCTATAAGCGGTTTGACATTGTCTACTCTGGTTGTAGCGGCTGTATTAATGGTTGCATTGGGAATGAAAGGAACTCAGGGCGTTGCCGCTGTTCTCGGCGTGGCTGCCGTAGTCTGCGTCTCGGCGGCTGTGGCTGGCGAAATGCTTCAGGACCTGAAAGCCGGTCATATCCTCGGAGGTACTCCCTGGAAAATGCAGCTCGGCGATATTATCGGAGTTATTATTGCATCTGCTGTTATGTTTATACCTCTTTTTATTCTGCACGAAGGCGATATCAAATCGGGCGGAATGGGATTCGGCGGCGACGCTCTGCCGGCTCCGCAGGCAAGTTTGATGGCTATTCTGTCGAATGGTATCGTTGCGGGTCAAATGGAATGGATCTTGATCTTCACGGGAATGCTGATGGGCGTCGGGTTTATTATGATGAACGTTAAAAGTCCAATGCTTGTAAGCGTCGGTATGTATCTCCCGCTGGGTACCACATTCGCAATTTTTGTGGGCGGCCTTATTAAAGGAATAGTCGAAAGAATTTCTGCTAAACATAATTTCAACGACGCGCAAAAATCGAGAGTCGAAAATGTAGGAATATTGCTTGCCGCAGGTTTGATTGCGGGCGAAGCGCTGATTGGATTGCTCTTTGCGGGCTTCGCGTTCTGGGAAGTGCCGCTCCTGGAAATCTTCAAAGAGCCTACATTCATTATCAGTCTGGCTGTATTGTTGTTTATTGCCTATTTACTTGTAAGAATTCCTATTAAGAATGCGGGCAAGCCGGAAGACCCGGCCTCTCCTTCGGTTCCGGTTTAATGATTCAATAAAACAATAAGAGCTGCTCCTTTTCGAAAGGGGCAGCCTTTCTTTTATATTCTGCGGGATGTTATGGATTTTTTAAGAAGAAGAAAAATATTAAAAGACAAAAATTATCTCGATCTTACGCCGGTCAGAAAGGTCGAATACGAGCAAGAGGGTAATCTGGTTACTTTATTGATTCCCAAATTTACAAGCGCGTTTGCGGTTAAATTTATTGTACCGAGGATGAAATCCAGATATATTAAACTGAAGCTCGACGAACTCGGCTCGGCTTCGTGGCTCGAAATCGACGACAATACAAATGTGCGCGAATTGTGTAATCGACTCCGAAATAAACTCGGCGATAAAATCGAGCCGGTTGAAGAACGTTTGACCCGGTTTCTGACTCGTTTGTATATGGAAAAAATTATTTCTTTTAAGGAAATAGAAGGAGAAAAATTATGAGCAACACACTCGGTAATCTTAAACCCGAATTGTTATGGAAACATTTCGAAGAAATTTGCATGAGACCGCATCCGTCGAGGAACGAAAAGCTGGTATCAGAATATATTATAGATTTTGCCAAGAAAAACTCGCTCGACTACAGCGTCGACGGATTCGGAAATATTGTAGTTAGAAAACCCGCCACTCCAGGAAAAGAAAATTTAATGACGGTAGCATTTCAGGGACATCTCGATATGGTGCCCGAAAAAAACAACGACGTCAAACACAACTTCGACAAAGACCCGATTCAAGCTTATGTAGACGGCGATTGGGTAAAAGCCAAAGGCACTACGCTCGGTTCCGATAACGGTATCGGCGTAGCTGCGGCTCTGGCAATTCTGGAATCGAAAGATCTGGAACACGGTCCGATCGAAGCTCTTTTTACGCTCGACGAGGAAACCGGATTAAACGGCGCTCAGGCTCTGCAACCGGGTTTCCTGAAAGCAGACATTATGATTAATCTCGATTCGGAAGAAGACGGCGCATTTTATATCGGCTGCGCCGGAGGACAAAATACGTTTGCCGAATTCAAAATTAAAACAACCCCGTATAAAGAAAATACCGTACCCCTCGAAGTTTCGATAACCGGACTAAAAGGAGGACATTCGGGACTCGATATTGCCAGCGGTCGGGGAAATGCAATTAAATTGATGGCCCGTTTGCTCTATAATCTGAATGAAAAATTCGGCGTTACATTGTCGAAGATCAACGGCGGAAGCAAGCATAATGCCATACCGAGAGAAGCTTTCGCTTTAATCAGAATACCGAAGAAAAATTACCTCGAAGTTCTCGATACAGTCTCGAAATTCGAATCGGCGATTCAGGCGGAACTGGCTACGGTCGAACCTTCTTTGCAGGTGATTGCCAAAAAAGTACAGTCGCGGGCGAAAGTAATCGACAAAGCCACATCCGATAAAATTATTGCGTCTCTCTTTGGAATTCAAAACGGCGTTATTAAAATGAGCGCAGATATCGAAGGATTGGTCGAAACCTCTTCCAACCTTGCCGTTGTTGTAACCAAACAAAACAGCGTCGAAGTAATCACAAGTCAAAGAAGCTCGGTCGAATCCGAAAAGTACGAAATTTCGAACGCTATTGCCGCCGTATTCAAATTGGCAAAAGCAAAAGTGAATTTCGGGGAAGGCTATCCCGGATGGAAACCCGATATCAATTCTCCCATTTTAAAAATTATGAAAGGAGTTTACAAACACATGTTCGGAGCCGAACCCGAAATTAAAGCTATTCACGCTGGACTGGAATGCGGCATTATCAAAGAAAAATTTCCGCATATCGACATGATATCGTTGGGACCGACTATACAGGGAGCTCATTCGCCCGACGAAAAAGTGCAAATAAGTACGGTACAAAAGTTCTGGGATATTCTGGTGAATACTCTTAAAGCCATCCCTTCAAAATAATTGTTTGAGCCGTATGGGAAGCCCGGAATTCGAAGAGCTTCCCATGCGATATATTTTTGAATAATCGGGTTTTTGTATATGAACAATACGATTAAAAAACCTCAACCGACATTCCTGTTCAGATGGACTATTTTGCTTTTAATCAGCCTGGCGATGTTCGGCAATTACTATATCTACGACAGCATAAGTCCTCTGGCAGATTTGCTGGTAAAACAACTCAAATTTACCGATTCGGATATCGGACTTCTGCAGGGAATCTACAGTTTCCCGAACATTATCATGGTGCTCATCGGCGGTATTATTATCGATAAAATTGGCACCAGAATTTCTGTTCTCATTTTTACTGCGCTTGTAATGATCGGTTCCGTTGTCACCGCTTTGACAGGCAATCTTTACATTATGGCGCTCGGCAGGTTGATATTCGGACTCGGAGCCGAATCGATGATTGTCGCCATTACTACAATAATTGCACGTTGGTTTAAAGGCAAGGAATTATCGCTGGCTTTCGGATTGAATCTAACCGTAGCGCGCCTGGGTTCGTTTCTGGCTCTTAATTCGCCCACATGGGGAAAAAGTTTTTACGAGTACTGGCAGTCGCCGCTTCTGATTACGGTAGCGGCGGGAGTTTTTGCCGTTATAGCAATTGGACTCTATTATATTCTCGATATGATCGGCTCGCGGAAATTCGAACTTCCCGCCGAAGGTCAGCAGGAAAAAGTCGTTCTGAAAGAAGTCTTCACTTTTCCGAAAGCTTTCTGGTATATTACCGCGCTTTGCGTAACATTCTATTCGGCAATGTTTCCGTTCCAAACTTTTGCAATTAAATTTTTCCAGGATGCCCACGGAACTACGAGGGAGGTGGGAGGCAATCTTTCGAGTATATTGACGCTGGCTGCCATGATATTTACTCCTCTCTTCGGATTGCTTGCCGATAAAATCGGTAAACGTTCGTGGCTGATGATGTTCGGTTCTCTGCTGATTATTCCCGTCTATTTGATGATGGCTTATAAAGTCGGCAAGCCCGATGTAATGTCGGACAGCGATTTTATTCGTTTGACAATTTCATTTTTCGATATCGACGTGGCAATACCGATTTATCTGATTCTTCCGATGTCGATGATGGGCATTGCATTTTCGTTGGTTCCTGCTGTAATGTGGCCCTCGGTTGCATTGATTGTCGACAATGCTAAGCTGGGAACAGCTTACGGTTTAATGACGATGATTCAGAATATCGGTTTGTTTGCTTTTAATATTATTATCGGTTATGCAAACGACGTCTCGGGAGCCAGCGCTACGAATCCCGCGGGCTACAATGCGGGAATGTGGATTTTCTCGACGCTCGGATTTTTCGGACTTGTATTTGCGTATTTACTGAAAAAAAGTCAGCGGCAGCTCGACGCCAAACCCGAATAGTGTTTTATTTATGCGCTTTTTTAGTAAATTGTATGTGAATGTGAAAAAGTTATCGGATATATGAAACTAAAGTCTTTCATTATAATTATTGTCTTTACTCTCCCGGCAAGCGGCGTTAATGCTCAAACATTCGGATTCGGCTGCCTGGGCTTGAGCGGTTTCTACGCGGGTTTTACGCACCATTATTACGAAGCTCCGGCTCTAAACGAATTTGTGAACACATACAAAATAACCGCTGATCCCGCCGAAGGGCTTGTTCCGAATATCGATTTTAAGAGATCGACGGGCTACAGAATCGGCGCTAATATTTTCAGGGCGAGATTTTCCAGCATTTTTATCAGCACAAAAGGATATTATCAATTTCTTAAAGAAACGCACGAATACAAAATTAGCGTTTTGAATTCGGAACGTTACGAATTGTCGATGAATAATTGGGGAGTAGGACTGGACATCGGGATTCCGGTTTTTTCGTTTCTCGATTTGAAATTGGTGGAAGGGCATGTAAATTTTTATTCGCCCGAGTTTAAGATAAACCTCGTTGAACAAAACAGCGCAACCGTTGAACTCAATAAATTTACTTCTGACGAAACCAAAATCGGTTACTTTCTCGGTTCGGGATTGATAATCCATCTTATACCCGATTATATCAGTCTGGAAGCCACGGCGGGTTACAATTTTTGGGAATTGGAACAATTATACGACGGGGACAATAATTTATCGATTCCCGTAACCAACTCGACAAATGAAATAATTAACAAAAAAACTTTTTCCGCAACTCTTCAAATTAATGTGGGCTTTCCGCTCTGAGGAAATATTATGAAATTGACCAAACTCGACAAAGCATCAGTAATAGCCATACGCGATTGCATGGGCGCCAAACCGAAAGAATCGGTGTTGATTATAACCGACGAAAAGAAGAAAAAAATCGGATATTCTCTTTATCAAAATGCTTTGAGATTGGGGCATCGCTCGATTTATCTGGAAATGAAATCGGGCGAAATGCACGGAGAGGAACCGCCTGAGCAGGTCGCAGAAATGATGAAAATGTTCGACGTTGTATTATGCCCGACGGATAAGTCTTTGACCCATACAAACGCCAGACGGGCGGCCTCGGCAAAAGGCGTTCGAATTGCGACATTTCCCGGCATTACCGAAGACGTAATGATTAGGGGACTGAGCGCCGATTACAAAAAAATAGCCGAGCTAACCATTAAACTTGCCAGAAAGCTGGACAAAGCCAAGAAAGTACGAGTTACGGCTCCAAACGGCACCGACATTTCTTTTGAAATCAAAGGGCGGAAAGCCATTGCCAGCAAAGGTTTGTTTCATAAAAAAGGCGAGGGCGGCAATCTGCCAACAGGCGAAGCTTTTATAGCCCCTCTGGAAGGAACCTCCAACGGCGTTTTTGTGGTTGACGGTTCGATGTCGGGAATTGGAGTCGTTAAAAATAAACCGATTAAAATCGAAGTAAAAGACGGCTTTGCTACAAAAATAACCGGCGGTTCGCAGGCTAAAAAGCTCGAGAAAATACTCGATAAATACGGAAAATTAGCCCGTAATATTGCCGAATTCGGAATCGGAACGAACGATAAAGTGAAATTGAGCGGAAATCTGCTCGAAGACGAAAAAGTCAAAGGCACCGTTCATATTGCGCTGGGCGACAATAAAACAATGGGCGGCAAAGTGAATGTCCCGATTCACCTCGACGGATTGATAAAAAAACCGACCGTATGGCTCGACGATAAGATTATAATGAAGGACGGGAAATTAATAATTTAAGCGATCAATCGGTATAACTTAATATTTTGAATGCAATTACGGCAATTGCCTAATAATCTCTCGCACTATCGGCGAACAATTTTTTAAATTTTTACTTTATAAAGCCCTCCGAAAATTGATTAACCGCGCCTAATTTCGTAAATTTGCATCTTAAAAAACACACAATTCCTATGAAATTTCTAAATGATTTAAACGAAGAGCAGCGTAAAGCTGTTGAGTACAATTCAGGTCCGCACATGGTCGTGGCGGGCGCAGGCTCTGGCAAAACCCGGGTTCTGACCTATAAAATTGCATATTTGATCGAAAAAGGGATGGAGCCCGAATCGATTCTGGCGCTTACTTTTACCAATAAAGCCGCCAGAGAAATGAAAGAGCGCATCAAAGCAATGATAGGCAAAAAAGCCGAAAAGCTCTGGATGGGCACGTTTCACTCTATTTTTGCGCGAATTTTGAGGGCGGAATCGAAACATATAAATTACCGTCCCAACTTTTCGATTTACGACCGGGAAGATTCGGTGTCGCTTGTTTCCAACGTGATGCAGGATCTCAATATTAATCTCGAAAATCTTACCCCAAACGGCGTTCAGCACAAAATCAGTTTTCTGAAAAATCAGATGATTCTGCCTGAAGATTACGAAAAAGAGATGTCGTCATCAGCAGCCGACAGGAAATTCCACGAAGTCTATAAAGAATACCAAAACCGCTTGTTTATGAATAACGCGATGGATTTTGACGACCTTCTCTTAAAACCGATCGAACTCTTTACAAACAATCCCAAAGTATTGAGCAAGTACAAGAAAATGTTCAAGTATATTCTGGTTGACGAATATCAGGATACGAACAAAGCTCAATATGAGTTGATCAAAATTTTGAGTCCGTCGCGGGACAAAATTTGCGTTGTCGGAGACGACGCTCAGAGCATTTACAGCTGGCGCGGCGCCGAAATAAAAAACATGCTCAATTTCAAAAAGGATTTTAAAGACGCAAAAATATTCCGTCTGGAGCAAAATTACAGATCGACAAAGATGATTCTGGCTGCCGCAGATTCGGTAATTAAAAACAATGCCGAGCAGATTGCCAAAACTTTATGGACGGAAAATAACGACGGCGAACAATTGACAATCATTCGTGCTTCGGACGAAAAAGACGAAGCCCTTCAGATCGCCAAACGCATCAAAAAGGAAGTAACGAATCGTAAGCTCTCGCTGAACGACATTGCGATTCTCTATCGCTTGAATTCACAATCGAGAGCCCTTGAAGACGCGCTGAGACGCGAGAAAATCCCGTATAAGATAATCGGCGGCGTCGAATTTTACAGGCGAAAGGAAGTCAAAGATGTGCTTGCTTATCTGCGAGTCCTTTCGAACCAGGACGACGAAGAGAGTCTGCTTCGCATAATGAATTTCCCGCAGAGGGGAATAGGTAACACTTCGATATCTAAAATGATAGCATTCGCGCGGCGTCTGAATATTTCTCTCTTTACCACAATGGCGCGCGTATTCGAAGTAATTGAAGTTAAGGAGAGAATTCAGAAGAACGTCAAGCAATTCAAGCTTATGCTCGACAAGTATATCGAATTGAAAGATAAGCTTTCGATAAGCGAATTGACTTCGGCTCTCGTTGACGAGCTCGGCATCCTGAAAATGTACAAAGAAGAAAATACGCCCGAATCGATGGCAAGGTACGACAACATTCAGGAACTGTTAAGAGCCATTCAGGAATACAATCAGGAAAATCCGAAAGGCACATTGGACGAATTTCTGGCTGAGGTTTCGCTGGTTGCCGGCATCGACCAGTACGACGAAAAAGCCAACGCTGTTACGCTTATGACTGTTCATTCGGCTAAAGGATTGGAATTCCCGGTTGTATTTATTACGGGACTCGAAGAGGATATTTTCCCGTTGAGTCCGCGCTTCGATTCGGATTCGAAAATCGAAGAGGAAAGAAGACTCTTTTACGTTGCCCTCACAAGGGCGCAACAGAAAGTCTTCCTTACTTATGCAAGATCGAGATACCGTTTCGGCGAGGTGGCATATCAAAGCCGCTCGCGGTTCATCGAGGAACTCGACGAGGCTACTTATGTAGAAGTTAACGGTCCCGGCAGCAGGAGAGCCGGCAGAAAGAAAAAAGAAGTTATCGACGAATACTATCAGGAAAGCTACGACGATTTCGACCAGGAACGTCGTTCACTGAGAGTCGGCAGTAAAGTTTCGCACGCCATTTTCGGCGTCGGCAAAATACTTGCCATTACCGGCTCGGGAGACACTCAAAAGGTGACTATTGCATTTGAAAATCACGGCACTAAAAATCTGTTGACTAAATTTGCAAATTTGAAGCTCATCTAAAAAAAATAAACGGAGAATTAAATGAAGATAGGTATTTTAACAGGGGGCGGCGATTGCCCCGGTCTCAATGCCGTAATCAGAGCGGTGGTAAGAAAATCTCTGCAAAATGGTCACGATGTAATCGGTATCCGCGAAGGATGGCGCGGCATACTCGAAAATAATTTTATGACGCTCGATCTCGACGCCATTTCGGGTATTCTTCCTCGCGGCGGTACGATTTTAGGCACTTCCCGTACAAACGTTTATAAAGTTGAAAACGGCGAAGAAAAAGTTAAACAAAACATGAAAGACGCCGGCATCGATTGCCTCGTTGCAATCGGCGGCGAAGATACTTTAGGCGTAGCGTCGAAACTTTACAAAGGCGGAGTTAAAGTTGTCGGCGTTCCCAAAACCATCGACAACGATTTGAACGCAACCGATTATACTTTCGGTTTCGATACGGCAGTCAATATTGCTACGGAAGCTATCGACAGGCTTCATACAACCGCAGAAGCTCATAACCGTGTTATGGTAGTCGAAGTTATGGGGCGTCATGCGGGATGGATTGCGGTTCACGCCGGTATTGCAGGCGGAGCCGACGTAATTCTGATTCCCGAAAAACCGTTTGACCTCGACGAAGTGTGCGACGTAATTACAAAAAGGCACGCCAGAGGAAAGAATTTCAGCATAGTTGTAGTCTCCGAAGGCGCTAAATTGAAAACCGAAAATAATGTCGATAAAGACGGTTCGTTCGTTCTCAGCAGTATGGAAGTCGACGCTTTCGGACACGTAAAACTCGGCGGTATCGGAAACGTTATTGCAGAAGAAATCGAAAAGAGAACCGGATTCGAAACAAGAGCAACGGTATTGGGTTATATCCAGAGAGGCGGAAGCCCGACCGCTTTCGATCGAGTGCTAGGAACGCGTCTCGGCGTATTTGCAGCCGATTTGGTAGATAAAGGCGAATTCGGTTATATGGCGGCTTTGAAAGGAAAGGATATAGTTGCCGTTAAATTGGAAGAAGCCGTAGGCGAACTCAAAACTGTCGACCTCGAATTATATAAAGTTGCCGAAACTTTCTTCGGTTAAAAAAAGGCTGCCAAACGGCAGCCTTTTTTCTTTAATCTTTCCCGTCTTTCTTCAATTTTTTATACGGTATGTGATTCATTGAAAAATATTCCCGCACGTCTTTTTTCAGAACGCCCGAAAGCAAAATAATCGATAGAAGATTCGGCGCAGTCATAAAGCCGAGCGCTGCGTCGCCGAAAGCCCAAACCGCTTCGAGTTCGGCTATCGAGCCGATGAAAACGAAAAGTACGAAAACCCATTTGTACGGAAGTATGGCTCTGTCGCCAAACAAATAAAACGTGGCTCTGTCGCCGTAATAAGACCAGCTTATTATTGTCGAAGTTGCGAAGAGCAGAACCGCAAGAGTTACGATTTTATCTCCGTAATCGAACAGCCAGCTCAATCCGATTTTAAATGCGTATGAAGTCAAAATGCTTGCGTTGTAAATTTGATCCGTGTAGTTGGGATCGATGCGGAGTTTGTAAAATTCCGTATGATACCATGCGCCCGTAATGATTATAACCAAACCGGTCAAAGTGCAAATTGTAAGAGTGTCGATGTAAGGCTCCAGAAGGGCAACAGTGCCTTCACGTACGCCGTATTTGGTTTTAGCGGCTGAATGCGCGATCGGAGCGCTTCCTTGACCGGACTCGTTCGAATATAAGCCTCGCTTGATTCCCCACAGTACCGTATTCAGCATTACGAGAAATGTGCCGCCTGCGGCTCCCGCTATTTTTGCCGGCGGATTGAAAGCCATTTCGATTATTAATTCAATACTCGGAATGAACGAACCGATATTTGCAATGATTATTGCCAGCGCGGCAATAATATAGAAGACTGCCATGAAAGGAGAGAGAATGCTTGTAACTCTTCCGATTCTTTTAATGCCGCCTATAATTACCAATGCTACAATTGAGGAGAGAATCAGTCCGTTTATAACCTGCTGCCACGAAACTGCAAATCCCGTAAAAATCTGATGTTTGATTGTCCAGAAATTATTCGTGCCGACAATTTGAGTTACTTCCGAATAAACCTGGTCTGACAAAGTAAAAGCCTGGATGGCATTTCCGGTAGCAAACGAACAGATAACCGCAAAACATGCAAACATAATTGCCAGCCATTTCCATTTCGGTCCAAGTCCTTTTTCGATTGTATACATCGGACCGCCGGCAATCGAGCCGTCGGGTAAAATTTCGCGATATTTGTGAGCGAGTGAAACTTCTGAGAATTTTAAAGCCGTACCGAATATGCCCGTCACCCACATCCAGAAAAGCGCGCCCGGACCGCCGTAATAGATTGCCGTTGCAACGCCCGCAATATTTCCTATACCAACCGTTGCCGAGATTGCAGTCGAGAGCGCTCTGAAGTGGTTCAAATCCCCGCTGTCTTTCGGGTCGTCGTATATTCCGGCGGTAACTTTTATTCCGTGCCAGAAATAACGGATTTGAGGAAATTTCAGTTTTATGGTTATGAAAATCCCCGTACCAAGAAGCGCAATCAGCATTAACGGTATAGAACCCAAGGGCACATCGGGCGACGGGAAATTTTTAATACTTTCGAAATTACCGGGAAAAGTCCATACGCTGTTGAAGAAGGGGACGCCTCCGATTATCAAAACGGTAAAGATTATTGCGATGCCTATTAATCCGGCGGTCGATTTTTTCATTTTTACCCCTTTAGTTTAGATGATTCCGATGGAACTGAGTAATATTACGATTATCAGTACCGGGGCTACAAATCGCAATATGAATTTCCAGTAATTCAGCAGCCACGGATGCTTATCGAAGAGCGATTCGGCTCCCTGTCTTATTTCATTTCTAACCTTATCGAAACCCCAAACCCAGCCCACGAAAATCGATATGAAAAATCCTCCGATCGGCAGAAGCAAGTTCGACGATAAAAATTCCGACAAATCGAAGAAAGTAAACTCTCCGAATTTGAAGTCGGCAAGAAGATTAAAAGACAATGCGCTCGGCACGCCGAGCAGCAAAGCGGCAAATCCGAATACCACGACCGCTTTCCTTCTGCTCCAGCCTTTTTCGTCAACAAAATAGGCGGTAACCACTTCGAGCAATGAAACCGTGGAAGTAAGAGCCGCTAATGTGAGGGCTATAAAAAACAAAATCGAAAAATAAAAGCCTCCGGGTATTTTTGTAAATACAACCGGAAGCGTTCTGAATATGAGACTCGGTCCCACGTCAGGATTTTGACCAGTTGCAAATACAACCGTAAAAATGCTGATACCCGCTATTATGGCAATTAATGCATCGAGCGCTGCAATCCAAATTGAAGCGGCGGGAAGATTATCCTTCTTCGACATATAGCTTCCGTAAGTAAGCATGGCGCCCATTCCCAAACTCATCGAAAAAAATGCCTGTCCCATTGCAGCCAATACAACCCCTGTAGTGATTTTAGACCAGTCGGGATTGAAAAGATACTCCAGTCCTTTCGATGCGCCTTCCAAAGTTAGTCCTCTAATCATTAATATCAGAAGTAGAATAAAGAGCATCGGCATCATAATTTTGCTGCCGCGTTCGATTCCTTTTTGAACTCCGAAATAGACAATTCCCATTGTCAGAAGCATAAATGCCGTAAGCAAACCTACATTCCAGTAAGCGTTCGCCAATAACTCTGAAAAATGAGATTGAGCTATATCGGGCAAGCTGTATTGGAGTAAGTTGCCGTTAATCGCTTCGTAAATGTAACCGAGCGTCCATCCGGCTACAACCGTATAGAATGAAAGAATAACAAAGCCGGCTATTACGCCGATCCCTCCTACGGAATGCCAGAACGGAGAAGGGTGCAGGGACTTGAATGACCCTACGGGATTTTTATGAGCGCTCCTGCCGATAAGCACTTCGGCTATTAAAACCGGGATACCGATGAGCAACACGCAAAAAATATAAACAAATATAAAAGCCGCTCCGCCGTTTTCGCCTGCAAGATAGGGAAAACGCCAAATGTTACCCAAACCGACAGCCGAGCCTGCCGCCGCCAATATAAAACCCACACGGCTGCCCCATTGTTCTCTTCCGGAATTGTTAGGAATCATCTATCGTCCTCAGTTGTGAATTTAAATTTCTGCAAATATTGGATAATCATTCAAAAATATCAATAAAAATAAATAATTATGTTAATTGAATTATTACCGAATCCCTTGTGTTCTTAAAAAAAAGAGGTAAAATGAAAGCCGTTATAAATAATGAATACGGCGCTCCGGACGCGCTGTACGTTTCCGAAATTGATAAGCCTGTTGTTAACGAAGAGGAATTGTTGATAAAGGTTCATTATACGACAGTCACAACAGTAGATACAACATTCAGAAAAGGCGACTCGTTTTTTGCGCGGCTTTTTACGGGTGTTTTCAAACCGAAGAAAAATGTTTTAGGCGGCGAATTTTCCGGCGTTGTGGAACACGCCGGAAGCTCCGTGACTAATTTTAGAAAAGGAGATAAAGTATGGGGCGGCGCGCCCGACGGATTCGGCGCATACGCGGAATATATTAAAGTCAATCGAAGGGAAGCTGTTTCGTTGATTCCAGACGGCGTCTCCTTTGACCAGGCTGCAGCTTTATACGGAGCTTTAACGGCTCTTCCGTTTTTAAGGGACGAAGGCAAAATTGAAAAAGGAATGCAGGTGTTGATCAACGGCGCGTCGGGGAGTATCGGTTCCTTTGCTGTTCAACTGGCTAAGTTTTATAATTGCGAAGTGACCGCGCTATGCAGTCCCCGGAACTTTGAACTCGTAAAATCTCTCGGCGCCGATTATGCCTTCGATTATTCTTCGCCAGGCGTCTCCGGACAATTGAAAAAGTATGATATTATTTTCGACGCGGTAGGGAAAACGTCATTCAATAAAACAAAAAGATATTTAAAGAAAAACGGCAGGTATCTTACTACGGTGATTACTCCAGCAATACTTTTGCAGAAATTATATACGCGTTTTATCGGAAGTAAAAAAGCAATAATTGCTTTTACGGGTTTAAGATCGGCAAAGGAAAAGCTGCGCGATATGGACTTCGTTAATAAATTGATTTCGATCGGCAAACTTAAGCCGTTAATCGACAGGGAATACGGTATAAATCAAATAAGAGCCGCACACGGCTATGTGGACAAAGGTCACAAGCGGGGCAACGTTCTAATAAAAGTGAATTAATCATAATATATAAATAACTTAATAGCTAAGTATTATTTAAAATATTTTCTTGACATTATGTATAATTAACTTTACGTTTGTTACACCAGCCGAAGAAATATTACCTTTCCTCATATGGTTCCGGGTTATTGACGAAAGGGTAATAAATAAAAATTATTTAATAAAAAAAGAGACAGAGGGTGCAAATGAAAAAGAGCATTGTCCTCTTTTTTATTCTGTCTGTACTATTAGCGGCGCAGAATAATAAGGTAAATACGCATAACCAACCGATTGAATCAAACAGTTCGATTAAGAAATCGTTGCGTTCGGTCAACAGTTACGGCTCGCCTCAGTTCAGCAATCAGTACTACACATTCGATGCAATTGTTGCCGCGCCTGAGAATGTTTATTACACGCAAGCCGGTTTGAGTCCGGACGGTTCGAAAATTGCAGCGCAAAAGTATTACTACGAAGGTCCGATAAGACGAGTTGAAATAGCGCTTATGAATGCGGACGGCAGCGGTGAAACAGTGATTTCAGCAGGCGATTCAGATAACAGTACAGGTCCTACTTACGGTAATCCGTTCTGGAGCGACGACGGATTGTTTGTCGGCTATGTCCAGAGAAATGCTGCCACAAGCAACCGGGTATTGAAGTACGAATTGGCAACGGGTTTGACAACTGCCGTTTATGAACCTTCCGGAGGCGACGATGTATCCAATCCGGATTTCCTCGGTTCCAGTACGACGTCGATTATTTTTTGGGATTACGGCGCGGGAGGAGGTGCCGACCTTTTCATCTGGGACGGCGCTACAAGAACTAATATTACCAATACTTCCGACTACAAAGAATACGAACCGGTTTCAAACGAAGACGGTACTCTAATACTCTACTGGTCGGGAGAAACCGTTGCCGAGCCTGTTAATACAACGCATACTTTAACTTATAACGGCGCCGCTTGGATAAAAGATCAAGGCTTTACGCCTATTGTCGACAGTTATTGGGGATACTGGACTGGCAGAGACAATGAATATATTGCCGTAACGGTTATGTCCTCTAAAGATATTCATATTTATGACAAAGCCGGAAATTTTTTAATGGACCTGACAGGTTCGCTTTATAATGGCGGCAGCGGGCAATGGAATTTCGTAGGGTCTCATTTTCAAGGTCCGAACGGCGAAATTATAATGACTTCTAACGCCGGAAGAACCTCCAGCGGCAGAGACATAATTAAAGCTGCCCCGTATATCCCGGTTCCGACGCTTCCCGCCAATTCTTCCACTCTCAATTTGCAAACGGTTTATTTCAGTTGGTATTCTACAAAGTACGGGATGAAATTCGACCTGGAAGTTGACGACGCCGCCGATTTTTCTTCTCCTACGAGCGTTGCGTCGGATTTAACGGGAACTTTTTATTCCTATGACGCTTCTTCTTTGACGCCCGGTCAATTATATAAATGGAGAATTACGGGCAAGACAAGCGCGGGAATCGTAACAAGTTATTCTGACGTCTGGGAATTTACTACTCAATCAGTGCCAACTCCGGTAGCGACTTATCCTGCTGACGGAGTTATGGTATATACTCAAAGCCCTACAATTTATTGGTACGTAAATTCATATTATCCCGGTTTATATTACCGTGTCCGTTACGGCACGTCGTCGGGCAGTTATACAGGCACCAGCGGCGTTACGAGTAATTTATATTTGACGCTTACGAATTTAACTCCGGGCAATACTTATTATTATGTTGTGGATGCATCTACGTCGAATACATTTGCTTCTAATGTAGTTACAAGCGGCGAAGAAAGTTTTGAAATCTACAGCGCGACTCCTGCGTCTGCCCCCGTGCCGGTACCGTCCTGGCCTGTTAGCGGCAGCGATTCTTATATCAATCCTCCCACGCTGTATTGGTATATAACTTCATATGTAGACGGACTAAAGTATTACGTCGAGTGGGACTACGATTCCGATTTAAATGACGCCCCGCTGGGGAATTCGGGCTGGATTGATAATCTTTATTATATGCTTCCATCGGGATTAAACGGCGGAACGTATTACTGGCGTGTCCGTTCGAAAATAGGGGACGCAGGCGTTCCTTCTTCATGGTCGTCCGTAGAATCATTTAATGTACCGTCGTATGCCTCGACTGGCGCTCCTGTGCCTACGCAAACATATCCCATAGGAGGGGCTATCGTTTATACGCTATCTCCTACATTATATTGGTATGCATCTTCGGCGCACACGCTTAATTACGATTTACGTTACTCTACTACTCTCGACGGCGGCGGGCAATTATCCGCTCCCGTCACAATTTCGGATCTGAGCAATAATTTTTACGCATTGTCCGGATTATCGGCAGGAACAACATATTACTGGCAGGTACGAGCAAAAGTTGCAGGTTCGCCGGGATCCGAATCGGCATGGTCTTCGATTGCAACATTTACAACCGACGCAGGCGCATTTGCCGTTGTGCCTTTAATCGGGTCTCCGAATCACGCTCAGCCGGTTTCTTCTTCGTCTGCCGTTTTATCCTGGGTAATCCCAACGAAAAGCGAATCGGAACTTACTTATGATGTGGAATACGCAGTTGACGATAAATTCGAAAATAAAAATATAGTGGGCGGACTCGAAAAACCGTTCGTCGAGATTAACGGTCTGTATCCAGGCAACACATATTACTGGCGAGTCGTATCAAAGACGAAAGGGGGAGAGATGTCCGATTATTCTTCAGTTGGCATATTTAAAACCGTCGATAATGTAACGGCGGTTGAAGAAAACGAAGAATTAGAATACGATTTCGAATTGTATCAAAATTACCCGAATCCGTTTAATCCGGAAACCTCAATCCGCTTTACAATCGACAGGAAAGACTTTGTTACATTAACGATCTACGATGTTCTGGGCAAAGAAGTGAAAACGTTAATTTCAAAAGAACTGCAGTCCGGTAAGTACGACCTTAAGTGGCGTGGAGACGATAATTTCGGAAATAAAGTTGCAAGCGGCGTTTATTTCTATAAATTGACGGCCGGTTCCAAACAGGCGGTAAAACGAATGTTATTAATAAAATAAAATAATATGAAAAATCTGTTGGCAAAATTTATGATGGGCGCGGTAATTGCCGCCGTAGGACTGGCTCTCTATGCGTGCCATCACGTTTATTTTAATTAAGTAGTTTATAAATAAATAAAAACTTGCTTATAATAAAATAATAAGATATCTTGTCTAATAATATAGTAAAATATTACCCAGCCGATAAAAATAATTCTTTAACAATCTCAGAGGATGCAAATGAGATATTTGAAATACAGTTTAGTATTATGCATAATTCTACTTTTTTCTGCGATAAATTATGCGCAAGCGCCGGTCACGCCGAATGACGGACAAGCCGGGGTTTCCCAAAGTTTAGGTTCGGTTTCATGGACCGCTTTTGATGAAGGTGGAGTTCCTAACGGTCCTTACGACGTTGACTTTGACGACGACCCGCTATTCGGAAGCGTCGATGCATCGGCTACGAGTACCGCAGCTACAAGCTTAAGTCTTCCTGCGCTTTCTTACAATACCGAATATCATTGGAGAGTAAGGGACACAGATATAAATGGCTCAGGGGGAGACGGCGGATGGCACGTGTATTCATTTAAAACACAAATTGATCCTTCGTCTATTACGATTAACAGTCAGCCGCCTAATGCGCCTAATTTAGCGGTAACCGGGCAGTCGATTGATTTTTCGTATACTCATTCGGGCACAGCTTCTACGGTTACGATAGTCGTGCAAATTAACGACGGTTCGGGGTGGACTACGTTGGCTACTTTTGCCAATCAGAACAGCAACCTTATCAACCAGGTTGTAAACCTGACGCCTCTCGATTATAACACAAACTATGATACTCGTATCGTTGTCACAAACGACGACGAAGGCACGGACAATTTTACTGTAAACGGGAATCAGTTTAAAACGGGTTTCCCGACGATCGGTCTCGACAGTCCTGCAGACGGAGCGGAATTATCCGACAGGACTCCTACTTTGCAATGGAGCGCTTCGGCGTCTGTAAGTAACGTAACGTATAATCTTAACGTCACGGGACCGAACGCATACAGTTATAACAATACGGAAACAAGTCCGTTTACATTCGGGGCTAATCTCGATTTCGGAACATATACATGGGAAGTTACCATCGACGACTCCAATACTCCGTTAGACAATACCGCAGTTACAACGGCGTCGAGAACGTTCAAAGTGGTGCCGGGTTTGATTTCTCCGGCAAATACATTAACGGGAGTATCGTTGGAGCCCGAATTTTCATGGGATTACGACGGAACATCCACGTACCTGATTGAAATCGCTACCGACAATCTTTTCGCCAACGTTGTGGCAAGCAAATCGGTTGCCGCAGGGTCATATAATTTTACAGAGAGCGATGCGGGCATGCCGCTCGACAACAACACTACTTATTACTGGCGCGTAACGGTTAACGGAGCGGTATCGAGCGTTTGGTCGTTTACTACATTGAGCGATTTTACTGTTACGCAATCTTTTCCTTCAGACGCTATGGAAGTCATTCAATACGACCCGTTGCTCTTTTCGTGGTACCTGGGCATTCCGGTAGGTTCGATGAAGTTTTCACTGCAGGTTTACGAAAAATCCACGCCGCCCACGCAAAGCGAATGGTATAACGCAGTTAATAATTACGTAACCACATCGTCAACCGCAGACTTTGCATATTTTATAGATAACATAAATACGCTGAATCAATCGGCTGCCGGCTTGCAGGGCAGTTCGAAATATTACTGGAGAGTGGTGGCTTATTACGACGACGGAACCGTAGCGAATAAATTCGACTTTTCCGACCGAGTAGCAAAATATTCGTCGGTCTTTTCGTTTACTACCAAAGGCGGAGCTGTGAAAGCTTATCCTTCCTGGCCTATTGGTAATGCGACGGTTTATACTCTACAACCTACATTATATTGGTATACTGTGGAATCGGAACCGAACGCTACTTACACAGTACTTATATCCAAAACGAACAGCGGCGCGGATCCTGCAAAACTCGATGATGAAACTGCTTATTCTTCATACAGTTCCGGCGCTAATTTATTCTATACTTTAACATCCAACCTGGACGCAAACACTCATTATTACTGGCAGGTTAAGACTACATACAATTCGCAAACTAATTATTCGGATATAGCCGAATTTACGACTTATGCCGCAGCTACAGTAACGGCATATCAACCCGTTCCTTCGTACCCGATTGGCGGGGTCGACGTCTACACAACTTCTCCGACTCTCTATTGGTATGTTGCCGGGCTTGCGACCGACCTTCGTTACGATATAGAAATTAACACAACAAATACATTTACGGGAACGCCGACTTATACGAATATCAGTAATTTGTATTATCAGGTAACCAACTTAACGGCGGGAGCAACTTATTACTGGAAAGTCAGATCTTATGAAAACGGCAATCCCGCAAATGCTTCCGCATGGAGTTCCGCCGAAAGTTTCAAAATTGTCGGAGGACAGAACAGCAGCGCCGTTGCTTCTTATCCCGTTGGCAATCCCACGGTTTATACGGCAAGACCGACATTATCGTGGTATATAGACGGTTCGACATTAGGCTGGAGCGGATTTATAGTGCGATGGAAAGAAACGAGCGCTTCGGCTGATTGGGCCAACACATATGACGGTACGGTTACAATCAACGATATTAATACTTTGTTTTACACATTTACGTCAGATTTAACGTACGGCTCGACATATTACTGGGCTGTGGCGCTTTACGACGGCACGAACGCTCCAGCGCACGCCGATTATTCGCAGGGTTCATTTACAGTTGTCGGCGGAGGCACGGTTACGGTCGTTCCTTCGGCTCCGAATAACGCCAGCCTTGTATACGACGACGATGTTACGTTATACTGGTATTTAAACGGATCGAATCTCGGAATAACGGGATTCGAAGTTCAATATTCGCAACAGAGCAATTTCGGCAGTCCGACAACAATTGCGCCGGGAACCGTAGGGAATAATTATTCTTATCAATTGACCGGACTGACTCCGGGCGCGACTTATTACTGGAGAGTAAGAGGATACTATTCGGGTGCGAATTATACGCCTTATTCAACAATATACAGTTTCACAATCGATCCGGGCGCAAGTTCTGTGGTTCCGATGGTCGGCTCGCCGAACGGCGGAGTGGTTGTAAACACAGCTCAGCCGATGCTTTCGTGGTTCGTACCGGCGCCTTCTAAATCGACTTTGAAATACGACGTCGAATTAGCGGATAATCCGGAATTCAGCGATCTACGCTCTTTTGAAAATCTGGAACAATTACACGCCGCAGTCGAATCGTTGGCTCCGGGAGAATACTACTGGCGCGTACGTTCAAAAACGTCAAACGGCGACGTTTCGGAATATTCCGAATCCGGATATTTCAAAGTCGGCGACAATGTAACCGGCGTTGAAGAAGCTGCCGAAATTCCTTCGGACTTTGCTTTGGAACAGAATTACCCGAATCCGTTTAATCCCGAAACGGTAATAAAATTCTCGCTGCCGGAATCAAGATTTATTTCATTAAAGATATATAATATACTTGGACAGGAAGTAAGGACTCTTATCAACCGTGAATTCCAGGCGGGCAATCATACGATAGTCTGGAACGGAAAAGATAATTACGGAAAATCCGCCGCCGCAGGCGTCTATTTCTACAGAATTGATGCGGGTGAATTTACAGCCGTCAAAAAAATGATATTAATGAAATAATTTCCGGAAGGGTTTAAATCATGGGAAAATTAGGTGCATCAATCTTTGTCATCATCATGTTAGCCGCAATCGGATTGGCGCTCTATGCATGCCATCAAACCTACTTCGGTTGACATAGATTAAAATAATTATCAAAAAACGGAGGTCGCTCTTTCGAGTGACCTTCGTTTCTCCTATTTTTACCAGTATGAAAATTACAGCCGCAAAATTTACTCTCGCTCTAAAAAATCAATTTAATATTTCTTACTATTCCAGAAATTCAACTCCCGCAGTTCTGGTTAAAGCGGAAGACGAAAATAATATTAAGGGTTACGGCGAAGCAAGTTTGCCTCAGTATATGAAAGAAAACCGGGAAAGCGTAATTAATTTTCTGAATGGAATTGAAGCGGGTGATATTCCGGGATTCGACGCATTGAAAGAATATCTTAATATTTTGAGTTCTCATGCGGGCGATAACCGTGCGGCTCTGGCTTCGGTCGATATTGCATTGCACGATTATCTCGGGAAAAAACTGAATAAACCCGTTAGAGATTTTTACGACGTCGTTTATAAAGGAGGAGTAAGCACTTCTTATACAATCGGGCTCGATTCTCCCGATATGATCGAGCGAAAAATTAAAGACGCAGCCGGCTTCGACGTATATAAAATAAAACTAGGCAAAGACCACGACTATAATAAAGAAATTATCCGTATTATAAGAAGATTAACGGATAAACCCCTCTATGTGGATTTAAATCAAGCATGGGAAGGACTCGAAGACCTCTCTTCGGAAAACGGTAAACTCGGAATCAATTTCTTTAGGGAATTTCTTGCATGGCTCGAAGAAAATAATGTAATACTCGTGGAGCAGCCCGCGCCGGTGGGCGAAGATAAAGTTGTCGAATTATTAAAGGGTAGCTCGTCAATCCCGATTATTGCCGACGAGTCGGTCAAAAGCTTGGAGGATGTTGAAAAAGTTGCCCCGTTTTACGACGGATTTAATCTTAAACTCATGAAGTGCGGCGGAATTTATTCTACATTCAAACTGATCGAATCGGCAAAATCAATGAATAAGAAAATTATGCTCGGCTGCATGACGGAAACGTCTTGCGGCATTTCCGCCGCGCTGCAATTGGCTCCGCTGGCGGACTATATCGACCTCGACGGCAATCTTTTGATTAACAACGATCCGTTTGTAGGGCTCGAGTTTTCGAACGGTAAATTTTTATTGAAGAATTTGCCCGGTTTGGGAATCTCTCCGGTTGAGAATTTGTTCTGATAATGTTATTAAAGGGGGATGGTATAGTGTCTAAGAATTATATTTCCAATAAAGACGAAACAGTTCGAATGTTTCGCAACGATCTTTTGGAGTCGCTTTCCAGAGTCCACTGGAGCGTGCCATTGATAATATATCTGCCAGTTATTGCGTATCTCTTTTATTTATCCGGCGGAGTTTTCGGCATTTGGCAAATTGGCTTTTATTTTATTCTCGGATTAATCGTATGGACGTTTACCGAATATGCTCTGCACCGTTTCGTGTTTCATTACGAACCCGAAAGCGAAATCGGCAGACGTCTTCACTTTATTATGCACGGAGTTCATCACGACTATCCTAACGACTCGAAACGTCTCGTTATGCCGCCTTCCGTAAGCGTTCCGCTGGCTTTGTTTTTTTATTTTATTTATCTCTATTTATTGGGAAATAAGGCGATCAATCCGTTTTTTGCGGGTTTTCTGTCGGGGTATCTGATTTACGACATGACTCATTATGCCGTTCATCATTTGAGAATAAAAAATAAATTCTGGCTAATGATCAAAAAACACCATATGCGGCATCACTATAAAGACGCAACCAAAGGTTTCGGAGTAAGCCAGAAAACGTGGGACGTCATTTTCAAAACCGATTTTATCGACAGTTAAGAAAATATTTTAATTATTGCTAAATTGTAATTAATAAAAACTAATTTCTTTTAATGAAAAAGCTCTATTCAATTTTGCTGATATTTTTATTTACCGCTCACAATTGCGGAAACGCCGTTAATACGGACGGCGATTTCGTGATAAGATTGAACCAGGTGGGGTATTTGCCGGACGATATTAAAACTGGCGTAATCCTTTCCACGGTTCCGCTGGATAATTTGGAACTCGAAATCATCGGATTGGAAAACGGTAAGATGAAATTTAATCCGAAGTTTTATAATACGGAGTTCAAACACGGCAGGTATAATTACAACTATAAATTCGATTTCTCCGGTTTGAAAGAAAAAGGCAAATACATTGTCAGAGCGGGAGACAAAACTTCGTATACTTTTGAAATAGGGAATAAAGTGTACGGAAAATTGACCGAATCGCTGCTCGACTTTTTCAAAGTGCAGCGGTGCGGTTACACGGATCCTCTGCTGCACGAAGTTTGTCACATTGCGGACGCCACGGCAATTTACGACGGCGATGATACGCTTAATATTAAAAAAGATTTAACCGGCGGATGGCACGACGCCGGCGACTATACAAAGTTTTTGAACACAACCGCTTACTCGACCTATCTGCTGTTGTTCGCATACGAGTTCGCTCCGGATAAATTCGGATTCGACAATAATAACAATAACGTGGCGGACATTCTCGAGGAAGCCAAAATCGGACTGGACTGGATATTGAGGTGCCGCTACGGCGATAAATTGATAACTCAGGTACAGGATTTACGGGATCACAATGTAGGCTGGCGTATGCCCGAAGACGACCCGCTTACATACGACCGGCCTGCTTTTGCCGGTATCGGAAAAAATTTAATCGGAATTTATTCGGCAACTTTGGCGCTTGCTTCGCGCATCTGGAAAAATAAATTAAATTATCCCGATTTTGCCGATACGTGTTTGAATACGGCTGTTAAATACTACAGTCTCAAAAATTCAGTCCCGGACATCGACAGTTCGGGCAGCGGAATGTATATCGATAAAAATTACAAAGGCAAACTTGCCCTTGCAGCCGCGGAACTCTTTCTGTCGACCGGTAAAAGAAATTATCTTGAAGAAGCCGTATCGTATGCCGATTCGGCCGGCAGCGATTACTGGTGGAGCTGGGGCGATATAAACGCTCTTGCTCATTACCGCCTGGCGCATTTTCAACCCCGTTTTTCGGACTATCTGAAAACCAGTCTCGATTCCTTCAGGGATTACAGCCGTAAAAACCTGTTCGAACTCGGCGTCCCTTTAAGCTGGGGAACAAATCATACATTGCTGGGTATCGCTCTAATCGATATTCTATATCGCAATCTTACGGGAGACAGGCAATACGATACTTTGATGGCTGCGCAAAAAGATTTCATACTCGGTAAGAATCCGTGGGGAATATCGTTCGTTTACGGATTCGGAACAAAATTTACCGTCAATTTTCATCATCAAATTTCGTATTTTAAAGGCAAACTTCCGGGCGGATTTGCGGCGGGTCCCATTGAAAAAAAAATTGTGGATGATTTCAAAATACCGTATAATGATTACGATAAATTAAAAGAACATCAGAGCAGCGAAGTCTATTACAGGGACGAAAAAGAAGATTATATTACGAACGAACCGACAATCAGTTCCAATGCCGTGGCTATTTTCGTATACGGGAATTTGAGCAGATGACCCTGTCTTATTTTGAGACGTTGTTTGAATAATGAAACTCTCTGATTATTAAAAAACGGACAAAACAGCCGGAAAATAAATAATTTTTTTGGCATGTTCATTGCTTAAATTAATTAGTTATTATATTAAAACGAGTTTATCATGATCAGTCCTGTAAGAATGATACCGTCCGGATTCGAGTTTATCGACAAAAATTGGGGCGGTGTATACAGAGGCGGAAGTTATTTACTGGTTGGACCGAGGAAATCAGGAAGAACTCTGCTCGGTTTGCAATTTGCGCTCGAAGCAGCCAAAGCTTCCGAAGTATGCCTCTATTTTACATTAATGCGGCCTAAAGATTTGATGATTCAGGCGGCATCGCTCAATTTCGATATTCAGTCGTATATGAACCAGAATCTGATAATTGTAATACGCGTGGCGCCTCCCAATGAAGTTTACGGCATGTATAATCCGGACGATTATCTGGTCGAATATTTTAAGGACATTATTACGGTGGTAAATCAATATAATCCTACGAGAATTATATTCGACGAACTTACTCCTTTTGTCGGTTTTAAAAATCTCGATTACCTGCGAAATACATTTTTGAATACAGTCGAAACCATTGAGGAACGCGACATTACAAGTTTGTTTGTAATAAGCGAGCCGGCAACGCCGAAAGCTCATGCAATAGTCGAAGGATTGTCGCAGTTTGTTACCGGAATAATTCGCTTGTCGAAACCGAGCGACCGTTCTTCGCGTTTCCAGGGAGGCAGAGTTACAATAACGCCGAATGTAGGGCATACCGAAGGAGAATTTGCTTCCGAATACAGAATTCGTCCGAATAAAGGAATTACAACAGAGTTTCACGAAGAAACATTTGCAACCGAAGAATACGAAGCGACGTATCCGACCAGAGAAAATCATTTTCAAGGATTCCCTACAAAACAGACGCGTATCGATATTCCGCCCGAACCGTACGCGTTTTCTAATATCTATAATTACAACGACTTTCTGTTAATTCTGAATAATCAGATCGCCCTCTACAAAAGCACCGGACAAATATTTTATATCGTATCCTTCAAACTAGATCCTGTAGCTCAGGTAAAAGGATTGCTCTCTGTCAATCAATTGCAAAATTCTATTAGAATATCGACGAGCAAAAAAGACAAGATTTGCGTAATCGAAAACAAAGTGATTGTGCTTTTGGTAAAAGGGAGTTTGAAAGGCGTGGTCGATTTAATTACTACGGTGCAAAATAATCTGCCGAGTAAAGACCCCGCGTATCTTAAAGCGATAATGGACTACATCTCGATATTTAATACGGCAATCGACGAACGTTTCGACAACGCAGAGTCGTTAATGGAATACGTATTGTCGGCGGAAACTTCAGCTACGAATGCGTATCAGCCTTTAAATAAATTTTTAGGATGATGATTGTCCGTATAAAAATAATTCTTCTTCTGATTTTATTTACATCCAATTTATTTTCTCAAGCTCAATCGGAAGCCGTCAAGAGGCAGGCGCAAAACCTGATGAACGAAGGTCGATACGCCGAAGCCGTCGACCAATTGAATAAATATATTTCGTTAAACCCTCAGTTGGCCGAGGGCTATCATCTTAGGGGACTCTGTTACGAGCAGATGACGCAATTTCAGTATGCGGTTCTCGATTTGCGACGCGCCCTGCGGCTCGACCCGGCAAATTTAGTGATCTCAAAAGATTTGAACCGGGTTATATCGTACTGGCATCAGCAGCTCTATCAGAAAATCGAAGGACATAAACGGGACATAGCGGTAAATCCCGATTATCCTTTTTATTACCTTGAAATCGGTAAGTCGTACAGGTGGCTCGAAGAATGGCAGAATGCAGAATATTGGTACGACGAATATCTAAAAAGAGACGACAACGCCTCGCCGGACGAAATTATTCGTTATACTGAAATCCTGGCAAAAACCGGCTCGATCAGTAAAGGCGAAAAAATTCTGAAGAAGTATGTAGAACGTCATCCGGACGACTGGCGTTTATGGAGCCGTTACGGTTATTTTACTTTGTGGCTGGGCAAGTATGATATTGCCGAAGACGCATTCAAACGAGCTCTGGAAATGAAACCATTTTTCAAAGAAGCGCAGGACGGTTTGGACCTGGCTCAAAACAAAGCTTATCTCCGTTTGAATCAGCCGCGTTCTTTCGAAAGAGTTTATCCGATCGACCGCTACTATTCGATAGTCAACAGATATCCGGAAAACGACAGTATTCGTTTCCTTCTGGCTCAAAACCTTGTTAAAGCAAATCGTTATGAAGAAGCTTACCAACAGTTGACTCTTCTCCAGAACAAATATTACGACAATGAAAAATTTCAAGCGCTTTACAATCTAGTAACGAATTATCGGGACAGTACAAACAACAGTAAAATTGCGTATTATACCGAAATTCTTAAAAACAATCCCGGCGATAAAGAAGCGGTTCTTAAACTAGCCGAAGCCTATTCGAATCTTATTGAATACGACGATGCAATCGAAGTCTTGTCGGAATACCTTGCCGATAAACCCGAAGATTCAGATTTGGACGTACGGTATGCTTATGCCAGATATTGCGCCTGGAATTATGAATGGGAACGCGCCATTGCGCAGCTCGATAAATTGATCGAACTTGACCCTGAAAATACGGATTATAAATTGCTGCGGGCGCAAATTGCCGTCTGGACTGTTTTAGATCTCGATCTGGCTGAAAAATATTTACTGGAAGTAATCGACAAAAAGCCTCGGGAATTGCAGGCGTATCTTTCGCTTGTTTCTCTTTATTCATGGAAAAAGAATTTCGACGAGGCGAAGAAATATCTCGATATTGCAAAACAATTGGCGCCGAATTCTCAATTGGTCGCAAGCGTCGAAAGCACTTACGAACTGCATTTGTCGGCTTATGAAGAACTAAAAGCGCTTGAAATTAGAGGCGAAGCGCAAATTCTTTATTCGGAAGGAAAATGCGAAGAAGCGCGCGCCAAATACGAAGAATATTTCGAAAAGAAACCGGAGCCGACCCGCGAGGAATACGCTGAATATGCCGGCATACTCGCATGCGGCGGAGCTGAAGAGAAGGCGCTCGAAATTTACGACAGATTGCTCTATGAAAAATACGATCCGAACGACAAATTCGATTTCAGAATTGCCGTCGAAAGAATCAAAATTTATCATGAATTGGGAGACACAGCGGCAATTAAGAGCGAAATGGAAAAACTCGCAAATGTCGACGCGCCCGATATGCAGATCCTTTTACTCAAAGGAGACGCTTTTGCCGCTGCCGGATTTTTTGGCAAAGCCGATTCCGTCTACAAAACCGTCCTGTCGAAAACCGACGACCCGAAGACGCAAAGAGAAATCGATCAGAAATATGTATTGATGGCTGGCTACATGACGAAATCGGGCAAGCTCGAAGAAGCCGAAGATTTAATCGAAGAACTCGAAAACGAGATTGAAGATAGAGATTTGTTGCAACAGGTGAGATATCAAAAAATGTTTTTGGGAGACGCTTATGCGGCTCGCCGGGAATGGGGCGACGCCGAAGATATTTACGAAGAGCTGGAAGAAGAATTTACGGATTCTTTGAACATCAATCTCGTTAAACAAAGATTAAGCTGGATTCCGCCGTACGGACTCGAAAAAGGACTTATTTCGTTTCGTGATTTCGTCAGAAGACTTTTCCCGACAAATATTAACATAACTCCTTATACTACAAAATACATCGACAATTTTGACCTCGACTATTTCAATTACGGGGCAAGAGTGGAAGGCGGGTTTCTCGGATTTCTGGGATTCGGCGCTCAATGGCAGCGAGCGGGGTTTAAAAACAATTCGTACGTAAAGCATTTGACGGGTTTAAAATTAATCGCCAGTATTTATCCGCTAAAAAATTTGGTGTTAACGGGAAGCAAGGGCGAACTTAATATCTCGGGCGAGCAGAGGAAAAATGTCTGGGACGCAATGGTCAGATATTTTATAGAAGACAAATTTTCCGCTGCATTTTCGTTCGAAAGGAACGACGCTCGTTTGATTTTGCTTTCGCCGCTTCTTGTGCCGTACCGTATGAATACGGACATTTATCGATTTAATTCTTCTTACAATTACAAAAAGACGCTCTATTTGTCATTGTTTTATAACTATCTCAGCGTCACCGACGGAAATATCGGCAACGATTTTCAACTCAGAATCGGGAAAAGATTTTTTACGTTCAATTCTCTCATTGAGGAAGAAAAAGAAAAGGGAAGCGGCGTGATCGGTTACGAATATTATTTTGCAGATTACGGTTTCAACTCGCCCTATTATTTTACGCCGCAAAATTATATATCCCACAGTTTATGGGCGGATTTCATACTCGAAAACAGCGAAAAACTTGCGTTGAAAACAGGCGGTAAAGTGGGATATCTTCCAGTTCTCGATTTTATCGTAAGTGAACTTTACGCGGACGCCGTTTATAAACCATTTGAATATTTTTATATTTCCGGCAGAATATCGTATGCAAACAGCTACAGGTACGATACCGGTTATAAAGCTCTTTCTGCATATTTATCGCTCTTCTGGAACATTTATTAATTTGAAAGGAATTCCATGTTACGTATTACATTTTTAATATTATTATTTACACATAATTTCGCTTTTGCATCCGAACCCGTGAAAATAGAGTTTGTCGGTCCGAAAAACGACGTCCTCTATTTCTCGCTCGGCAAGGACGAGCCTTTAACGGGCAATTTGGAGCAATTAGAATACTTTTTCGAGCAGCTCGACCGTTTGAAAAACAAAGACGGAAATTTAGTTTTAAGGATAGCGCATTTCGGCGATTCGTTAATTCAGGGCGATGTTATATCGGAATACCTGAGAGAATATTTCCAAACAAGATTCGGCGGACAGGGCGTCGGAATGATGCAAATTATTGCCAACGATATCAGAATGAGGACGACGACTCGTCACAGTTATTCCGACGACTGGGACTATGTGTCTGTTATTACAAGGAATCCCGATAATTTACCCATCGGCATAAGCGGCTCGGTAGCCATTCCTAACAAAAACAGCTGGGTTAAATATGAAACGGGCAGAGAATTAAAATCAGCCTCGTCATTTAAATATGCGCGTTTGTTCTACAGTAATGCGGCAAGCAACAGCGTTATCGAATATACGATCGATAACGGTTCGCCTGTAAGAGTTAGTCTTAAAGAAGGGAATAATGTGCAGGAAATGATTATCGACGCAAAAGGCGATGCCAATTCGATCCTGATTAAATTTATCGAAGGAAAACGGCCTTATATTTACGGCGTAAGTCTGGAAAGCGGCTCCGGCATTTATCTCGATAATTTCCCGATGCCGGGCAACAGCGGAGTTTCGTTAACCGACATTCCCGAAGAAATTCTACGGGATTATGCAAAACTTACGAATTACGGTTTGATTATTCTTACATACGGCGCCAACGTAAACTCTCCCAATAAAGCCATCTATAAACTTTATAAAAATAAAATGCTGAAGGTAATAGAACATTTCAGAAAAGTCTTTCCGAAAATCGGATTTATTCTGGTGGGAGTCGGCGATAAAACAATGAAACGAGGCGGACGGTTTATTACGAATCCCGACGTTCCTTTGCTTTTGAATGCGCAGAAACAAATTGTAAGCGATGGTAAAATTGCTTTCTGGAATTTGTGGGAAGCGATGGGAGGCGAAAATTCGATGGAAGACTGGGTTAACGCCAATCCGCCGATGGCTCTTAAAGACTATTCACACTTTACAAAAATCGGCGGCAAAAGAGTTGCGGAGCTGCTCTTTAATGCAATTATGAAAGCTTATTCCTCCAGGTAATATTTTTTTAAGAAAATAATAAGTTATATTGATTCTTTTACACTAAAAAATTAGCTTAATAATGTAACTTATTAGCTTGCAATAATTTATTGAAAAGACTATATTCTTAATGTCTAATTTTGAGTCATTTTATCTAAATTGTATTTGGCTTCGGATTCGGAAAGTCTGAATATCGTTTGTAATTGAAGAAAATCTATGGCATTGTTATTGAGTAATATAATATGATTATAGTGTAAATTTTATGAAACAGGAAAAATCAAAATATCAAATAGTTCTGGACAACAGGGAAATAAAGCCGCCCAAACGGAATGTGGCGCGCGAAAAAATCCGGACGATGATTATATCGGGATTGATTTCGTTGTTCCTGATTTTGACTATTATCTATACAATGCCTTTTACAGTGCTGACATGGAGCGGTCTGTTCGTTTATTCGTCGATTGTATCTCTGGTAATTTTCCTGTTTATTCTTTTGATCCGCTATTTCGGTATCCTTTTCATGTCGTATTTTTATTTGACTAAATATACAGTCGAAACCAAGCCGGGATATTATCCCTTCGTCTCGATTATCGTTCCCGTTTATAATGAAGGGAAAATAATTAAATCTTCCGTTGAATCGTTGCTCGGACTCGACTACCCGAATTATGAAATCATAATCGTAAACGACGGCTCGACCGACGATACGGCTGAAATTGCAGAAAGCCTGGTGGGATATCATAAAGGCAAAAGAGCCATGATAAAAGTTTCGTTGATCAACAAACCCAACGGCGGTAAATCGAAAGCCTTGAACGCCGGCATTCAATATTCCGAAGCGCAATTTGTGCTTTGTATGGACGGCGACTCGCAATTGACTACTGATACATTGAAAATGGCAATGCGGCATTTCGTTGACCCGGCAGTAGGAGCGGTAGCCGGCAACGTTAAAGTGCAAAACCGAAAGAAAATGCTGACCGACTTGCAGGCTCTAGAATATCTCGAAGGATTGAATCTGGCAAGAAGCGCTCAGGGATTTATGCAAATGGTAAATATTATTCCGGGTCCCATCGGCGTATTCAGAAAATCGACATTGAGAGACGCAGGATTTTATTCGAGCGATACTTTTGCCGAAGACGCCGACATTACTCTTAAAATTCTGGCTAAAGGATGGAAAATCGTCTATGAGCCGAAAGCCATTGCATACACAGAGGCTCCAGTAACTATTTATCAGCTTCTCAAACAGCGATACAGATGGACGCGCGGTATTTTGCAGGCTATCAGAAAACACAAAAAATATCTCTATAATCCCACTCTTAATTTTAATAACAGTTTTATTATGTGGTCGATGTTCTACGAAGCTCTGATATGGCCTGCTATGAATATTTTTGTCAATCTCTATTTTATTATAGTGGCAATTTTCTATGGAATTCATATTACGCTATTTCTCTGGTGGGTGGGCATTGCCGTACTCGATCTGATGTCGGCGGTTTTTTGTATCGCCGCCGAGAGGGAAGAGTTCAGGCTTGTGCCGTATGCGATTATTTACCGGGTCTTTTTTATATTGCTGATTGACGTTACAAAGGCTATGGCTACTGTAGAAGAGTTTATCGGATTCAGTATGACCTGGGGAAAACTCGAACGGGTGGGTGCATCCAGATAATAAGTAAAACCGAGGTAGGAAATGGAATTAATACCGATTTTATCATTGATTGTATTGGTCGCAACGATTTCGACATTTATATTGGCTGTCGGGGCGTACATTCTCTATAAAGTAAGAGAAAGAAAAGGCGTATCCGAGCAGGCCGCTCAACCCGCTGCCGTGCCGGCGGAATTAGTGGCTCCGCCTCCGATGGCGGCTGAAGCGCCGCAGTACAGAAGTACATTCGAACAGCAGGCGGGTTACGAACCGCCGAGAGAACAAATGGAAAGACCGGAACTGAGACCCACTTATGTCGGTCCGGCGCCCGCTTCGTATCAGGGCGATTTTACCAGAGAGGAAAGAACTCCAACGGTTGAACGGCATCGGAAAAAGTTTATGCGTTATACTTCCGAAGGGTACGAAGAGCCCTCAGTTCAACGGAAAAAAACAGAGGATAACCTCAGGTGGCGGTAAAAGAAAATTATAAAGGTCTGAGGGTTAATTACTTAATTATATTTTTAAGCGGACTCGTGCTGCTTTTTACGGCTCTTCTTGTATTTCTTCTCATTCTCAAGAACATCTACGGCGATTACGAAATACGGGAAATCATTCCTACAAAAGAAAATCTTATCAAAGACGAAAAAGCCGGAAAAATTGCCATTCTTTATTCCCGTTATACCGAAAATATGTTGCCCTCGGGAAGCACCTGGCTAAAGGACAATATCGATACTTGGGAGCGTTTCGTATCGAATGCAGGCTATAAATACGACGTAATCGACGACCGGAAAATCGAAAGCGGCGAACATTACGGCTATAAAATCATCGTGCTGCCAGGATCGAAATCCTTGAGCGACCGGCAAATTATTGCGCTCAAAAAATACGTCGAAAACGGAGGCAGCATTTTCGTTACCGGAGGTCCTGCGACTTTCTCGGACGAAGGCAAATGGCGCGGTTGGGATTTCTATACTGAAGTCTTCGGTCTGAAATTCAACAAGGAAATCAAACCCGAGGAAACTTATAAAATACACACGCTTAGAGGCAATTTGCCGTTAACCGCCGGTATACCGACCGGATACGCTCTTAAAATTGCAACATGGGACAGACCGATTTATGCCGAAGTAATCGAACCCCGCACGACTCAGGTAAGCTTTTGGTACGACTTCCGCAGGGAAGCCGGGCTGGTAAGAGAAGAAATTCAGAAGAGCGCGGGCATTGCTTTCGGAACATACGGCCGGGGAAGGTTCGTTTGGTTCGGTTTCGAAATTAATTCGGTTTTGGGCGTCCAGAAAGATTTCGTTTACTTCGAAAAACTGTTCAACAATTCAATAAACTGGCTGACATATAATCCGACGGCTTATACAAAAGATTGGCCGGGCGATTATAAAGCCGCCATGATTTTAGCCCCAACTGTCGACGAAGCTCTGGGCAATATCAGAACGATCGCTTCCGTAACCGGTAAGTATAACATTAAACCCACATATTTCATCGACCCTTACACCGCATTGAAAAATAAATCAGTTGTCAGATCGCTAGCAAAGAACGGCGATATAGGGGCGATTGTCGATATCGGGTTCCTAGAATTTCCCGAAGACACCGTAAACAAGCTTTACGACAAGCAAACCCAGTTGTCGAATATTGCGTTTGCGCAGGATACAATCGGTAAGATTATCGGTAAGCCCATTAAAGCGGTTATGCCTCTATACGGTTTTTATAACGATTTTACTCTACAGGCGCTGGCCAATAGAGATATCGGATTCCTTTTGACCGATTCGCTTACCGACAGGTCGGTGCCCGAAATTAAAATTCGGAACAACAAACAAATTATGATTATTACCAAAACCGCGCGTGACGACTACGAAGTTATACGCAATTACGGATTGACGGAAACCAAATTTCAAAGATATACTTACGAAGAAGACGTCGACAGACTCCTCTTTGAGGGCGGTCTTTTCGTATTTAAGGTTCATACGAATTATCAACTCCAGCCTCAATACGTTTCGGTTATTAACGACGTAATCAGATACGCCAAAGGAAAGGACTTCTGGATTACTTCGTTGGACGAATTAAAAAGTTGGTGGCGCAAGAAGCAAAGCCTCGAAGTAAGATACGAATCGAGAAGCAAAAGAAGAGTGGCGGTAGAGCTTACGAATCCGTCCGAGTACGACATTGAAAATGCCGTAGTCGAAGTTAACCTCAATAAAAAAGTGAAAAACGTGAAGATAAGTTCTGATATGTTGAATACAAAAATACCCCGCTACGAAGTAAGAAAAGATAATCAAGCCGTAATTTTTTATATTGACAGGATGAAATCGCACGAAACTCGTTCGTTGTTGATCGATTTTGAAAATATAGACGAAAACAGCGTATGATGCACAAAATATTCAAAATATATTTGTTTATAACTCTTGCAATAGTCGTCGGAGGATGCGTAGAACCGATTACAAACACACAGACGACCTCGGCGCAGCCTTCCATCGAAATTTTTTCGCCGGCAAGCGGGGATTCAGTTATGGTAGGTCAGAATTTGATTAATTATCAAGCTGCCGACGGCGCCGGCGGAGAAGGACTTTCATTCTACGAAATTTATGTAAACGATACTTTTACAGAACGATTTGAACAAAATACGGACGGCACAAATCCTGCGCTCTATCTCAATATAGGCGAGGCGTTGCTGGGTAAAAGGATAAGTTATTTTGTAAAAGTTTATAATAAAAACGGAAAAGCCAAAGAAAGCGAAGTCCAGAGCAATATTTACGTTAAAGACAGAGTTCCGAATGCGCCTTCGAATCTGGTTATTAAAAGAACTGGCGACTATACGGTGACGCTACTTTGGCAGGATAATTCGACAAATGAGGACGGTTTCGAAGTGTGGCGAAAAGAGGGAACTGGTTCCTACAGCCTGATTATTAAGCTTCCTCCGAATACAATCAGCACAATCGACAACGGTGTGTCTCCGTTTACGGATTATTTTTATAAAATAAGAGCTTTCAACGAATCCGGAAACTCGGAATTCAGCAATGAAGTGAGCACGTCTTCTCTGCCCGGAGGATTGTGGAATCTTCAAGCAGAAGCGATCGGAACTCATAAGGTTATTCTTAAATGGAACGACTTCGCCGTCAACGAATTGGGCTTTAAGATTGAAAGATATAATTCTTCTTCGGGCGTCTGGGAACTGATCGATATTACCGGGCCGAATGAAACCTACTACGAAGACCACAATGTGGAAGGAAGCAAAGCGTATAAATATCGTGTCGCTTATTTTACGGCCACGTCCGTAAGCGGATATTCCAACGAAGTAACGATATCAACTTATTATACCGACGTGGAAGCGCCGTCGAATCTCAATGCGTCTGTCTACGCTCCCAATATCGTCCGCCTGGAATGGCTAAACAACGATAAACTGAAACTCTCGGTTTCGTTGATTGTCGAAAGGAGAATCGGAACTTCGGGTGAATTCAATGAATTAATGTCGGTCGATTCGGACACAACGTTTGTGTTCGATACGTCGGTTACATCGGGAGTCACTTATCAATACCGCGTGCGTCAAAAGCTCGGTAACAGAATTTATACGGATTATTCCAATATTGCCACTATCACTGTGCCATGACTAAGGAATTAAAAGTGAATTACGAAAATAAGCACGGTTTGATCGTCGACAAAAACGGCAAGATTATCGCAGTAAGCAACGATATTAAAAAATTATTCCCGGGACTTTCTCCCCAGAATAATTTCTTGCAGTATTGGAAAGACGTCCAATCGGTCGACAAAGAATATAAATTCAGAATAATCGAAAAGTTTGAAGAATGCAGAAGAAATAACGCTCCCGCTGCGTTTGATCTGCCTTTGACCATTAACGACAACAGACTGACTTATACTCTTGTTTACACTCCTCTAAAAAGCGAAAACAACATCTATTTTTATATCGACTTCATTCTATCCGGAAAATCGAAGACGGAGGAAACGGATACATATAAAATTAGAATAGCCCTCAATCAGATAGAGGACTTAATAGAGGACGACGAAATTCTGAAGGTAATAGACAGAGTAAAAAATTCTTATCCTTTTACATTTATTGAAAAAGTAAAATTCCAGAAAGAAATTAACGGTTTGAAAAATTTCTTTTGGATTAAAGACCGGGACGATAAAATTGTGGTCGCTAACGAGGCGTATGCGTCGTGGCTTGGCACAACGCCTTCAAAACTCGAGAATAAGAGCGAAAGCGATTACCTTCCAAAATATCTTGTGAATCTCTATTCCCGTCTCAACGAATATATTAAAAACACTTCGAATATAATTGCCGTAAGCGGATTGAAATCGGCGGGCGATACGAAAAATTTCTCAATTTATCTGCTGCCGGTTTGCGACCTCGAAAATAATGTAATAGCATTGATCGGATTTTCGTACGTCGAAACTGATAAGGAAATTGTCCGCTCGTTGACACGGCATATACCGCTCCCCGCCTGTGTTGTCGGCGAGAACCTCGAGTTAACGGAATACAACGAAAAATTCGAAAGCGTTTTCGAGCTGTCCGGGAAGAAATCAAAACTTCACGAAGTTTTCGGCAGGGATGCGGTAAATAAAATCGCTTCTTTCCTGAAAGAAAATAAAAAGTATGAAGATAAACTTTTCGATATCGAAACCGCTGATAAAAAGCTGTATTCGTTCACCGCATTGAAGGAAGTCGACAGAGTTATATTGTCCGGATATCATGTTGAGAAGCAGACGGATGAGAACGCAAGTCTGGATATCGAAGATTACCTTAAAATAGTGCCCGACGCAGCTTATGTATACGACCTGGAAAATCTGAAATTCCTCGCCGTTACCGACGAAGCGCTCAAATTATACGGTTATTCGAAAGAAAAATTTCTGGAACTCGATTTGACGGATTTATATGCGCCCGAAGACGTTCAGGCTTTGATCCAGAGCGACGACAAATCGCTGCGCGGCAAGCCGCTCAAACATAAAAGAAGCGACGGCAAAGATATTTATGTTACAATCAAAAGCGTTGAGATATCTTATAAAGGTAAAAAAGCTCATTTGAATTTGGTAAGAGAAGTTTCGTTCGAACTGAAAACCAGAAGGGAGAATCAACTATACAGGCATGTCTTTGAAAATACGGGCGACCTGGTAATCGTAACCGATAAGGACGGATTCATAGTTTCTATAAACGATTCCGTGACCCGTCAGCTCGGCTTTTCGCAAAGGGAACTCGAAGGCAGACCGATTATAAGTATAGTTTCGGACGAAGACAGGGCTGTAGTCAATAAAAATGTTTTGCACGCCGAATCGAACAATACAATTAAATTAAACGTCTCCGTCAAAAAATCCGAAGGCGAATTGACTGAAGCCGAAATTGCGGCTAGCAAGATTAAAGATTACGAAGGAAAAGTTGAACAGGTGGTCTTTTTAATCCGGCTCCAGCCCGAAGAAAAGCGAAACTTAACGGCTGAAGTTGCTAACGAAACTTCCAATATCGATGCGGCTTTTCTTTCTAATTTATTCCACGAGTTGTTGACTCCTTTGAATGTAATAATGGGTTTTACGCAGGACTTATGGGAAAATATCGAAAATCCGAATGATGAACAGAAAGAATCGGTCGAAATTATTAAGGAGAATCAGAGAACCCTTCTTCAAATTATGGACAACGCAGTAGAATACGCCGCATTCCTGCGAAAGAATATCAAATACAAGATTGAGAACGTAAGGTTAACCGACTTACTACCGGAACTGGAAGAAGTAATTACAAAGACCGCCAAACAACACGGCAAAACGGTTAAAGAAGGTAAAATATCCTCGTCGCTCGAATTCGAAACCGACAAACAAAAGTTTTTAAGTCTTCTCGGAATGCTGATAAATTTTGCCGTCACTATTACCAAAGAAAAAGAATTGAAGCTGTCGGCAAAGAAAGAAGACGACGATAACTTGATTATTCTAATAGACGACCTTAAAGAGGGAGCAAGCCCTTACCTTTTGAAGGGGATGCACGATATCTTAACCGACGACGAAAACCTGAACCGAAGGAATTACGGATTCTCAAGATTTTCGATGAAACTTGCCAAAAAACTGATGGAGATACTCGGAATAAGTTTTAAAACTTTAGGCGATAAGGACAAAAAACGGGTGGGAATAGTTGTACCCTTTAAATTTACTCCGTTCGAAGGCGGGGAAATCGAAATTGAAGAAAGCCCGAGACCGGTTGAAGAGAAATTCGAGAGACCTGCAGAGAAACCAATCTCTAATGTAGTTGAGAAACAAGCAACTAACATGTTGAAAAAACTTGACTTAACTTCAATGACTTGTCTTTATCTCGAAGACCAGGTGGACTCGCAGATATTGTTTAAAAGTCAAATGAAAGATCTCAAAACGATCGAAGTAGCTCCCAGTCTCGAAGCGGCTATTCCTCTCCTGAAGACCAGACGTTTCGATTTCCTGATTGTGGATATCAATTTACAGGGAGAGTATAACGGACTGGACGTGCTCCGTATAGTGCGTAAAATGCCGGGCTATAAAGATATACCCATAATTGCATCAACTGCGTATATGCAGCCGGGAGCAAGAGAGAATTTTATTGCGGCAGGATTTACCGATTTTATTTCAAAACCTCTGCTCCGGGACAAAGTAATCGAAATTTTAACCAGAATTTATTCAGCTTCTTAGTTATATTATACTCCGATAAATCGGGAGTTTCATGCCGGGTAAATATTTGACATATTACGACTCTCCGCTCGGAAAATTGAAAATAACCGCCGACGAAAATGCCGTCAAATCGATCCATTTTATTCTCGATATAGACGGAGTGGAATTGGAACAGGAAATTCCGAACAAAATTCTCGAAAAGTGCGTAGAAGAATTGAATCAATATTTCAAGGGTGAGTTACAAGACTTCAGCGTTAATATCGACCCGGAGGGAACGGAATTCCAAAAACGCGTTTGGAACGAACTTTTGAAAATTCCTTACGGCAAAACAATTTCATATTTGAAATTATCTCGGGAGCTGGGGAACGAGAGGTCGATACGAGCGGTTGCAAGGGCAAACGGCGACAACAAAATTCCGATTATTATACCGTGTCACAGAGTAATCGGCTCGGACAAAAGTCTTGTTGGTTATTCGGGCGGAGTCTGGAGAAAAAAATGGCTGCTCGAACACGAAGCAGCCGTAATCAATAACGAAAAACAACTCAATCTTTTCTTTTGACTATCCTTTAGACTTTGTTAATTTGTTATATATTAGCATCAGCACCGTTGCCAGTAAACCTATTCCGCTCATGACGAGAAAAATCATCTGAGGATTGTCGATTTCTTTTGTAAAAAGCTGATAGATCCATCCGCCGAACGTACCGCCGAATCCCCACGCCAGCGCAATCGGCAAAAAGGCATATCCCTGAAATAACGCTTCCTGACCTTTGGGCGCCAGGTCGGCTATATATTCGTAAAATCGAGGAGCCTGTGTCTGTTCGCCAATCGAAAAGAGGAATATGCCGAAAACGATTAAAGGTATACTCGCCGCTACCTCGCCTCCGAAAAGATTAATCGTAGCTCCGTTTGTAACCGGCAGCGCAAAATACCAGATTAACCATGTAAAAGTCGCCAGCGCGAAACCGATAACAATTGCAGTTTGAGTCGATATCTTTTTTGTTAGACGATTTACGGGTATCTGAAATAAAATTATTGTCCATGCGCCCGTAGATAATATCAATTCTATCGGTGTGTCGAGCGAAATAAAGTCGGAAATATAAAACGGGATTATTATAAAAAATTGCCAGAAAAGCACCCAGTAGAGTCCGAATATCAGCAAAAACGACATAAATCGTAAGTTTGTGAGCACTTTTATCAAATTGCTGAATACGGTTTTTAAGTCCTGAGAATCGGAATTTTGAACCGGATTTTTATAAAAAAATTGCGTTACGAAAAACATCATGGCGCAACTGATAGCCGAGACGAGATAGACGAACTCAATACCGAAGTAATCTCTTACAAGATAAGCCAGAAGGGGACCGATGGCTGCGCCGATATTGACGAGCCAGTAATAGATAGCGTATCCGAGCGATTTTGTTTCTTCGTTGGTCGAAAGCGCTACGGTGCCCAGTACGCTCGGCTTGATAAACGAGCCTCCAAGCGCCGTGAAAATCAATATGACTGTAAGGAACGGAAACAGGAGCGATTCGGGAATCAAACCTGAAAAAGTTTTCATTCCTGTGGCGCCGATTAGAAAATAACCGACTGCAAGAACTCCGAATGCGAACGAAAAGGCTTTTTTGAATCCCGTTTTATCTGCAATTGCGCCGGCAAAAATCGGCAGCAGGTAAATCAGTCCGCCGAATATCGACGATAGCTGTCCGGCTTCTACTTCCGTAAATTTGAGATGGTCGCGCAGGAATATGCTTAAAATGGTAGCCTGACCGTAATATGCCAGTCTTTCGAACAGCTCCATTCCGTTGGCTACCCAAAATGAAGATTTGAAATTCGTTTTTAGTTTTTGAATGTTTTCGGATAATCTCATTTCCGCACCGTAAAATTAATGGATAGAAAACAGTTAAGATTGATTTCCGTCTCTAATTACTTTTTTCATTCTCATAAATTAGCTCGATTAATATAGCAAAAAAAATCTAACCTTCGCTAAAAAGATTCGATAAGCTTTAGAGTCGCACAACAAATGTAACGAAGGCATTCAAAGCTTACCGTCCGGCATGAAAAATCCGGAATGGAAAACGCAAATAATTTTCAAAAATAAATTTTCAGTTTAGTTATTCAATTCATATTTGTTTAATTTTATCCAAATAATTTTGAGGAGTTTTTATGAAAGTGCCGCTTTTGGATTTAAAACCGCAATACCAATCGATCAAAGAAGAAATCGACCGAGCGATTATGAAGGTAGTCGAATCGCAATACTTTATATTGGGACCCGAAGTCGAAGCGTTGGAAAAGGAAATATGCGATTATACGGGAGCAAAATACGCCGTCGGGGTTTCCTCTGGAACCGACGCTCTTTTGCTCAGCTTAATGGCGCTCGGAATAAAAAGCGGAGACGAAGTTATCCTGCCTACGTATTCGTTCTTTGCAACTGCCGGAGTCGTGGCCCGGCTCGACGCCACGCCCGTATTTACGGATATCGATCCCGTAACGTTCAATATCGACGTGAAAGAAATCGAAAAAAAGATAACGCCTAAAACCAAAGCTATAATTCCCGTGCATCTTTACGGGCAAAGCGCGGAAATGGACGAGATAATGGAAGTAGCTCGAAAGCATAACCTCTATGTGATAGAAGACGGAGCGCAGGCTATCGGCGTTCAGTATAAAGACGGTCGTTTTGTGGGAACTATCGGTCATACGGGATGCTTTTCATTCTTCCCTAGCAAGAATTTGGGAGGTTTCGGCGACGGCGGAATAGTTACTACGAACGACGAGGAAATTTATCACCGCCTCAAGATTATGCGCGTGCACGGTATGGAACCGAAATATTATCATAAAGTTATCGGCGGAAACTTCAGACTCGACGCTCTTCAGGCTGCCGTATTGAGAGTTAAACTGCCGCACCTCGACAAATGGTCGGAGAAAAGGAGAGCGAACGCCCGGCTCTATTACGATTTGTTCGAAAAGACAGGACTAGTAGACGATAAAAACAATTATTTAAAACCCGAAAAAATTATTCTGCCGGAAGCGGTATATAAAAATATAAACGGACTTAAGAATTACCATATTTACAATCAGTTTGTAATTCGCGTTGCCAATCGCGACGCTTTACTGGAACACCTGAAGAAAAATGAGATCGGCTGCGAAGTCTATTATCCGGTTCCATTTCACCGTCAGGAATGTTTCGCATATTTGAACGCCGTCGACGGCGACTATCCGGTATCGAATCTGGCAGCCGAAACTTCGCTGGCATTGCCGATTTATCCCGAATTGAAGGAAGAGCAAATCGAATTCGTAGTTCGAAAAATCAGCGAATTTTACAGATAAAAATTAATGCGGAGCAGGCATTAATGTCTGCTCCGATGACTTACAATTCCTTCAAATACTTCTCGATCAACTCGATGGCTTTTTTTTGTGAATCGGCTTCAACTATGCATCTGATTATCGGTTCGGTATTCGATTTTCTGAAATGCACCCAATGATCTTCGAAATCGATTCTGAGACCGTCTTCGTTGTTCGGATTGTGCTTCGAATATTTCTTTGCCAGTTTATTCAGAATCTTATCGGGGTCTCTTCTGCCGATTTCGATTTTGCGTTTCACGATGAAATACCGGGGCAGTTCATTTTTCAATTCAGTCATAGTTCCGCCGAATTCCGTCAGATGCTGAAGCAGAAGAGCGGTTCCGACTAAAGCGTCGCGTCCGAAATTAACCGAAGGCAGTATAACTCCGCCGCTGCCTTCTCCGCCGATAACTGCTTTTACTTGCTTCATTTTTTTTACGACATTTGCTTCGCCAACGGGCGACCTGTAAACTTTCGATTTGAAACTTTTGGCTACGTCGTCCACAGCGCGGGTCGTGGATAGATTTACAACTACGTTGCCTTTTCTTCGGGATAAAATAAATTTGACCGCTTGAGTAATCGTATTTTCTTCGCCGAAAGGTTTGCCGTTTTCGGTAATCAATACAAGTCTGTCCACGTCGGGATCGACTACGATTCCGAAATCGGCTTTGGATTTTTTTACTAGTTTCATCGTCTTAGTCAAATTTTCCGGCGCCGGCTCGGGCAGTCGCGGAAAAATTCCGCTTTTATCGCAGTTGGTTTCGATAATTTCGCATCCGAATTTTTTGAGAAGATAGGGCATAGAGTAGGCGCCCGCTCCGTTAACGCAATCGAGTACGACCTTAAATTTTTTCCTACGAATTTTCTTTAAATCGATATAAGGCATCGAAAGAATCGCATCGATGTGGTCGTAAAGCCCTTTTTCGTAATGAGTTACGCTCCCCAGTTCATTCCATTTGGCATAACGGTTCTGAGTTTCTTTCAGGAGCGATATCATCTTTTTGTGTTCTTCGGGACTCATGAATTCGCCCTTTTTATTCAGAAGTTTCAAAGCGTTCCATTCGTTCGGATTATGACTTGCTGAAATCTGAATGCCGCCGACAGCTTTCAGATTTTTTACGTTGAAAAGGACTGTGGGAGTAGGGCAAATTCCGAGGTCGATTACATCGTTTCCTTTAGCCAGAAGCGTTCCGATAACTATATTTTTAACCATATTTCCCGAAATGCGTCCGTCGCTGCCTACTACAATTTTGCCCTTGCCGCAGAAATCCGCATACGCCGACGTGTATTCTACAATTGTGGAAGGATAGAGACCTTTTCCGATGATTCCTCTTATGCCCGATATGCTTACCATTAAAGTATCCATAATACCTCTGATTTTTGAATAATACACACAAAAATAATAACCGAAATGAATTATAAATTCGAATAAATAACAAAATAAATTTAAATAAATCCTGAATTTTATCGATAATAAGGGTGGAGAAGTGGGATTCCGTTTTTTAATGAATCATAAGATAGCAAATAGCGAACATTGGACTCAAATAGATCCTTATGAGTTGCTCGACGTATTAATCGATACGGACGATATGTTCTGTCTTCTCGACCAGGATTTTAAAATTCTCCGTTGCAACAATAAATTCAAGTCGTATATGGTTTTATACGGCAGGGCAGGTTACGACGAAGGCTGCAACTTCCTGGAAATCTTTCCTTTAGACGACAGACTGTACTGGGAAAAAGTGCTCAATAAAGCGCTAACGGTAAAATCGTTTACGGAAACTTATACGTCCGAAAAATTGAAGGGCAGGTATTTCGAAATCCATTTTCATCGTATGAAACTCGATGATAATAAGAGCGGAATAGTTTTGAGAGCTCGCGACATTACCGAGAAGAAAAATATTGAAGACAAAATAATACAGAGCGAATTATTTGCTCAGTCGATATTGTCGACTTCGCCGGACGCAATAGTTACAACCGAACTCGACGGTTCTATCTCGTATGCTTCGAATAAATTTTTGTCGTTGCTCGGCATCGAAAAAGTCGAAGACACATTTTCCAAAAATATTGTCGATTTTATTTACGAGCAGGATAAGGAACTCTTCAGGGAAAACATTTCGGTTGCGGCTGCCGGTTCGTCTATTAAATCGTATCTGTTTCGTCTCAAAGACATAAACGGGAATCCGGTTTACGCCGAGTCGAATATCGGCGTTATTCTCAATGAAAATAAAAAACCCGTATTAATACTTTTTATTATTCGGGACATTCAGGACAGGATTGAAGCGGAGCTGGAGCGTGAAAAACTGTTACAGGATATCGCATATTCGCGAGACCAGATTGAACAGGAAGCCGCGCGTTATGTCGAGCTCAACGTTCAGCTTGCCGAATCGGAAAAGAAATTGATCGAATTGAACAGCGCAAAAGACAAGCTCTTTTCGATTATCGGACACGACCTTAAAAATCCGATATTCACGATTCTCGGTTTTTCTCAAATTCTCGAGGAAGATTACGAAGAGATGACAGACGAGAAAAAGCTCGAGTACATAAAAACTATTTATCAAACGGCAGCCTCGATACAGAAACTACTCGAAAATTTATTGACCTGGTCGCGCGCTCAAACTGGTCGTCTCGAGGTTAATCTCGAACCGATCTCGATTCGGAACGTTATAAATGAAACGGTGGATATTGTTGCCACTCAGGCGGAAAAGAAAAATATCGAAATAATCGTCAATCTGAATTCCACGCTTATGGTCTATGCCGACAATAACCTGCTCGAAACGGTTGTAAGGAATTTACTGACAAACGCTATAAAATTTACGAATCCGGGCGGACGGATTACAGTGTCAACTCGCGATGAAAACGGTTTTGTGGTCGTATCGGTAGAAGATACAGGAATCGGTCTTAGCGAAGCCGACAAAAACAAACTTTTCAGAATCGACGTCAACAACGCCGAAATAGGGCATCATAAAGAAAAAGGAACCGGACTCGGCTTGATTCTGTGCAAGGAATTCTGCGAAAAAATGGGCGGCAGCATCTGGGTCGAAAGTACTCTCGGAAAAGGAAGCGCATTTTATTTTACCGTTCCGATATTTCAGTATATCAACAAATAACCCCGTTTTTCTTATCTTACGCTTCGTCTTTCATAAAAATAATTCAAATGCTGGATAAACTTAACCGTAGATTGATCGAACATTTCGGCGTACCCGAAAGGAACAAACGCAAACCCGCTCCGGTCGATTTGCTTATTGCCACAATCCTTTCTCAAAATACGAACGACAACAATTCTTACGAGGCATATCAAAATCTCAAACGGAAATATTCGGATTGGAACCAGCTGGTAAAAGCTCCTTTAAAGGAAATCGAAAAGACGATCAAAAAAGCGGGATTGACAAATCAAAAAGCCGGGGCAATTAAAAATCTCGTTGTCAATCTTTCGAGAGATAACCGACTCGATATGAAATTCATCAAAAAAATGGATAACAAAGAGGCTCTGGAATATCTTACATCATTCAAAGGAATCGGAATAAAAACAGCCAGCTGCGTTCTGCTTTTTTCGTTGTACCGGAACGTCTGCCCGGTCGATACTCACGTGCACCGCACATTAAACCGTATCGGTATTGTTAACGAAAAATCGCCCGAGAAAACTTTTCTGAGAATTAATGAAAATCTGCCCGAAGGGATAGCACATTCGCTCCATACGAATTTGATTAAACTCGGCAGGGGAATTTGCCGCCCTACAAATCCCGATTGCACCGTGTGTCCCATTTCGGATTTGTGCGCTTATCCCGAAAAAAACACTCAAAAAGCTCCAAAACGAAAGAAAAACGACTTTTTATTGCTCGATAACGTTTAGCATACTTTATAAGATGATTTGTCTTTTGAACATAAAATCCTCTATATTTGTTAATCTCTAAATAAGAGTTCAAGTTTGTTTTTAATCCTCGTATTTTTATATTGCCTTTCATAATGGAGAACGAAATCAGAAAATTGACATATTGCGATCTCGGTTTTATCGATTACGAAGAAGCCTGGAAACTTCAAAAAAAAATTTTAAATCGACGTCTTGCGGGCGAGGTTGACGATCTGTTTTTCCTGCTCGAACATCCTCATACTTATACACTCGGTAAAGTTGCCGACAGGTCGAATTTACTTTTGACACACGAACAGTTGACCGAACGCGGAATAAAAGTTTATGATATCGACCGAGGCGGAGATATAACGTATCACGGACCCGGACAAATTGTGGGCTATCCGATAATCGATCTTAAAAAATGGAAGGAGGATACCCACGCTTATTTGAGGAATCTGGAGCAGTTAATAATAAACGTCTGTAAAAAATACGGACTTAAAGCAGACCGCAAAGAAGGTTTAACGGGGGTGTGGATAGAAGACCGCAAAATTGCCGCTATCGGAATTAAAGTGAGCCGCTGGATTACGATGCACGGTTTTGCTTTCAATATCAATACGGATTTATCCCTCTTCGGAGGAATAATTCCATGCGGCATTAAAGATAAAGAAGTGACCTCGCTCCAAAAGGAAACTGGCATAATGTACGATATTGAAGATATTAAGAAAGATTTGCTCGAAGAATTCGTACGAATTTTCGATTATCGGCATCATACCGAAATCGACAGAAGTCGCTTCATAAATTCAATAATAGAATTTGAAAGGGCGGAGCATGAATAAAGATAAATCCGAGCTAATACTAAACGAAGAATTAACTCCCACGGGTAAAAAAGATTCATTCGGAGGAATGAACAAAAAGGAATTGTTGAATGTCCTTCGACTGATGATTATGTCCCGTACTATCGACGACAAGCAGATGACCTTGTTGAAACAGGGGAAGACGTTTTTTCACATACCCGGTTCCGGACACGAAGCCGCTCAGGTGGCGTTCGGACTTCAATTAAAAAAAGGAATCGATTGGGCATATCCGTATTACAGAGATTTGGCTTTCATGCTGGCTGCGGGCACAAAACCCGAAGACGTATTCCTTCATTTCCTCGCCCGGAAAAACGACCCGATGTGCGGAGGCAGACAAATGCCGTGTCATTGGTCGTCAAAAGAATTAAACGTTCCTACTCAATCGAGCCCCACGGGTACTCAATTTTTACAAGCAGTCGGCACGGCATTGGCATTGAAGAAAGAAGGCAGGGAAGGCGTGGTTTATGTTAGCAGCGGGGAAGGCGCCACTTCCGAAGGAGAATTTTTCGAAGCTGTCAATTGGGCAAGCCGCGAAAAACTTCCGGTCGTTTTTTTGATCGAAAATAATAAATGGGCTATTTCTGTTCCCGTCGAAAATCAAAATGCGGGCAGGAATTCGTCGGTCTCGGAGTTGCTGAAAGGTTTCGAAAATTTACTCCGTTTCGAGGTAGACGGCACCGATTTTCTCAAAGTACATGCTATTGCAAAGTCGGCTTTCAAATACGCGCGCAGGGGCGATGGGCCGGCGCTCGTTGAAGCTCATGTAGTGCGGCTCTTTTCGCATTCCTCTTCGGACGACCAGAAAAAATATCGTCCCGCCGAATCGCTGGCGCAGGACGCTCAAAAAGACCCGATAAAATTATTCTCAAATTACTTGATCGAAAAGGGCTTTCTTAACGACCTGGCATTGGAGGAACTCTATAAAGAAGTACGAAATCATGTCAACGATGCGGCAGACTGGGCATTAAAACAGCCGGAGCCGGAGACAAACGCCGCAATAAAATATGTTTACGACGAGTCGGACAAAAAATCGAAACTTACTTACGAAAAATCAAAAAGCTACGGCAAAAATACCGTCATGGTCGACGCCATCAATCATGCTCTGAAAGAAGAACTCGAATTTAACGATAAGATTTATATCTTCGGCGAAGACGTGGCGGACAAAAAAGGGGGAGTGTTCACTGCCACAAAAGGATTATCGACGCAGTTCGGAAACGAACGCGTTTTCAATTCGCCTTTGGCTGAAGCGAGCATAATAGGCGTTGCAATCGGAATGTCGCTGGCGGGACTTAAACCGTGCGTCGAAATTCAATTTGGCGATTATATCTGGCCGGCTTTTATGCAGATAAGAGACGAGCTTGTTATGTATCGTTACCGCTCGAACAATCTGTTCGAAACCCCGGTGGTAATACGCGTTCCGGTAGGAGGATTTATTCACGGAGGATTGTATCACAGCCAGAATATCGAAGGTTTTTTTGCTCACATGCCCGGACTTTATATAGCCTACCCTTCGAACGCGGCTGATGCTAAAGGATTATTGAAAACCGCTCTTCGCATAAACGATCCGGTGTTGTTTTTGGAGCATAAAGGTCTTTACAGGCAGAGTTACGCTACGTCGCCCGAACCCGATGCGGGATATTTACTGCCGTTCGGAAAAGCCCGTAAAGTAACCGAAGGCTCGGATTTATCGGTTATTACTTACGGCGCAATGGTGCACGAATCGGCCTTCGCGGCAAAAAAACTGAAAGAAGAAGGATACTCTGTCGAAATTATCGACATACGAACAATTTCTCCGCTCGATTTCGAAGCCGTCGCCGAAAGCGTTAAAAAGACCGGTAAAGTCGCCGTAATTCACGAAGATACTCTTACTGCGGGATTCGGAGCCGAAATTGCCGCTCGCATCTCCGACGAGTGTTTCGAATTTCTCGACGCTCCCGTTAAAAGAATTGCCGCAAAAGACTCTCCAATTCCGTATGCTCCGAACCTCGAAAAATTTGTTCTGCCCGACAGAAATAAAATTTACGACCGGCTTAAATTGTTATTGAAATATTAATGAGAGGTATTGATGAAAGTCGAAATTATTATGCCGCAAATGGGGGAAAGTATTACCGAAGGAACGGTAATCAAATGGCATAAAAAAGTTGGCGAAGAAATTAAAAAAGACGAAATTTTATTCGAAATTAGCACGGACAAAGTCGATACCGAAGTGCCGAGTCCCGAAAACGGAATTCTTAAAGAAATTTTGGTAAAAGAAAACGAAACAGCAGAAGTTGGAAAAGTTGTAGCTGTTCTGGAAACGGATAATTCGGAATATGTCGATAAGGCACAGGATACGCCGACAACAACTCAAGTGGGCGGCGAGATAGTCGATATTATTATGCCGAAAATGGGCGAGTCGATTACCGAAGGCGTTATAATCAAATGGCATAAAAAAGCGGGCGACAAAGTAGCTAAGGACGAAATTCTTTTCGAAATAAGCACCGATAAAGTCGACACCGAAGTTCCTTCGCCCGAAGAAGGAATATTGACGGAAATCCTTTACGAGGAAAATCAAACCGTTGAAGTAGGACAGACTGTAGCAAAGCTTAAAACCACTACGGGCTTGCGTCCGGTAACTACCGCCGCAGAAACCGTTGAAATTGCGGAAGAGAAAGAAAAATCCGCCGCCGAAGAACCTTTAAGAAAGGAAGAGACTGCAAGCCGGAACGCAAATCGATTCTATTCGCCTTCCGTTATTAATCTTGCAAGAGCCGAAGGAATTCCTTTGAGCGAACTCGATACTTTAGAAGGCACGGGACTAAAAGGCAGGCTTACGAAAAAAGACCTCGAAAGATATATCGAGTCCCGGAAATCGGTCGCAATAAATCAGGACGTTAAGAAAACCGAACCGGCGTCTGTTTCTGAAGACAAACGGGTAAGTTCGGACGGAGTTGAAATTATTCCGATGGATCATACAAGACGGCGAATTATGGAACATATGGTCAAAAGCCGCGATACTTCCGTGCATGTTACCGCAGTCGCCGAAGTCGATATGTCGGTTATTTATAATTTCATTAAAGAAAACAAAAACAAATTCGCTAAAGAAAACTTAAAGTTGACTTACATGCCGTTTATTGCTTTTGCGGCTGTTAAGGCTCTGCAGCAATACCCGTTGATGAATTCTTCGATCGAAGGCGCGAATATCGTGATGAAAAAATATATCAATCTTGGCATTGCCGTGGCTGTTGAGCCGAACGGATTGATCGTGCCGAACATTAAACACGCCGAAGAAAAAAGCGTTATCGGACTGGCAAAAGCTATAGCCGATTTGAGCGAGCGGACTCGCACGAAGAAATTGCTTCCCGAAGACGTTCAGAACGGAACGTTTTCGATTACGAACTACGGCGTCTTCGGCACGTTGATCGGCACGCCGATTATTAATCAACCCGAAGTCGGTATCCTTGGAGTCGGAGCGGTCGTAAAGAAACCGGTTGTCGTAGAAAACGAAGGCGTCGAATCGATAGCCATTAAACCGATGATGTATTTATCGCTGAGTCACGACCACCGTTTGATTGACGGAATGATTGGCAGTAAATTTCTTATGTCGATTAAACATATTTTGGAAAATTTCGATACAAGTTCTGTTTAATTCTAAATCCGGAGAATAAATGAAAATCAATCAACATCAAAAGAATTTCAAAGAAGCAATTGAAAAGGAACGACAGGAACTGGGTAAGAGACCCGAGTGGCTGAAAGTACGGCTCCCTTCGGGCGAAAATTATAAAGACGTACATCGTTTGATGAGAAAATCGAAACTCAACACCGTTTGCGAAGAAGCAAAATGCCCGAATATCGCAGAGTGCTGGAACCGCAGAACAGCTACATTTATGATATTAGGAGACGTATGTACGAGGAGCTGCGGATTTTGTAACGTTAAACTGGGACTTCCTACCGAACTCGATCTCGACGAACCGAGACGCGTGGCTGAATCGGTCGAGCAGTTGAAATTAAATCACGTCGTAATTACTTCCGTCAACAGGGACGAACTCAAGGACGGAGGCGCTTCGATTTTTTCGGAAACAGTCAGGCTCATTCGTTCAAAAATGCCATCTACGACGATTGAAATTTTAATCCCCGATTTTAAAGGCGAAACGGAAGCTTTCGAAATAATAATGCAAAATCCGCCCGACATTTTGAATCATAATCTGGAAACGGTCAAACGTCTTTACCATGCCGTACGCCCTCAGGCAAAATACGAAAGAAGCCTTAAGCTGATCGAATGGTTCAAGCAAAGGGGACTTAGAACAAAGAGCGGGATTATGGTCGGAATAGGCGAATCTAAAGAAGAAGTTTTCGATTTGATGAAAGATTTATACAATGCCGGCTGCGATATTATGACAATCGGTCAGTATTTGCAGCCCACAAAAAATCATTTGCCGGTGCACCGATACGTTACTCTCGAAGAATTCAAGGAATACAAGGATTTCGGAATGAGCCTCGGGTTCAAAGCTGTCGAATCCTCGCCTTTGGTGCGCAGCTCGTATCATGCTGATAAACACGCCGAATTGTCCTAACCGCAAGAAATAGTTTTCTCAGGTTTGATAAGAGGATTTCGACTCCTTTTATGTGAGTTGTAAACTTTCGGTTTTAGGCTTTATTTTTTGTCGATAATTCTTATTTTAAACCATAGATTTTGACTCTAAACTTTGGCACGTTAGTTTCTTTAAAATAGATTTTAGAAGGAACTATGATTTTGGCTCTAATTGAAATACTACAAAGATTAACCCCTAAACCGAAGAAAGGTTATAGCAAAACTATAACCTTTTTTTATTTTAAATAAACCGAGGTAATTATGGCAAAAGTAAAAGGCGATATCCTGATCGATATCGAGAAATGCAAAGGATGCGAGATATGCACGGTAGCATGCCCGCAGTCGACGCTAGAGCTTTCTCGAAAACTGAACTCAAAAGGATATCATTACGTCGTAAAAATCAAAGATAATTGCACCGGGTGTACTAACTGCGCTCTGGTTTGCCCAGAAGGCATTATCAGAGTCTATCGCAAAACCGATAAAGCGAAAAAAGAACACCTTGCAACTATAACCGACGTCAAAAACGATATAACAGTAACGGTGCGGCAATGAAAAAAGAACTCCGTTTAATGAAAGGAAACGAAGCTCTGGCCGAAGCTGCAATTCGCGCCGGCTGCGACGGTTATTTCGGTTATCCTATTACTCCGCAATCGGAAGTATTAGAGTATCTTTCAAAAGAAGCTTATAAAAGAACCGGTATGATAGTTCTACAGGCCGAAAGCGAAGTGGCTTCGATCAATATGGTCTACGGAGCCGCAGGCACCGGCAAAAAAGTTATGACCTCCTCGTCGTCTCCCGGAATCAGTCTGATGCAGGAAGGAATTTCTTACATCGCCTGCGCCGAACTGCCGTGTCTGATTGTCAACGTAATGAGAGGCGGTCCGGGTCTCGGTACGATTCAGCCTTCGCAAGGCGACTATTTCCAGGCTGTAAAAGGCGGCGGTCACGGCGACTATAAACTGATTGTTCTCGCCCCGTCAACCGTTCAGGAAATGGTCGATTTTGTGCCTCTCAGTTTCGACCTCGCATTTAAATATAAAAATCCCGTTATGATTCTTGCCGACGGAGCGCTCGGACAAATGATGGAAAAAGTGGAACTCTTCGATCCGATTCCACGCAAAAACAATACAGAAGAATGGGCTACGGTGGGCAAACCGAAAAACAGAGAAAGAAATATTATCACTTCTCTTCACATCGAACCCGATAAGATGGAGGAGATAAATCATAAACTCCAGAAAAAGTACAAAGAAATCGAAGAGAAGGAAGTCCGTTATGAAATGATTAACTGCGACGACGCGGATATAATTATCGTATCGTTCGGACTAGTGGCAAGAATCAGTTCCAAGGCTGCGGAATTAGCCCGCGAAAAAGGCTTGAAAGTCGGCGTCTTCAGACCGATTTCTCTCTATCCTTTCCCGTACGAAAAATTGAATCGACTTGCCGAGAATGTCAAAGGAATGCTGGTTACCGAAATGAACGCCGGTCAGATGGTCGAAGATGTTAAACTTGCCGTAAACGGCAAGACGGACGTGCATTTCTACGGCAGGATGGGAGGCATCGTTCCATCGCCGGAAGAAATTCTGGCTCAACTTGAAGAAAAATTTTCGGGAGAATTGGTATGACGGATAATAAATTGCAGGAAGAAAAACATTTCGAAGAAATGATTGCCGAAGAAAGCGTCTGTGTCGAAGAAAATCTGGTCTACGACAGACCTAAAACTTTGATCGACACAACGATGCATTATTGCCCGGGTTGCGGACACGGAGTTGCGCATCGCTTAATTGCCGAAGTTATCGACGAACTCGGAATACAGGATAAAACAATCGGAGTGGCTCCGGTCGGTTGTTCCGTTTTCGCATACAACTATCTCGATATTGATATGTCGGAAGCCGCACACGGCAGGGCAACCGCTGTTGCAACGGGAATCAAAAGAATGCTGCCCGATAAATACGTTTTTTCTTATCAGGGCGACGGCGATTTGGCCGCTATCGGCACCGGGGAAACGATTCACACATGCAACCGCGGAGAAAACATTCTGATTATTTTTATCAATAACGGCATTTACGGAATGACAGGCGGTCAGATGGCTCCGACTACGCTCGTCGGTATGAAATCGACTACCAGCCCCGAAGGCAGAATTCCCGAACTGATGGGAAATCCATTGAAAATAACCGAGTTGATCGCACAATTGCCGGGAGTTTATTATTGCACTCGCGTTGCTGTCAATACCCCGAATAACGTAAGAAAAGCAAAGAAGGCAATTCTGAAAGGATTCCAGTATCAGGACCATAAAAAAGGTCTCTGCTTTGTAGAAATAGTTTCGAATTGTCCTTCCAACTGGAAAATGACTCCCGTAGAAGCGAATAAATGGCTCGAAGAAAATATGTTGCCTTTCTATCCGCTCGGCGACCTGAAAGTACCAGAAATCGAAGGAGGCAAATGATGACCGAAGAAATTATTATCGCGGGTTTCGGGGGACAGGGAGTTTTGTCGCTCGGACAGATTTTATGTTACGGCGGGGTGATTGAAGACAAAGAAGTAAGCTGGATGCCTTCATACGGGCCGGAAATGAGAGGCGGCACGGCAAATTGTATTACAATTATCAGCGATTCTAAAATCAGTTCGCCCATCATATCGAAATTCGACACACTCATTGCGCTCAATCAGCCGTCGCTCGATAAATTCGAAAATTCGATTAAACCCGGCGGGCTGCTTATTTACGAAGCCAGTACGATATTGAATCCTCCCAAAAGGACCGATATCGAAATCTTGCCTGTCGAAGCCGCCAACGAAGCCGCCAAATTAAAAAACACGCGCGTGATGAATATGGTTGTGCTGGGCGCATATCTCAAGAAAAAACCTGTTATTTCTTTCGATACGGCGCTCGAAGCCCTCAAAAAAGTATTGCCTGAAAGATATCATCATCTTATTCCGCTCAACAAACAGGCAATCGAAAAAGGAATGGAACTGGCGGAAAAAGTAGGCGATATTAATTATCAGAATTAATTTTTGCCGGTTTTCTTATTGAAATGTCGTCGACCTCCCGGGGATTTTGCACTATCGGGGGTCGACGACGTTGTTTTAAAAAAATGTTGCATTTATGAACTAAAATGTTGATATTTTAACGGGTTTTAATCGCACTATTGTAGAATTGAAATAACAATTCCACCCAGCCCGACGGCTCTCGCCTTCTCGTTTTAATCGCACTATTGTAGAATTGAAATATGGCAGCGAGTCGTTCGTCGTCGATTTCCTTAGCGTTTTAATCGCACTATTGTAGAATTGAAATAATCGACGATAAGCGAAATTGCGGAGGACTACGGCTGTTTTAATCGCACTATTGTAGAATTGAAATTATCTTTCTATGTATGCTTTCTCTCGTGCTCTATCCGTTTTAATCGCACTATTGTAGAATTGAAATATGCTCAACACATGGTATATGTGTATATGCGAAAACAGTTTTAATCGCACTATTGTAGAATTGAAATATATATGAGACATTGCGTCGGCGGATATTCTTCTCCGGGTTTTAATCGCACTATTGTAGAATTGAAATCTTAGTAAAACGTGGGAATATATCAGTGCGCTGGGAGTTTTAATCGCACTATTGTAGAATTGAAATAACACATGCTAATCATATTAGAAGAAACGCCCGGGTTTTAATCGCACTATTGTAGAATTGAAATGTACGGACAACCGCCAGAACATTATTATCTATTCGAGTTTTAATCGCACTATTGTAGAATTGAAATGCGCTACTTCTGCATGCGATTATCAGAATCGAGTCTGAGTTTTAATCGCACTATTGTAGAATTGAAATGAATACGATAATCCGTATGGAGACAAAGCGCTTTCGCGTTTTAATCGCACTATTGTAGAATTGAAATGCATTACGCCGTATTTGTCGAAGTCCAGTTTTTCGCGTTTTAATCGCACTATTGTAGAATTGAAATAGTTTTACGTAAACAAGAAGGTTGTACAGAGGATATGTTTTAATCGCACTATTGTAGAATTGAAATGTCTTGTCTTTCGCTATTACTGCGCCTTCAAGTCGCGTTTTAATCGCACTATTGTAGAATTGAAATTTGTTATCTTGCGGACGCTATGTAAATCCTCTCTAATGTTTTAATCGCACTATTGTAGAATTGAAATTCAATCCTGAATCGAATGGGCTGTAGTAATACTTTGGTTTTAATCGCACCCGACTCTGACGGGTAGAATTGCCCCGCTTGCAGCGGGGTCTCCGTTCGTCCGTCATTCGACGGACTCACTTCGAAAATCCGAACTACAAAATTGTCATGCTGTTATGGTTTTAATCGCACCCGACTCTGACGGGTAGTATTATTTTGCCGGCGCTGATTTTATCGAAGTGATAGTCCTGTCAGGTTCAAGCGGTCGCTGAGCTTGTCGAAGCGACTTCGTTCGTCCGTCATTCGACGGAATCACTTCGAAAATCCGGACTACAAAATTGTCATGCTGTTATGTTTTAATCGCACCCGACTCTGACGGGTAGTATTATTTTGCCGGTCGCTGAGCCTGTCGAAGCGATAGCCCTGTCAGGTTCAAGCGGTCGCTGAGCCTGTCGAAGCGAAGATTGTGTCCCGTAAAAGTCTACAAGTTTGTAAAAGCAATGTAAGAAAAAATCATTCTACAGAATTAGAGGATAGTCTTATTGCATCAGAGCGGTCGCTGAGCCTGTCGAAGCGACTACGTTTGTCCGTCAGTCGACGGACTCACTTCGAAAATCCGGACTACAAAATTGTCATGCTGTTATGTGTTAATCGCATCCGACTCTGACGGGTAGTATTATTTTGCCGGTTGCTGAGCCTGTCGAAGCGAAGATTGTGTCCCGTAAAAGTCTTCAAGTTTGCAAAAGCATGTAAGAAAAGAAACATTCTACAGAATTAGAGAATAGTCTTATTGCATCGGAACGGTCGCTGAGCCTGTCGAAGCGACTACGTTCGTCCGTCATTCGACGGACTCACTTCGAAAATCCGTACTACAAAATAGTCATGCTGTTATGCGTTAATCGTACCCGACTCTGACGGGTAGTATTATTTTGCCGACGCTGATTTTATCGAAGCGATAATCCTGACAGGTTCAAGCGGTCGCTGAGCTTGTCGAAGCGACTACGTTCGTCCATCAGTCGACGGACTCACTTCGAAAATCCGGACTACAAAATTGTCATGCTGTTATGTTTTAATCGCACCCGACTCTGACGGGTAGTATTATTTTGCCGGTCGCTGAGCCTGTCGAAGCGATAATCCTGTCAGGTTCAAGCGGTCGCTGAGCTCTTCGTTGCGATTTTCTGCAAACTCCACTCCGAAAAATCGATATAAAAAACTTCCTGAACAATTTGGCAATCTTGCAATTTGGTAATTTGGTAATCTTGCAATTTTGTAATTTGGTAATCTTGTAATTTGGCAATCTTGCAATTTGTCAATAAACAAATTTGGCAATTAACGAATTACTTTCATAGCTTGCTTCATAAAAACGGAGTAAGGTATGAAAAAAAGCGATAAACCGATTATTGTCGAACAGGTTTTTAATGCAAGCAGAACCGATGTATGGAATGCCCTTACGGATATTGACGAAATGAAAAAATGGTATTTCGAAAACATTCCCGCTTTTGAGCCCGTCAATGGTTTTAAAACTAGCTTTAACGTGATTAGCAATGGAAGAAATTTTTTGCATAAATGGGAAGTTACCGAAGTTATTCCCGAAGAACGTATTGCATACACTTGGCGGTTCGAGGGTTACGGCGGACTGTCGACGACGGATTTTTTTCTAAAAGAAGAAAACGGAGGCGTACGATTGATTCTTACAGTTACCGTACAGGAAGATTTCCAGGAAAATATCGAGGAATTCAAAAGAGAAAGCTGCATCGGCGGATGGAATTATTTTATTAACGAAAGACTCAAAAACTATTTGGAATCAATAATCAGAAAGGACTAATGATGTCCAGATTTATTTTGTTGTATATAGGCGACGGTAAGTCGGGCGATCCTGAAAAGGATTCGGATAATTATAATAAATATATGGAATGGCTCGGTAAGTTAAATAAGATATTAGTTAGCCCTGCGAATCCGTTAAAAGATAATACCATTGTTAAATCCGACAGGATAATTGAAAACGTTAGCGTAACCGGATTAAGCGGATATACAATTATTGAAGCGGCGAATATTAAAGAAGCCGCGGAAATTTCAAAAGGGTGTCCGTTTCTCGATTCAGGCGGAGTTATTGAAATTGCGGAATTGATTCAAATGAATCGGTAAATTAATTGGCATTGTAAGACTAATTTTATATCTTAAGACGCATTATCCAATTAATAGTCTTACTCAGGGCAGCCTCCACGAAGGCATTAATTACTCCTCATTAATAATAAATAAATTTAGGAGTTACGAGATGAAAAGGTATATCTATGTTTTAACTGTTATAATCTTATTAGCAGGCATTTCAGAGGGGCAAACAGTTAGAAAAGGTTTCAATTTCCTTTCAATAAGCGATTCAGCGGATACAATTGTTACAACCGTTTTTGCGTCGGGCGACGTTAAAGGTCTTGCCGCAGGAGAAAATAAAGAAGAGCTTGCCACCAACGGCGCATTGGGCGTTAGCATGGCTATCCGCGATATTTTAATTACCGCTTCCATAAACGTTGCTACAACAATGGATACTCTTAATAACACTTTTAGCAACATTATATTGAATCCTTCAAACGGAAGCGGACTTAGATCCGGATTGCTCGACTTTAGAAAGAAAAAAATATTCAATAATTTTAATCTTCACATGTATGCTACCGTTTCCACAAGCACATGGAAAATTGAAAATGAAATTAAAGACGTTACCGTGGGAGGAATTGGCGTTCTGATTGAAAGAGCCCTCATAAGCAATAATGAAGAAAATGAAGTTACGCTAAGCTATGAGCTGGGGCTTAGCGTTAGAACTTTAATGGGAGAACTGGCGTCGAACGAGGAGAAGAGACTTCGATTCTTAAATACTAAAAATTCTGTCTTCGGAGGTTTGGAAGGCGGTATGACTATAAGAGTAAATAATTTGATTGCGTCTCTTCAATTTTACTATTTTATCGGCGACCATGTTAACGGGGTAACCGGCGGACAGCTCGCTACAGGAATCAGCATAAGCACTAACCTCTTTAGTTTTAAGAGCAAATATGAAGACTAATACTAATTTGTAGGAGGGGCGCGACTATGAAAGTAATCGACGAATTCAAAAAATTTGCCATACGCGGCAATGTTATTGATATGGCAATCGGTATCATTATCGGAAGCGCATTCGGTAAAATAGTCAGCTCTTTTGTAAACGACGTCATAATGCCTCCTATAGGCTGGTTGATCGGCAATGTCGATTTTTCCGAACTTGCGCTCGTACTGAAAGATAAAACCGATACGGCCGACGCGGTAACAATTCGATACGGAGTATTCTTAAATACCGTAATCGATTTCCTGATAATTGCCTTTACGATATTCGTCGTGATTAAACAAATAAATCGACTAAGGAAGAAAGAGGAAGAACCGAAACCCGCGCCGACTACAAAAGAATGTCCGAAGTGTTTTACGTTAATTCCGATCAAGGCTTCGAGATGCCCGAACTGTACTTCCGAAATTTAGAAGCGTTTGCAATACGGTTTGATTATTGAGGAAGAATACCGTATTAATTTCTATATTTGTACTTAAATTTTTACGGTATTCATGGAACTCGATTTAATAACGGATATACATAAGTATTGCGATAACTGGTGCGACAGATGCATCTATTCCACCAGGTGCGAACTTTTCATCGAAACAATTTATAAGAACGAAAGAAAAAAAGCGGTTTTTAATCCCGAAGGGTTTTTTAATGTACTTCGGGATTTATTCGTTCAGGCTTATGATTCTTTCGAAATTTATCGCCCGGATAGTTCGGGTATTGAAGAACTTTCTGAACTTTACGGCGCGGAAAGCAACAACTGGCTGGAAAAAAACGAATTATTTCTTAAGGACAATAATAAAAATACGGATATAACCGACGCATTGGACGTAATTCGTTATTATCAGTATTTTATTTCATTAAAAGTAAAAAAATCGTTTGAGAGCGATATCGATGAGAAGTTAATTCAGCTTAAACTTGCCGAAGTTGCCGCTTCGAGGTCGATTTCCGCATGGTATATTATTTTTAAGGAAACAGGCTCCGAAGACATCGGAAAAATAATAGGCATTCTAAAGTCTATATTAATATTAGTTGACGAATCTAATCCTGAACTGAAATCGTTTTACAGACCATATTTTGATTAAAACCGGGGATGTTATGGAAAATGAAAAACCAAAAAATTTTATTTATGAGATAATCGACGAAGATATACGTACAAATAAATGGGGAGGTCGCGTTCATACGAGGTTCCCTCCCGAGCCGAACGGTTATCTTCATATCGGCCACGCCAAATCGATATGCCTTAATTACGGAATCGCCCGCGATTATAACGGCAAATTCAATCTCCGCTTTGACGATACAAACCCGGAAAAAGAAGAAACCGAATACGTCGAATCGATTATCGAAGACGTCAAATGGCTCGGCGCCGATTTCGAAGACAGGATTTTTTACGCCTCGGATTATTTCGAACAGATGTATCAATACGCCGTCGAGTTGATCAAAAAAGGGAAGGCGTACGTTTGCGATCTGTCCGCTGAAGAAATTCGTAAAACCAGAGGCACATTAACCGAACCGGGCGTCGAAAGTCCGTATCGTAACAGGACCGTGGAAGAAAATCTCGACTTGTTCGAAAGAATGAGAAAAGGCGAATTCCCGACCGGCTCGAAGACTTTGAGAGCTAAAATCGATATGGCTTCGCCGAATCTGAATTTGCGCGACCCTGTAATGTACCGGATACTTCACGCAGAACATCACAGGCAGGGCAATAAATGGTGTATCTATCCCACTTACGACTGGGCGCACGGTTTGGAAGATTCGATCGAAGGAATTACGCATTCAATCTGTACGTTGGAATTCGAAAACCACAGACCTCTTTACGACTGGTTCCTCGACGAATTAAATATTTATCATCCTCAGCAAATCGAATTTGCGCGTTTGAATTTGAGCTATACCGTAATGAGCAAAAGGCGTCTGCTTCAATTGGTAAAAGACGGATACGTTGACGGATGGGACGACCCGCGTATGCCTACGATTTCAGGTTTGAGAAGACGCGGCTTTACTCCCGAATCCCTTTGGAATTTTGCCGAACTCGTCGGCGTGGCAAAACGCGACGCAATGACAGACATAGCCCTGCTCGAATTTGCCATACGCGACGACCTGAATAAACGCGCCAACCGAGCTATGGCCGTTCTCGACCCGGTTAAAGTCGTACTTGTTAATTACGAGGGGGAAGAAGAAGTCGAGGCTGTCAACAATCCCGAAGATCCCTCCGCCGGAACGAGGAAAATTAAATTTACCAAAGAACTTTACATCGACAGAGCCGATTTCATGGAAGATCCTCCCAAAGGGTTCAGAAGATTGATTCCCGGCGGAGAAGTGAGATTGAGATACGCTTATATAATCAAATGCGAAGAAGTAATTAAAGACGACAATGGTAATATAATCGAGTTAAGATGCACATACGACCCCGATACGAAAAGCGGCTCGGGCGCCAGCAATAAAAAAGTTAAAGGCACTATCCATTGGGTCTCGGCAAAATACGCCGCTGAAGCGGAAGTAAGATTATACGACAGGCTCTTTACAATCGAAGACCCGGCGGCTGAAAAAAATTGGCTCGACTATATTAATCCCGTTTCGCTCAAAGTAATCGAAAACGCTTACATCGAACCTTCTTTGAAAGATTCGAAACCGGGAGAAATATTCCAGTTCGAACGCCAGGGATATTTCTGCGTCGATTCCAAATATTCCACTCCGGAAAAACTTGTGTTCAACAGAACCGTCACGTTAAAAGACAGCTGGGCTAAAAAGAAAGGTCAATGACAAATTGAAGCATGAAACCGGGCAAACCTCAAACGAGGATTGCCCGGCATTTTATTTCAGAATTTCGAGAGCGCGGTTAATTCTTTTAATCGTTTCTTCTTTTCCGATGATAAACAATATGTCGTAAATTCCGGGTCCTGCGCTCATTCCGGATACTGCTAACCGGAGAGGGTGAATTAATTTACCCGCGCCGATTCCCAATTCCGAAGCCGTTTCTTTGAGGGCTTTTTCGTAATCTTCTTTGGAAGGATTTTCGAGCGCGGAAAATTTATCGCGCAATTTCGTCATATATCCTGGCGTTTCGGATTTCCAGTTCTTCTCTACGGCTTTTTCTTCGTAAGATGACGGCGCCTCGAAGAAGTAGGGAGATTTTGTTATAAACTCATACGCAAAGGAGACGCGTTCTTTCATCGCTCGAATAACCGACAGAAGATACTCGTCGGTATAATTCGCATTCGCGTATTTGCTTTTGTTCATTTCGTCTTTAAGCATAAGCAACAGTTCGCTTTCGGGCTTTGCTCTCAGATGCTCCGCATTCAGCCAGTTCAATTTTTCGATGTCGAAAACAGCTCCCGATTTGTTGACGCGTTCCAGCGAAAATTTTTCGATTAATTCGTCGATGTAATAAAATTCCTTGTCGTCTCCAGCATTCCATCCGAGCAAGGCGACAAAGTTGATTAAAGCTTCTTTTAAATAACCTTTGGCTCTGTAATCTTCTACGGCTACGTCGCCCTGACGTTTACTAAGCTTGGAACGGTCGGGATTCAGTAATAGGGGAAGGTGCGCAAAAACAGGGAGATTCCATCCCAGGAAATTATAGAGCAAAACATGTTTGGGCGTGGAGGAGAGCCATTCTTCGCCTCGTATAACGTGGCTTATTTGCATTAAATAGTCGTCGACTACATTCGCCATGTGATAGGTTGGAAAGCCGTCGCTTTTGATTAGCACCTGGTCGTCGATATTGTCGGAATCGAATTCTACGGTTCCTCTTATTACGTCTTCGAATATTATTTTTTTCCCGGGTTCCACATTTAGTCGCACCACATGCGGAATATTTTCGCTCAGCTTCTTTTCGATTTCATCTTTGGAAAGTCGTAGACAATGCTTGTCGTATTTTGCCTGGGGCAACTTTTTTGCCATCTGTTCTTTACGCAGCTCCTCGAGGCGTTCGGGCGTACAAAAGCAGTAATAAGCATGACCTTTGGAAATCAATTCTTCGGCGTATTTTTTATAAATATCGAGCCGCTGCGACTGTAAATACGGACCGAAATCGCCTCCGGCGTCCGGACCTTCGTCGTAGTCGAGACCGCACCATTTGAGAGAATTTATCAAATTTTCGACGGCTCCTTCCACATACCGGTTCCGGTCGGTGTCTTCGATGCGCAGAATGAATTTGCCGTTGTTTTTGCGAGCAAATAAATAATTATACAATGCGGTTCTTAGACCTCCCACGTGTAAATATCCCGTAGGGCTCGGAGCGAATCGTACCCTGATATTCATGTCTTACCCCTAAATAAAATTGGCGATTAGATTAACTGTTCGTGTAGTATTTAATTTTGTCGATAAATTCTTTGCTGTCGATCGGTTTGGGAATATAATCTGTCGCGCCGGCTTCGAGGCATTTCTCTTTGTCGCCTTTCATTGCAAAAGCCGTCAAAGCGATTATCGGTACGTTCTTATATTCCGGCATCTGCCTTATTTTTTCCGTGGCTTCGAATCCGTTCATAATCGGCATTTGCATATCCATCAGAATCAAATCGAACTTTTCCTTTTTAGCCATATTGACGGCGTCTTCGCCGTTTTCGACAACGACTATATCTTCGAAGTTGTTTTTCTTCAGTAAACGCGTTACGATTATTTGTGAATGTTTGTAGTCTTCCGCCAGCAATATTTTCTTAACGCCTTTTTTGGTCAGCACTTCTTCTTCCGGCGGAGGAACTTCGTATTGGTTGATCATCTGGCGGATTGTATCTGCCAGGTCTTCGATGTTAGTCGATCTCTTTTCGAGCAAGTCGTCGAAAAGCCCTTCGATATTTTTGAGGTCTTCCTGATAGTTCTCTTTGCCCGTATAAATAATAATCGGAAGATGAGCGAATCTCGGTTCCGATTTAATCATTTTTATCAATTCGAAACCGTTCGGATGAGGCATATCGAGATCGATTATTGCCAGGTCGATATCCTTGTCTTTAATCAAATCCATAACATTAGCCGATACGTTTTCGGCTACCGGTTTGAAACCCGCCGATTCAATGGCTTGCTTAACGAGATTGAGCGTCGGCACGTCGTCGTCAACGCATAAAATATTAGAATCTTTTCTCAATTTATAACTTGTAAGAACTTCCACGAGATAGTTGTAGTTGATCGGTTTTACAAAATATTCCACTGCGCCCATCATAAAGGCTTTCTGTTGTTCGTGTTCGATAGAGCAGACAATTACGGGCACGTTTTTCGTTTTTTCGTGCTCGTGGATTTTGCGCAATAATTCGAGACCGTTTGTATTCGGCAGTTCGATATCCAAAATGACAGCCAGGAGCGATTCGGAGTTTATGAAGTCAAATGCCTCCTGTTCCGTACTGACAATTATCGGTTTATACCCCCATTTGTTCAAATAGTTGCTCAACAACTTGGAGGTAGCATAGTCGTCCTCAATTACCAGAACTTTGTTTTCCGTATCGGGTTTGGGAAGACCGCTCAATGTTTTGTCGATATCAGACATTATTGCTCCATCGATTGTTATTTTGAATATAAGTTGATCGTTAAAGTGAACAACGCTTATATCTCCGTTAAGAAGATTGAGATATTTTTTTGCTAAATATAAGCTTAATCCCGTTAAGTTGGAATTCTTAATTTCATTTATTTTTTTAATTACAAAAGGTTTGAAGAAATTCTTGATTATATCGACAGGTATACCGACCGCGTCGCTGGCGGTTAATGTCATTTCGATTCCGCCAGATTCCCGGTTGCTTCCTTTGACTGTAAAATTGCCGGAGGTCGAAAGGAGGGAAGCCGTATAGATCAAATTGCTGAATACGTATCTCAATTTGAACTCGTCGGATTTTATAGTTCCGTCGATTTTCAGGTCGACGTCGAATTTGAATTTGTTGTTGGAACGGTGACGGAATAATTTGATTAAGTCTTCCAATACCTGCGTAACTTCGACGTCTTTTTTATTTACCGAAAAATCGCCCGATAGTATTCTTGTCGATTCTTTCAAGTCGTTCAAATAGAGAAGAATGCTCTGAGCCGAACGCCTTATGGGAGAAAAATTCTCCGGTTTCAATCCGGAGTCCGATTTCTCGGATAATAGAGTTACGCTGCCGATAATGGTATTTGTAATATTTCTTATGTCGTCCGAAAAATTATTGATCAATTCGTATATTTCCGCGCTCGGCTGGTTGAATTTGTGAACCGGCGTTCTGAGGGATAACAGACGACTTATTAAAGCCGACGCCGATTCAATGTTCAGCTTATCGTTCTTGTCGATGGGGGATTTTTTTGAAATCGAGACGACGAATCGATTTCCCGCGTTGTCGGTCGCCATCAAGCAAGCGTTGAATTTCGAAGTGTCCGTAGGAATTCCGCAGTTACTGTCGAAATTGAGCGTATTAATGAGATTGTTGTTTATTACCCGGCAATTCGTACACGAAAAATCTCCGCCGCCTTCCAGAGTTACGTTGTCGGATTTACCGATTAGCTTGAGATTGGTTTTGTCCGAAAGACTAAACAGTGAAACCGAATGAAGATTAAAATTACGCACTAGAAATCGGCATATTTCGTTGTAAAAAGACTCGTCGCCCGAAATTGCAAATTCAATCAATTCGTTAATACCGTTGATAAGCTGATTCATCTATACTGTCCGAAAAGTTTTAATAAAAATAATAAAATTATATTTTAGGAACATCCCGGCTAGAGTTCCTCTATAAATTATCGACGAAATAATCTGTAATTTTAGTATAAAGGTGAAGAGCGTCTCTTCCTCTTACGCCGTGCTCGTGTTTGACATACGGGAAATAATCGAGCGGTTTATTCAAATGCATTGCCTTTTCGGCAAAGAGCAGAGTATGTTGCCATACGACTACGGGATCGAATGTGCCGTGAACAAGGAGTAATTTCCCTTTCAGGTTATCAACGTAATTCAGAAGCGACGACTCTTTATAGCCTTCGGGATTCGATTCCGGAGTATCCATATATCTCTCGGTGTACATTACTTCGTAGAGACTCCAGTCGATAACCGCGCCGCCGCCTACTCCCGCTTTGAATTGATTGCCCGTCCTGAGCATCAAAGAAGCGGCCATAAATCCGCCGTAACTCCAACCGAATACTCCGAATCTGGAAGTATCGACATACGATAATTTTTTCAGATATTCCACGCCGCATAATTGGTCTTCAATTTCAACAGTTCCCAATCTTCTGAAAGTAGCTTGTTCGAATTCGAGTCCCCGGTTGTCGGAACCGCGATTGTCGAGCGTAAAAACAATATAACCTTTTTGAGCCATCATGTAGAACCAGATGAAATATCTGCCGTATCCGAATGAATTGGTAATCAACTGAGCATGCGGTCCGCCGTAGACATAGAAAATTACCGGATATTTTTTAGCGGGGTCGAAATCGGGAGGAAGAATCATACGGCAGTAGAGATCGATTCCTTCCTTGTTTTTTATGGTAAATACTTCCGTTTTGCCCAGATTGTATTCCGATAACGGATCGTCGGCTGTCAGCAGGTTTCTCAAAGTATTATTGTAATTGGCAAGAACTATTTTTCTCGGCGTATCGTAATTCGAGTAATTGTCGATAAAGAAGTCGCCGTCGTCGCTGCGGCGAACAGAGTGCGTGCCGGGTTCTTTGGTTATTTTTTCGAGTTTGTCGTTTTTTAATTCGAGGCGATAATAATGCCTTTCGAGCGGCGATTCCTTTGTGGCGGTGAAGAATAAATATTTGCCGTCTTTATCGAATCCGTCAAAGTCGGTTATAACCCATTCGCCTTTTGTCAATTGTTTGAGAAGATTGCCGTCTGTATCGTAAAGATAAGCGTGTTTGTAACCGTCGCGCTCGGATAACCAGACGAACTTATTCGGCGAACCCGGGATGAAATAAAGAGGCGTCTCCGGCTCCACGTATTTATCGTCCCTTTCTTCGAAGAGAGTCTTGACCGGTTCTCCTGAACTCACGTCATATTTAATTAGCTTAAGATGGTTTTGGTCTCTATTGAGATGAGCAATGAAAAAATTTTTTTGATCGGGCGACCACGTAAGCGAAGTAAGATACTGGTCTTTCGGTTCGCCTGTGTTTAACCAAGTAGTCGATTCGTCATCTATTTTATAGATTCCGACTGTTACGTGATGGCTCGCCTGTCCCGCCATCGGGTATTTTATATTCTTTATGCGCGCCGGTTTAGATGAGATGTCGAGCAGCGGATAGTCTGAAACCATAGTTTGGTCCATTCGATAGAAAGCTATGAAATCCGAGTTCGGCGACCAGAAAATACCGCCGTTAATACCGAATTCGTTTCTGTGGACCGACTGTCCGCATATTATATTGCTGTCCGGCTCGTTCGTAACGGCTTTAAATTCTTTGCCGTCGAGACTAACATATAAATTGTTCTTGATAGTAAAAGCCAGATACCGGTTATTGGGAGCCACAGTTAAGTTTTCGGCTTCTTCCGGGGCTCTGTTGATTACCTCGGCGGTGTTTGCTTCTACGTTTACGCGTATTAATTTATTGTCGTAAATAAAGTTGAATTCGTTTTCGTCGATCCAGGAAATTGGCGGTAAGTAGTTAATCTTATCGTAACCTTTTTCTGAAAGAAGGGCGTTTATTTTGTCCAAAGAGGAAAGCGTATCGTATTTTTCGGAATCGACCGAGCCTGCGAGAATAAATTTATCTTTGACAAACGAGAAATCGTGACTTGCGGGAATCCATTGAAGCTGGCTCAGGTTCTCCGGCATCAATTTGGAATACGCATTGATTATAACGTCCTCGACGGTAAAGTTTTTCTTTTGCGAGAAAATGAATGCCGGCGCTAAAAGAAAACAAATTACGATTAATTTAAAGCGGGACATAGACACCTCATTAATATTTGAATAATAAAAAAGGGGGGTTATAAACCCCCTTTTTTTATTTTTTAGATTTATTGTCCGATGGATTAACACGGTGAGTCAGGATATTGTCAATCAGGTTGTATTCCTTAGCTTCTTCGGCGGTCATGAAATAGTCCCTGTCGCAGTCCTTGGCAATCTGTTCGTACGATTTACCCGTATGCTCGGCAAGTATTTTGTAAATAGTGTCGCGTGTTTTGATCATTTCTTTAGCGTGAATTTCGATGTCTGTGGTTTGTCCCTGCAAACCTCCGACCCACGGTTGATGAATCATAATTTTGGAATGGGGAAGCGCCGAACGTTTTCCGGCTTCGCCTCCTGCCAAAAGAACCGCTCCCATACTAGCCGCAAGACCGACGCATATTGTAGATACTTTCGAGCGGATATATTTCATAGTATCGTAAATTGCCAGTCCGGCAGAAACGCTGCCACCCGGCGAATTGATATAGAGATAGATGTCTTTATCCGGGTCTTCGGCTTCCAGGAATAATAACTGCGCAATTATAAGACTTGCGATATGATCGTCGATGGCTGTTCCCAAAAATACTATACGTTCTCTCAGAAGCCGCGAAAAGATGTCCATACCCCTTTCGCCGCGACCCGTCTGCTCGATTACATAAGGCACCAATTGATTGAAAATTTCGTGTTTTTTAATTGATTCGATATCGGTGAAAAAATCATTCTTCATTTTCTTTTTTCCCTTCTTCTTTTTTCTTCTTTTCTTCAGGATCAACTTCTTTGACTACCGCATTATCTTTCAGGAATTTAATTACTTTGTCTTCCAGCAGATAGTCGGCTCTGTTTGTATCTTTATAATACTTAACAAGTTTGTCGACGCTTATGCCCGTCTTTTCGGATTCTTCTTTGGCTAATTGTTCCAGCTCGGAATCTTCCACTTTTATGTTTTCTTTTTCGGCAATGTTAGTCATTATTATTTGCCACTTTGCCGTCCATTCGGCTCTTGGCTTAAGATATTCGGCAAGTTGTTTTTCGTCGACGTTTTTCTGACCGTAACGTCGGGCGTTTTCTTTTTCCATTTCAATAAAGCGTTTGTGCAGCGATTCAACCAATCCCGAAGGTGGAGTGAAATCGTTATTCTCCACAACTTTGTTTAAGAGAGAATTGGTAAAGATTTGTTCGGATTGATTATCGTAATATTTTTTGAAATTATCTCTCATCAACTCGCGCAATTCTTCGATGGTCGAAGCTTTATCGTTGGAGATTTTCTTGATTAATTCCTCGTTCAGTTCCGGCTTGACCAATTTCTCGATTTTTTTGATTTCGACTTCGTAGTTATATTCCTGGCGGTGAAGCTCCTCGCCGTGATAATGTTCGTCGACGAAACTGAAATCGAATTTATCGCCTGCTTTTTTGCCTTTGGCATTTTCGAAAATCTGAGGATTAACTTTTTCGTCGTTCAAATCGATAGTTACGTTTTCGCTTCTTTGATTCGGAACCGGATTTTTTGATTCGTCGAGTTGCTGAAGATCGACCGTTATTTTGTATTCTTTCGATTCAACCGTATCGGCTTCTTCATACTTATAATGGGGTTTCAGCAGATATTCGATTTCCTTCTCGATTTCTTCTTCTTTTACTTTGAACGCGGGTTTTTCGATTTCGAGCCCTTTATAGTCTTTAACGTCGACTTTGGGCATAATCTCGTACTGAATTTTGAAAGAAAGCTTTTCGCCGATATTAAAATCGATATCGGTAAGTTGAGGAGTGCTTATCGGTTGAAGCTTCTCCTGGTCTACGATATCCCAGAATTTTTTAGTGGCAATTTTTTCCGAAGCTTTGTATTCGATAGCTTCGCCGTAGAGTTTTTTTATAATCGAAAGGGGAGCTTTTCCCTTTCTGAAGCCGTCAATGGCAATATGTTTTCTTTCTTCTTCGTAAGCCTTTTCGATTTCGGGCTTAATTTCGTCGTAAGATAAATTTACTTCGAGTTCCTGTAACGAATCGGATAATTGATTTACTTTGAAGTCCAAATATACCTCTGATCTTTTGTTATAAAATAGTGCGAGAGGGGGGACTCGAACCCCCACGTCGCAGTGACACTAGATCCTAAGTCTAGCGCGTCTACCAATTCCGCCACTCTCGCAATGACTTGCAAAAATATGCAAATAAAGTTAAAAATAAAAGAGAATTCAGACGACTGGATTGTTGAAATTCTAAATAATTTGCCGAAAATTCTTCCCTTTTCAAGGAGATTGAAAGGAATGTTATATCAATAATTTTTTATATTAATTAGTCAATTTTAACGGGCTTATGCAAAATCTTATCGGAATTCAAATCGATAATTACAGGATTGTTTCCGTTCTGGGCAAGGGCGGCATGGGAATTGTATATAAAGCCTACGATACCAAGCTTGACCGCTTTGTAGCCATAAAAATGTTGAATTCCGACATGTACGACCGCCTTAAGTTTATCGAACGATTCAAGAGGGAAGCGAAAAACCAGGCAAAATTGTCGCATCCGAACATCGTCACGGTTTACGGTTTTATCGAATACGACAATCTGCTCGGTATCGTGATGGAATATGTCGAAGGCGAAAGTCTCGACAAAATTTTAAGAAGACAGGGCAGATTCAATCTTTACGACGTGTTTTATATTCTTAAGCAGATTTTGCTCGGACTCGGCTATGCTCATTCGAAAGGTTTTGTGCACAGAGACATTAAACCTTCCAATATTGTTTTGAATAAAGAAGGCGTCGCCAAGGTGATGGATTTCGGTATATCGAAATCCTTATTCGACGATTCCGCGGTAACAAAAACGGGCGCTAAAATCGGCACCGTTTATTATATGAGTCCCGAACAGATTAAAGGCTACGACGTTACGAACAGGAGCGATATCTATTCATTGGGCTGTACGGCATACGAAATGATTGTAGGACATCCGCCCTTCGATTATGAAAGCGAATACGAGATTATGGACAGCCATCTCAAAAAGTCGCCTCCAAAAATTTCGTCGGCAATCGCCGGAATTCCGGAAATAGTCGACGAATTGATTTTGAGAGCAATGGCTAAAAATCCTAACGACAGATATGCTACATGCGAAGAAATGTACGAAGAAGTACAACGCGTTGACCAGCAGGTGGCTAAACTTTACACGAATTATTTCAGAAAAACCGAAGCGCGCTCTGCCACATATAAATTTATGTCAGCCTCGGCTTTTGCTCTCTTTTTTATTGTGTTAATCGGTATTTCGTATTTCGTTTATACTCAGGTGGACGAACTTCTGAAAAGTAACGCGTTGGAAGAATTGAAAAAGTACAATATAGAAGCGCTCTTTTCGTCGCCCGAAGACGAATTCAGTTTCAAGGAAATTGTCAGAATCCAATCGCCCGTTGACGTCAATCTCAACGGAATTTCATTCTCGGGAAATACTTTTGCCGTTGCAGTAGGAGATTCGGGCGTCATACTGACTTCGAATAATAACGGACAAAATTGGAAACTTATCGGCTACGACAAAAAAGTAAATCTAAGCGACGTTTATTGCTCGCCGCTCGGCAAGACCATTATTGTCGGCGATTCCTCGACAATTTTATACAGCGCAAATTTTCTCGATTCGATAAGGACTGTTCAGGTGCGGGGAGGGTATACTTTTTTCAGAGTGAAATTTATCGACGAGCAAACCGGATTTATTACGGGCAGCGACGGTCTTATTATGAAAACAGTCAACGGAGGAATCAGCTGGTATAAAGTGGTTACAAATACAAAGGATTTGATTTTCGACCTCGATTTTTCAAACGACAGACATGGTATAGCAGTGGGGTGGAACGGGCTTATGTTAACAACCGAAAACGGGGGAGAAAGCTGGCATCCGATTGAAAACGTAAAATTCGACAATTATATAAAATCGATTGATATTACCAAAGAAGGATATTGTCTGGCTGCGGGGGGAGATGCTACTATTCTGCGATCGATAAATTACGGCAAAGATTGGGAAATCGAAAAAGTCGCTGAATTGGGAGGCTTGCAAAAAGTACTCTTCATTTCCGAAAATTACGCCGTGGTAACGGGAAGCAAGGGTATATTAATGTTCTCGAAAGACAAGGGCAATACATGGAATCTGATTGAAAGCAGAATTTATTCCAATATGAACGACCTGGAACTGAGTCCGGAACGTGAATTATTTATGGTCGGCGTTAACGGGATGATTTTTAAAATATTTTAGAGGAAATGTGGAAAAGTTTATAATAAGAGGCGGCAAAATACTGGAAGGCAAAGTCGATGTCAGCGGCGCCAAGAATTCGGCGCTGGCTCTCATGCCTGCTACTTTGTTGAACGACGGGATTAACGCTATCGAAAATACTCCCGAAGTGAACGATATCCATACAATGATTAAATTAATGACCGAGTTGGGCTCTAATATTAATTTCGACAAACATCGTCTTACGATCGACAACTCGAATGTCAATAATCAGGTTGCTCCGTATGAATTGGTTAAGAAAATGAGGGCTTCGATATATGTGCTGGGACCTCTCTTGACGCGATTCGGCTATGCAAAAGTTTCAATGCCCGGAGGATGCGCCTGGGGACCGCGTCCGATTAATCTGCATTTGGAAGCCATGAAAAAATTGGGCGCAGAAATAGAACTCGAACTCGGTTATATAATTGCTAAATCAAAACGTCTTCGCGGCGCCAAAATTCATTTCGACGTACCTTCTGTGGGAGCCACAGGCAATACGCTCATGGCTGCCGCGCTGGCAAAAGGATCGACGCTTATTTCAAATGCCGCGACCGAACCTGAAATAGTATCGTTAGCCGAATATCTGACAAAAATGGGCGCTAAGATAAACGGTATCGGAACTAAAATGATTGAAATTGAAGGAGTCGATACCCTTAGTCCCGCCGACTATTATAACATTCCGGATCGGATTGAAGCCGGAACTTTGTTGATTGCAGCGGGAATTACAGGCGGCAACGTTACCCTTTGCAACGTTATGCCTAATCACGTGGATACTATTTTAATTAAATTGGAAGAAGCCGGATTCCGTTTAGAAAGCAATGAAAACGAAATAACACTCCGCTCGACCGGGGCGATTGCAAATGTGGATGTAACTACAGACGTATATCCCGGATTTCCGACAGACATGCAGGCTCAATGGATTGCATTGATGTCTTTGGCTAATGGCACATCTACAATTACGGATACGATTTATCCCGACAGATTCAATCATGTTCCGGAATTGGCGAGATTGGGCGCGAATATCGAAGTTGTCAACAACAGCGCCGTGGTTAAAGGAGTGGGAAAATTAACGGGCGCAAAAGTTATGTCAACGGACTTGAGAGCCAGCGCTTCGTTGGTGCTTGCCGGATTGGCTGCTTCGGGAACCACGGAAATACTTAGAATCTATCATATCGACAGGGGATATCAACGAATCGAAGAAAAACTAAAAACACTCGGAGCGGATATCGAAAGAGTAAAAACCGATGAGTATTAAAAAGCGTTTTTACGACAATAAATTTTTTTTAATAATTTTAGGTGTCCTGGCTCTCTTTGAAGCGCTCATTTCCAGACTCCCGCTTTTTAATACATTCGATTATGAATTCTCCGCTTTGAACGGCATACTGCTGTTTATAGCGGGCGGTCTTGTTTTTCTAAAATACTCCGACGAATCAGACAGCGTTATTGCAGCTTACCGCAAAATTTCAATCAAATTATTTAGCGTCGCCCTTCTTGTTCTGATCTCCGGCTTCTCGATTTATCTGTTCGTCAACCGCTGTCCCGTTGAATACGGTATCGCTTTTTATTTTATTATTACTCTGCCTTCTCTTCTGACCGGTTCCGTCGCGGCGTATATAATTAAACTGATTTTCAAAAAACATCGCTTTGTTGTTTTCATTCTTTTCTCGATAATATTACTATCGTTATCGTTAATTGAATTTTATTTCTACCCTCAAGTTTATTTTTATAATCCGATCTTCGGATATTTTTCGGGCACAATTTACGACGAGAGTATAGTTATTACCGATAAACTTATTTATTACAGAGTTTTCAGTTTATTGACGGGGTTTGTAATTCTGCTGGCATCGCTGGAAAATAAGAAGAGAGAAATATTAAACAATACTATACTGGCGGCGTTAATAGCCGCATTGTTGTTTACGATCTGGATATTCAAACCGGTTCTCGGATTTGCTACGAACAAAAATTTATTGCAAAATAAGCTGGGGTTGCATATCGAAACGCGACACGCACAAATATATGCGCCGACGGATTACGGATACGGGAAGTATGCCGTATTGCTGTTCGAATATTATTACGAACGACTAAACGACCTATTCGAATCTAAAGGTGAACAAATTCAGGTTTATTTATTCAGGGACAGCCGGCAGAAAAAAGAATTGTTCGGCAGCGGGAGCGTGGATATGTCAAAACCGTGGACTAATCAAATATTTACCGACGTCGGCGGCTTCGAATCGACTCTGAAACATGAAATCGTGCATGCTCTGATGGCTAAATATTCAAATCCGCCATTTTATATACCGTTGAATCCGGCGCTTCTGGAAGGCGCAGCCTCAGCATTGGATAATAATTATTACGGTTATCCGGTGCATTTTATGGCAAAGTTAGCGTACGATAACGGATACCGTACGGATATTAAAAAATTATTCACGGATTTTTCCTTCTATTCCAATTACGCGGGCGTTTCATACGTATATGCAGGGTCTTTCGTTAAATATTTGATCGACAAATACGGCATAAACGATGTGATTGAATATTACGGCTCGAACGATTTTGTGAAAACATTCAACAAAACGCCCGACGCGGTTATCGAAGAATATTACGATTTTCTTCAAAATCTTCCCGAAATAAATAATAAAGAGGCGGCGCGGCTTTATTTCGGCGGCAAACCCATTTTCAAAAAAACTTGCGTCCGTTACGCCGCGCGTGAAACAAACAGGGGATATCGATACTATAATCAGAAAGATTTTTTGAAAGCGACGCAAATATTCGAAAAAGTTTATTCCGAGACGAAATCGTATGCATCGTTACAGGGATTGATCAGATCTTACTTGGCGCAAAAAAAATATTCGGAAGCGTTAAAAATTCTTTCAAAAGAAATTAAAAACTTTAACGAAACTCCTTATATTTACGTATTGAAATTATCGTACGGGGACGTTTCCGCTTTGGCAAATGATTTTGAGGGCGCCCTCAGTTTGTATAAGGAAATTAAAAAGATGAAACTGAATCCCGGATACTATTTCAATTCTTCATTGAAAATATATTTAATCGAACAGAATCGAATCAAAGAGTACTTGACCGGCGACAGCGCCGCTAAGAAAAAAATATTGCTCGACGCGCTGCAAAACGGAGCTTATGAAGTCTTATACGAATTATGCGATTTGATGAATAGCGAAGACGATTTTACGGAGGCGCTGAATAAATTCAAATATATCGACAACACGGATGAAAATAATATTTTTCTGTTGATGAAATTATCTCGATGCGCATTAAAAAACGGATATCTGAAAATAGCTAAAGAAATAGCCATAAGCGCCGCAAAAGGAATCGACGGTATTTATTGGCGGGAAATAACAGCCGAAAATCTGAGAATGGTCAATTGGTTCGTGAATTTTTCTGGAGACACAGAACTCAAAACAAATATTCCGGCTTATGATTGATTTCAAAAAAGAATTATCCAAATACGACTTTTTAAAAAATTTTACCGAACTGGCAAGTAAAAGAAACGAGAAGGTATATCTCGTAGGAGGATTTGTCAGAGATATAATCTTGAAAAGAAGCAGGGATGAAATGGATTTCCTGGTGGTCGGCGACGGACCCGAATTTGCAAAAGAACTTGCAAATCAATTCAATGTGGGTAAGGTTACAATATATAAGAATTTCGGCACCGCTCATTTTAATTATCAGGGAATTTCTTTCGAATTTGTGGGAGCTCGAAAGGAATCGTACAACAGGCATAGCAGAAATCCGGAAGTTGCTCCGGGAACGCTGGATGACGATCTGAACCGCAGGGATTTTACCATCAATACATTGGCGCTTTCGTTGAATAAAGATTCTTTCGGCGAGTTAATCGATAAATTCGGCGGTTTGAACGATATTGAAAACAAGGTAATAAGAACGCCTTTGGATCCGGAGACAACTTTCAACGACGACCCTCTCCGCATTATGCGCGCAGTCAGATTTGCCGCTCAGCTCCAGTTTGATATAGAAGAAAATACTTTGAAAGCGGCTTCGCAGATGGCCGAGCGTCTTAAAATCGTTTCGCAGGAAAGAATTACGGAAGAGTTTTTTAAGATACTTGCCGCGCCGGCGCCTTCGATTGGACTTAAGTTGATGTATGAAAACGGCATAATGAAAGTTGTGTTTCCGGAAATAGCCGAATTGGGCGGAGTGGAACAACGCAAAGATTTTCATCATAAAGATGTTTTTTATCATACTTGCATTGTTGTCGACAATCTGGCTAAAGTAACGGATAATATATGGCTGAGATTCGCAGGTTTGGCGCACGATATAGCCAAGCCGAAAACCAAAAAATTTATCGAAGGAATCGGATGGACATTCCACGGACACGAGGAAATAGGAGCCAGAATGATGAAGAAAATTTTTCATCGATTGAAATTGCCGATGAATAAACTTCATTATGTCGAAAAGCTCGTACGGCTTCATCTGCGTCCCATCGCGCTGGTGGAAGAGCATGTTACCGATTCGGCAATAAGAAGACTGGCGGCGGCGGCGGGCGAAGATCTAGACGATTTGATTACATTATGCCGCGCCGACGTCACAAGCAAGAATCCCGAAAAAGTTAGCAAGTATCTGTCGAATTATGACCGCGTTATGGAAAAGGTTAAAGAAGTTCAGGAGAAAGACAAGTTGAGGGCGTTCCAGTCGCCCGTGCGCGGAGACGAAATTATGAAAGTCTGCGGCATCCCCCCATCGAGAACAGTCGGCGAAATAAAGAAGGCAATCGAAGAGGCTATTCTCGACGGTAAAATTCAAAATACTTACGAAGACGCATATAATTATTTTTTGCAAATAAAAGACGAATATTTAAAGAAAGAAAAATAATTTTGAAAATCTTGAAACTTTCTTTTTAATATTGCGTCGTAATCAATGTAAATTCGGTGCAAATAAAGAGCACAAATAGGAGTGATAATGAAAAAAGTAATTCTGCCATTATTAATTATTCTGACCGCCGTCCCTATAACGGCTCAGAAAAAATTAACGCTCGATAAGGCAATATCGATAGCGCTCGACCGGAACACTGCGCTAATTAAAACTCAGAATAATATCGAATCAAATTATTCTCAACTCAAGAATGCTTACGGCGAACTTCTGCCTTCTTTCGGGCTGCAGGCTCAATGGAACTGGCAGCGGGTTAACGACGTTGGCGGCACTCAAAGAGATTTCTTCGGCAATGTAGTCGAAATTCCCCCCTCCCAAACGGACAGCCGGTACTATTCGGTAGGTATGGGAGGCAATCTGGTGCTGTTTGACGGTCTTGCTAATGTGTCAAATATCTATCAAAAGAAATATAATTTGAAAGCCGCCGAGTATAATCTCGAAAAAGTTAAACAAAATGTGGTCTACGAAACCACCGATTATTTTTATCAGGTATTGAACGCGCGCGAATTGATGAAAGTCCGCGAAGAAAACGTTAAATATTACCAGAAATTTTACGAAACGGTTAGTGAAAAAAATAAGTTGGGTTCCGTCGCAAAAGCCGACGTCTATACGGCGCAGGTGCAACTAGGCAACGCGGAACTTCAACTGATACAGGCTCGCAATACTTATGAAACGGCATTAAGCAATCTGCTGAATTATTTGGGACTCGACGTGCTCGAAGATTACGACCTTGTCGATCCGTTCGAGGGGAAGAAAAGCATCGATACCGATTTTTATATGAAAGATTTCGACGATATACAGACAATGGTCAACTATGCGCTGGAAAACAGATTCGATTATAAGAGTTTGGAATTCAATCTGAACTCCGCGCGTAAAGGTCTTAATATAGCGCGCTCGGGATTGTTCCCTGTGCTCTCGGCAAATTACTCCTGGTCGACTTCTTCGGTCGATGTAAATAAATTGTTCGACAGGAAAGTTTTCTACATAGGTGCTACTTTGAGCATACCGATATTCTCAAATTGGTCGACAGAAAATCAAATTCAGCTGGCTGAAGTAAATCTTAAAAATATTAACGAAGATTTAAACGCGCTCGAAAGACAGATTAAAATCGAAATCAAACAGGGTTACCTCGATCTGACCGCTGCCAAAAAGAGTCTCGACGTAGCCACTAAAAACGTCATGGCTGCGGAAGAAAATCGCAAGTTAAATCAGGAACGCTACAATTTGGGCGCCGGCACCATACTCGACGTGCTTCAATCCGACAGGGATTATATCGACGCGGTAAGGAGCAAAATCAACGCGTTGTATGATTTCTATACGAAGTACGACAGGCTGCAGAATTCTCTCGGTAAATTAGATTACAAAAAATTTGAATAAAAGGAGTTAATTAAAATGGCTAATGGGAAAAAGAAATCCAGAAAAAAATTATTTGTTTTCGGCGGACTGGGATTGTTGCTTGTTGTTGTAATTCTCCTGGTTGCATTTGCGGGTAATAAAGAAGAAATTATTCCCGTACAAACCGAAAAAGTTTCAAGACGCACTATAACGCAGGTGGTAACTGCAACGGGAAAAATTAATCCCGAATTTCAGGTTAAAATTGCAGCCGAAGCTACGGGCGAAATTGTGAGTCTGTTGGTTCAAGAAGGAGACCACGTCAAAAAAGGACAATTGCTTTTGCGGATTAAACCCGATATCTACGAAGCTCAGAAGAACAGCGCCGAAGCCCGTCTTCAACAGGCTCGCGCGTCGTTGAGTTCTACAAAAGCTTTGCTCGAAAAAGTCGAATCGGATTACAAACGCGTTCAGGAATTGACTCAGAAAGGATTGGCAAGCGACGCCGATCTTGAAGCCGCCCGCTCGAATTATTTGCAAACTCTCGGCAATTACGAATCGCAAAAGTCCTTGGTCTCACAAGCCGAAGCGGCTTTGAAAGAGGCTATCGAAACTCTGAATAAAACTTATGTCTATTCGCCGATGGACGGCACCATAAGCAAATTGAACGTAGAACTGGGCGAAAGAGTCATCGGCAGCGGCTTTACAGGCACGGAGCTTTTAACGGTTGCGGATTTGAATAATATGGAAGCTACGGTTGAAGTGGATGAAAACGACGTTGTGCTCGTGTCGATCGGAGACACGGCTAAGATTAATATCGACGCTTTCGGCGACAAAGTGTTCAAAGGAATTGTTACTCAGATTGGCAACAGCGCAATAACTTCGGGACTGGGAACGCAGGATGAGGTGGTCAACTTCGAAGTTAAAATTCGTTTGACCGATAAAGACGATAAAATACGTCCGGGAATGTCGTGCGATGCAGACATTGAAACGGAGACCAAAGAAAACGTCCTTGCGGTTCCGATTCAAAGCGTTACAGCCAGAGTGCCTAAACCTGAAAAATCGGAGGAAGGCGACGAAGACAACGTTAAAGAAAACAACAGGAAAAATAAACCGCAGGAAGTGGTTTTTATTGTTGAAAACGGAAAAGCCAAAATGGTTAAAGTGAAGACCGGCATAAGCGACGATAATTATATCGAAATTATCGAAGGATTGCAAGGCGGCGAAGAAGTTATCAGCGGTCCTTATCGTGCAATATCGAAAGAACTTGAAGACGGAAAAACTGTCACAGTAACATCAGGCAAGTCAAAATTGGCACAAAACGAAAAATAAGGCGGTAATGCTATGAACATAATCAATATTGAACATATTGCAAAAATATATCAGGTGGGCAGCGAAGAAGTTCATGCTCTAAGGGATGTATCGTTGCGAATCGACAAAGGTGAATACGTCGCCATTATGGGTCCGTCGGGTTCAGGTAAATCGACTTTGATGAATATTATCGGCTGCCTCGATACTCCGACGAAAGGCTTGTATGATTTCAAGGGCGTTAACGTAAGCGAAATGAGCGACAACGAACTGGCTGCCATCAGAAATCGCGAAATTGGTTTCGTGTTCCAGACTTTTAATTTACTTCCACGTTCGGACGCATTGCACAATGTGGAACTGCCTTTGATTTATGCAGGAGTGCCGGCTCACGTAAGAAAAGAACGCGCCCGATTGGCTCTCGAACAAGTGGGACTTGCCGACAGAATTCATCATAAACCGAATGAACTCTCGGGCGGTCAGCGTCAGAGAGTCGCAATTGCAAGAGCGCTTGTAACCGATCCTGCAATTATTCTCGCCGACGAGCCGACGGGTAATCTCGATACTAAAACCGGCGAAGATATTATGGCTCTCTTCAACGAAATCTACGAACAAGGTAATACTATTATTCTTGTCACTCACGAAGAATATATAGCCGAACACGCAGAAAGAATTATAAGAATTCGCGACGGTTTGATAGAAAAAGACGAGAAAGTTCTTAACCGTTATGTTCCTCAAAAGAACGGCGCTTCAAAAACATAAAGGATTCGATATGAAAGAGTATTTATATGAACTGAAAGAAGGCTTGATTATTTCGTTTAGAGCAATCGCTTCCAACAAGGCGCGTTCTGTACTGACTACGCTCGGCATTATTATCGGCGTTACGTCGGTCGTGCTTATGTCGACGGCAATAAACGGCATTGACAACGCATTCCAAAAAGGTGTCTCTTCGTTGGGTTCCGATAATCTTTATATCGATAAATGGAAATGGTTCAACAACGATACGCCATGGTGGGAGCTGCGGAACCGAAGGAATTTGACACTGGAGGATTATGAAAGATTTAAGGAATTGGCTAAGCTGCCTTTGGCTACCGCTCCAACAGTTTGGTCGTATCAGAACGTTAAATATAAAGATAGAGTCGTCGAATCGATTATTGTTCAAGGCACAAATGACGAGTATATTAAAACTACAAATCTTACTTTCAGCGAAGGCAGGTTTTTCAATGAATTCGAAAGCAAGGGAGGCAGAAACGTTGTAGTCCTCGGTTACGAAATAGCCAAGAATCTTTTCCCGAACGGTTATGCGGTTGGGGAATTTGTGAGAGTTAAGGGACATAAGTTCAAGGTTGTCGGAGTTCTCGACGAGCAGGGAAGCTGGGTTATGGGCAACTTCAATCCGGACAAACAGATTTTTATGCCTCTGCAAAACATCTACAAATACTTTCAGGGAGAGAACTTCAGAAGCCTTACGATAAACGTAAGAGCCCGAAACAGTATGATGGTCGAAGCTACAAAAGAAGAAGCCATCGGCATTATGCGCAGAATAAGAGGACTGAAATATAACGAACCCGACGACTTTTCCATTAATCAGCAGGAAGGAATTCTTAATACGATTAATCAGACAGTAGGGGTAATTCAGATAGCCGGATTATTCATTACGGGCCTTGCGCTATTTGTAGGCGCCGTAGGAATTATGAATATAATGTTCGTCTCTGTAAAAGAGCGTACAAAAGAAATCGGCATCAGAAAAGCAATCGGCGCAAAAAGGAGAACCATCCTGAGTCAGTTTATTACCGAATCCGCTATTATCTGCCTTATTGGCGGTTTTTTAGGACTAATAATAGCGCTGATTTTGAGTCTTGTGGTCAATCAATTTTTGCCCACCTCCGTTCAGGTCGATACGATAATTCTCGCAATTGTTATATCGATAGCAACGGGCGTAATATCGGGATTTGCTCCCGCGTACACTGCAGCTAAACTGGATCCAGTAGAAGCATTGAGGTATGAATAATGGAATTCATCGAAATTATTAAAGTGGCGTTTAATTCTTTGAAAGCAAACCGGCTGCGTTCGATATTGACGGTAGTCGGAATTATTGTCGGTATTTTTTCGATTATTGCGATTAGTACAATAATCGAAATGCTGCAGACGAGCATTGAAAAAGGCGTATCGCAATTGGGGCAGAACACTTTCCAGATTCAAAAGTGGCCTGCGGTTCAAACCGGCGGGCGCGCCGAAAGAATGAAATACCGGAACAGACCCGATATTACGCTAGAAGAATATTATCGTCTTAAAGAAAAATTGACCGAAGCCAAATATGTGGGCGCGGAGCAATGGCAATTCGGTAAACAATTAAAAGCCGGCAATCTCGAAACAAATCCGAACGTGCCCGTGGCGGGAGTCACTCCGGAGGCGTTTCCAAATAATAAATGGGAGATTGAATCCGGCCGGGCTCTCAACGAACGCGACGTTCAAAGGTACGAACATTATATTGTCTTGGGACCCGACGTTGCCAAACGTCTGTTTCCCAATACTGACCCGATCGACCAATATGTAAAAGTCGACGGTCATAAATTGCGCGTGATTGGCGTCCTGGAGTCGCAGGGAGACGTTTTTGGTCAGAGCCAGGATAATTTTGCTATTATGCCGATTACTACTTTTCAATCGTTTTACGGCAAACGTTCCAGAAGCGTGAATATTACAGTCATGTCGTACGATAAAGAATCGTATAATCGTCTTATCGAACTTGCCGAAGGTTATTTCCGGTTAATAAGGAAAGTGCCGCCTGGCGAAGAGAGCGATTTTGAAATATGGTCTAACGAACAGGTGCTATCGCAAATCAACGATATTACATCGGGAGTGAGGATCGGTTCGATTGTAGTAGCCGCAATAGCGTTGCTTGCAGCAGGAGTTGGTATTATGAATATAATGCTGGTCTCGGTTACCGAACGAACGCGCGAAATCGGAATCAGAAAAGCTATCGGCGCCAAAAAAGTTAATATTCTCACTCAATTTATTTTCGAAGCCGTCACGCTTTCTCTGCTGGGTGGAATTGTAGGCATTGTGCTCGGTATTATAGTCGGTAATTTTGCCGGGTCGTTTCTCGACGCCACGGCTGTAATTCCTGTCGATTGGGTGCTGATTGGCGTCTTTTTGTGCGTGCTTATCGGAGTAGGATTCGGCACGTATCCGGCGTACAAAGCGGCTAATTTAGACCCGATCGATGCGCTCAGATACGAGTGATTAACTATACTGAAGAAAGAGGGCTCTTTATTTTTTTTCTTTAACAGGTTCGCAGACGTCTGCGCCAAAATAAGTCAGATTGTCTAAATGCCGTACATCTCTCAAAAAACATCTTTTTTGATTGCTTTCATTTTCATATTGAATTAAATTTGAAATCGCTATGAATCGAATTTATTTTTTTAAATGTTCCGCTGCGGGAAACGACTTCGTTCTTTTTGATGATGATATAACGCCGGATTTGAGTTTAGACGGAAAATTTATACGGAAAATATGCGACCGAAGATTAGGCGTAGGCGCCGACGGTATCATACGCATTAAAAATTCCGGTAAAGCGGATTTCGAAATGTTTTATTATAACTCCGACGGCACGGGCGGCATGCTGTGCGCAAACGGAGCAAGAGCCGCTCTGAAGTACGTCCGTTTCGCCGGCAAAGTTAAAAATAATGATATTGTTTTCGAATCATCCGGCAGACGATATAAAGGCAATATTGTTAGCGAAACCGAAATTAAATTTTATTTCTCGGATATCGGAGAGATTAACGTAATTGAGGATTTGGAAATAGCCGGCAGAAAGATCGCTGGTTACGAAATCGACACAGGCGCAAGGCATCTCGTCATAAATATTAACGATTTGAAAAATTCCGCGCCTGATGAATTATCTGATTTTCCGGTAGTTGAGCTGGGAAGAATAATCAGATATTCCGAACGGTTCGAACCGGAAGGAATAAATGTGAATTTCGTCGAATTTACAGGTCCCGAATTAAAAATAAGAACATACGAAAAAGGCGTAGAGGACGAAACTCTTTCGTGCGGCACGGGAAGCGCTGCGGCGGCAATTGTAGCGCATAAAATATTCAATTACAAACCGCCGGTCGTTTTGTATCCCAAAAGCGGCGATAAATTTATTGTCGATTTCAATGTGAATGGAAATAAAATTGCAGACGTCTCTTTAACAGGTCCTGCACAAATTATTTATAAAGGCGAATTATTAAACTTATAAAGAGGAAATAAATGAGTAGAGTTATTTTTTCAATCCGTTACAGTATTATTCCCGAAAAAAGGAGCGAATATCTTAACGTAGTAAAAGAATTAAAAAATCTTGTTCAGGCAGAGGGTCTGGAAAGTTATTCGGTTTATGAACAAAAAAATAAATCGAACTATTTTGAAGAAGTTTATATTTTCAGTTCGGAAGAAGCTTTTGAAGATTTCGACGACAATCAGGACGAACGCATCGATCTGTTGATGACAAAATTATCCGACCTGATAAAAGAACAAACCACTCAATACACCACGCTCGTCGAAGTGGAAGGTTAATATTACCGGGCGTATTATGTATGAATACACGGGCGCAATCCATATCCATTCGAATTTCTCGGACGGATCGGGTACGGTCGAAGAAATTGCGTCGTTTGCCGGCGAAGCCGGGCTCGACTATATAATTATTACCGACCATAATACGCTCAGGGCTCTCCACGAAGGCTACGAAGGATGGTACGATAAGACTCTTGTATTGGTCGGCTGCGAAATTAACGATAAAGAAAATAAGAACCATCTCCTGGCAATCGGAATTAACGAAGCTTATTCCACACGACTAAGCGCTAAAGAATACGTTAAACTTGTTAAAGACGCCGGCGGAATAGGCATTATTGCGCATCCGCACGAAAAAAGAAACTCGATGGAAAAACATCCGCCTTACCCGTGGACGGAATGGGACACGGATGACTTTACCGGCATCGAAATTTGGAATCATATGTCCGAGTGGATGGAAGGTTTGACCGAAGAAAATAAATATAATTATTTTGTCCATCCGCTCAAGTCGATAAGCGTGCCTCCGCAAGAAACTATAGAAGTGTGGGACAAACTGAATTTGAAAAGAAAAGTGGTGGGCGTTGGCGGCGTCGACGCTCATGCTCACAAGGTTAATCTGCTCGGTTTCTTCGAAGTCGAGGTTTTTCCCTACAAAGTGTTGTTCAAGTCGATACGCACGCACGTTCTGACAGACGAACCTCTTGAGCCTTCTAAGAGCGTCTATGAAAATAAGAATATCGTTCTTAACGCACTGAAAGAAGGGAGATGTTTCGTTTCTAACTTTTACAGAGGCGACGCGAAAGGTTTCGAATTCTATGCGCTTAAGGAGAATCGAAAATATTTTATGGGGGAAGCGCTTGACTTTTCCGGTAATGTGAAAATTAATGTCAGAGTGCCCGGCAAACCCGCCCGGGTGAAAATTATACGTAACGGTGAGATTTGTGAATCCGTAGACACGGCAGAATTATCAATGCCCGTCGATAAACCAGGCGTCTACAGAGCTGAAGTTTTTATAGGACATCACGGATGGATTTTTTCCAATCATATTAGAATTGGAATCTAATATTTACTAAATTTCTACTTCGATTTAAAAATTATTGTGAGGTTACTGTGTTACAGAAGAAGAAAAAAATAACCAAAAAAGAAATCAAACAAGACACACTCGTTACAACATTTTATAAGTTCAATACTTTTTTCCAAGAACACCAGATGAAAATTTATATCGGCGCTGCGGTGTTTGCGCTGATAATCGTAGCGGTAGTTCTTTATTCGAACAAAAAAGAAAATGACAACTTAATGGCCGCTACGCTTCTGACTAAAGTTATACCGTTTTACGATGCGGCTCAGTACGAGCAGGCTATTGCAGGCGACAAAGCTCAAAATATCACAGGATTGAAAGAGATAGTCGACAGATACGAAGGGACAGAGCAGGGAGAAACCGCTAAAATATATTTGGCTAATTGTTATCTTCTTACGGGCAAGATTGACGAAGCGTATGAATTGTATGACGATTACGGCGGCAGCAATCCTTTATTGAAAGCTACGTCTTTAGCGGGTAAAGCTGCGTATTACGAGGTTAAAGAAGAATACGAAGACGCCGCTGAATTTTATAGAAAAGCCGCCTCCGTTACAAAAGAAAATCCTTCGAATCCGGAATACTTGTTAAAAGCCGGAATAGCTCTTTTGAACGCAAATCAAAAAGAAGAAGCAAAAAAAATATTCCTGAAGATTCAGGAAGAATATAAAGACTATCCGCAAATGCAGGAAGTTAACAGGTATTTGGCGCTTGCGGAAAATTGACTATATTGGGAATTAACGGTTAATATTAATCAACAAACGAAGGTGCGATAAATGGCAGATACATCTGATTTCAGAAACGGTCTTATTATAAAATTCAAAGGGGAACCGTACGTTATAGTCGAATTTCAGCATGTTAAACCCGGCAAAGGCGGCGCTTTTGTCAGAACAACTTTGAAGAATTTACGCACAGGCAGAGTGCTCGACAATACTTTTCGCTCCGGCGAATCCGTCGACGTGGTTCGGGTCGAGAGAAGAAAATATCAGTTCCTCTATAAAGAAGCGTCGGGACTCGTATTGATGGACAACGAAACATACGAGCAAATTACAATTCCACAAGAATTGCTGGAAGAAAAAGTTCTCTATCTGAAAGAAGGAGAAGAAATCGAACTGCTCGTCGACGACGACGAAAAAATTATTTCAGCGGAAATTCCGATATTTGTTACGCTTAAAGTAGTTGAAACAGAGCCGGGCTTCAAAGGCGATACGGCAAACACCGCGCTTAAACCGGCTAAAGTTGAAACCGGCGCGACAATTAACGTGCCCCTTTTCATTAACGAAGGGGACGTATTGAAAGTCGATACGCGCACCGGTGAATACGTCGAAAGAGTCAAAAATTAAATAGTGGGCGAAAATGGACATTAACTTAGTAAAAAAGCTGATTAAAATAGTTGAGCAGAGCGATATATCGAAAATTTCGATTCAGGAGGGAGATGTAAAAATAAAAATATCGAAAAATTCGGATTCGCAGGCTCAAGTTGCATTTACGCAAAGCGCTCCGGCTCCCGTTCCGGCTCAAACGCCGACGGAACCGGCAATCGAAAAACAAACCGAAAAACAAACCGAAAAAGAGACTCCTAAGTCTAATCTGCACGAAATAAGGTCGCCTATTGTGGGCACGTTTTACAGAGCTCCCGCTCCTGATGCAGACCCGTATGTTAAAGTCGGCGACGAAGTAAGTCCCGGCACCGTTCTGTGTATTGTAGAAGCGATGAAGTTGATGAACGAAATCGAAAGCGACGTAAGCGGTAAAATCGTTAAGATTCTCGTTGAAAATGCAACCCCGGTTGAGTACAATCAGCCGCTCTTTTTAATCGAAACTTCGTAAAAGAGGAAAAAGTGTTTAAGAAAATTCTTATTGCAAATCGCGGCGAGATTGCGGTACGTATAATTCGTACATGCAAAGAGATGGGAATTAAAACCGTTGCCGTCTATTCTGAAGCCGACCGCGATTCTTTACATACATATCTGGCGGACGAAGCCGTTTGTATAGGCCCTCCGCAAAGCGGCAACAGCTATTTGAAAATTCCAAACATACTGTCGGCGGCAGCCATAACCGGAGCGGAAGCTATCCACCCGGGCTACGGATTCCTTGCCGAGAATGCCGAATTCAGCGAAATATGCGAAGAGTCGAACATAAAATTCATCGGTCCTTCGCCCGATTCTATCCGAAAGATGGGCGATAAATCATTTGCCAAAGAAACGATGAAAAGCGTCGGTGTGCCAGTCGTTCCCGGCAGCGACGGCGTAGTTAAAGACGTAAAAACTGCAAAAGAAGTTGCTTCCCAAATCGGTTACCCGGTAATGCTCAAAGCTTCTGCAGGCGGCGGCGGTAAAGGTATGAGAATCGTCTGGGAAGAAAAAGAAATCGAAAAGATGTTTCAAACCGCAAGTTCGGAGGCTGAAGCTGCTTTCGGCGTGCCCGACCTGTATATCGAAAAATTTATTGAAAATCCTCATCACGTCGAAATTCAGATAATGAGCGATCGCTACGGCAACGCATTTCACTACGGCGAACGCGATTGCTCGATTCAACGCAGGCACCAAAAATTAATTGAAGAATCGCCTTCTCCGCTGATTACTCCGGAAGTCCGTCAGAAAATGTGCGAAGCCGCATTGCTCGGCGTCAAAGCGGTCAATTACGAAGGCGCTGGCACAATTGAATTTCTGGTCGACAAATATCTCAATTTCTATTTTATCGAAATGAATACTCGAATACAGGTGGAACATCCCGTTACCGAGATGGTACGAAATACCGACCTTATTAAACAGCAGATTCTCGTAGCGGCTGGAGAACGACTCGATTCCCCGCCGTTGGAGCCGAGAGGACATTCGATTGAATTCCGCATCAACGCAGAGGATCCTGAACATAATTTCCGGCCCAGCCCGGGCAAAATTGAATATCTTCATTTTCCAGGCGGCTTTGGAGTTAGAATCGATTCCCATGTCTATAATCAATACGTCATTCCCCCGTACTACGATTCTTTAATTGCAAAACTGATCGTGTGGGGAACCGACAGAAAACACGCCATTGCAAGAGCAAGAAGAGCGTTCGAAGAATTTGCAGTCGAGGGTATTAAAACAACCATTCCTTTCCACCAAAAAATTCTTGAAAATGACGATTTTGTCAACGGAAATTTCGATACTTCATTTATCGACAAAAACTTAAATAAATTAATGAGGATGTCATGAACGTACCAGCGGAATTACTTTACACGAAAGACCACGAATGGATTAAAGTAGAAGGCAATACGGGAATTATCGGAATTACCGATTATGCCCAGAGCGAATTGGGCGATATTGTCTTTGTCGACATTAATCCGGGACTGGAAGAAATTAAAATGTCCGAATCATTCGGGACTATCGAAGCCGTTAAAACGGTTAGCGAACTCTATGCTCCGATAGACGGAAAAGTAATTGAAATTAATCCCAAATTACAGGATGAACCTCAGCTTGTAAATTCAGACCCGTATGGAGAAGGCTGGCTGATTAAAATTGAAATATCGAATCCTGATCAGGTAAATCAACTTCTCGATGCAGAAGCTTACAAAAATCAAATAGCCTGACTGCAGATGGAACATCCTCAAAAAATAATCATACTCGACTTCGGGTCGCAGTACACACAGCTTATTGCGCGTCGTATCCGCGAATCGAAAGTCTATTCCGAAATTCATCCTCATCATTACGATCTGAATAAAATTATCGAAGAACGCCCGAAAGGCATAATCCTTTCGGGCGGCCCGATGAGCGTTTACGACGAAGACGCTCCGGTCGTCGACAAAAAGATTTTTGAGCTCGGCATCCCGATATTGGGTATTTGTTACGGAATGCAGCTGATTGCCAGGTATAACGGCGGTAATGTCGAACCGGCTTCGAACAGGGAATACGGCAAAGCCGAGATTAATATTATCGGCGACGATAATCTTTTGAAGGATGTGGAAAACAATTCTGTGGTCTGGATGAGCCACGGCGATTATATTACCGAACTGCCGAATGATTACAAAATTATTGCGCGAACGGAAAACTCGCCCATTTGCGCGATCAGTAATCCCGCCAAAAAAATTTACGGACTCCAGTTTCACCCGGAAGTAGTTCATTCCAAAGACGGAAAAAAAATCATAGATAATTTTTTATTCGACTTATGCGGTTGCAAACCAGATTGGACGCCCGGCAATTTTATAGAAAATACGATCGATGAAGTAAAAAAACTTGTGGGTGACAAAAAGGCTATTTGCGCATTGAGCGGGGGCGTCGATTCCTCGGTGGCGGCCGTTCTGTTGCACAAGGCTCTCGGTAAAAATTTGATTAACATCCACGTCGACACAGGACTTATGCGCAAAAACGAATCGAACGACGTTGTTAAGATGTTCAAAGAAAACTTCGATATCGAATTAGTGCATGTGGACGCTTCGGAACTCTTCCTTGAAAGGCTCCAGGGAGTGACCGATCCGGAGAAAAAAAGAAAAATTATCGGAAATACTTTTATCGAGGTGTTCGAAAAGGAAGCAAAGAAATTCGAAGACGCTGAATTTCTCGTGCAGGGAACTCTTTACCCGGATGTAATCGAGTCGGTCTCGGTAAAAGGCAAGTCGGTTACAATTAAAACGCATCACAATGTTGGCGGATTGCCCGAAAGGATGAATTTGAAATTGATCGAACCCTTCCGCGAGCTTTTCAAAGATGAAGTGCGGGAAATCGGGTTGAAACTCGGCATTCCGGAAATATTTATTAAACGGCACCCGTTCCCGGGTCCCGGACTGGCGGTGCGCGTATTGGGAGAAATTACAAAAGAGCGCCTCGACATTCTTCGGGAAGCCGACGACATTTTTATCAAAGCCCTGCATGAAGACGGCATCTACGACAATATCTGGCAGGCTTTTGCTGTTTTACTGCCGGTTCAAAGCGTCGGGGTTATGGGCGACGCGCGCACATACGAAAACGTTCTGGCATTACGAGCCGTCACTTCGACCGATGGTATGACAGCGGATTGGTACCGCTTCGACCACCGGTTTCTGGAAAAAGTATCCAACAGAATAATCCGTTCGGTTAAGGGAATTAACCGCGTCGTCTACGATATCAGTTCCAAGCCTCCTTCCACTATCGAGTGGGAATAAGTAAAAAGAGGAGATAAAGGGATGGCTATCTTAAAAGAATTGCCGCCCGACGACCGCCCGAGAGAAAAACTTATAACCAAGGGCGTTCAAAGTCTTTCCGACGCAGAATTGCTTGCAATACTTCTTCGAACCGGAACCAAGGGAACCAACGTAATCGAGATTGCTAGAAACCTCCTGAAAAATTTTAAGGATTTGAGCGTTTTGTCAATTCAAACTTTCGACTCGTTGAAAAATCAGCGCGGAATAGGCAAAGACAAAGCGGCTACGTTATTGGCGGCTTTCGAGTTGGGCAGAAGAATAGACGCTAACCGCAGGTGGCGCTCCGACAAAAAGATCGTTTCTCCGTCAGATATTGCGGAGTATATGATTCCCATGCTTCGCGACGAAGTCAAAGAAAAATTTTATGTTGTGTGTTTAAGCAGCTCGAATAAAATCATTAAAGAATATAACTTGATTTCGGAAGGAAGTCTTAATTCGAGCGTCGTTCAGCCGAGGGAAGTCTTCAAAGTGGCAATCGAAAGCAATTCCGCCAGCGTAATACTCGTTCATAATCATCCCAGCGGCAATTTGGAACCGAGTAGGGAGGATATTCAACTGACAAAAAGGATGATCGAAGCCGGCAAATTGCTGAACATAAAGGTGCTCGATCACTTGATTATAGCTGGGAACAATTACACGAGTTTGGTTGAAAAAAGACTTGTATAATCAATATTATTGATTTTTTAGGGAAAATTTTCCTTATATTTAACATAGAAAATTACGTTTCATATAACCAACAAATTGAGGAGTAAAGACTATGGTTAAAATCAAAAAAGCACTAAATGCAGGAATTATGGTAGTTCTGTTTGCGTCTTTAATGGGAATTACAGCCTGCAGCGGCGTATCCGAAGAACAGATGGCGGAACTCGAAGCGCTTCGTTCAGAAGTTAAAGCGCTCGAAAAAGAAGTTAATTCCCTGAAGAGCGAAAAAGCAGCGCTCGAAAAAGAAATTGCAGAAAAGAACGCAAAATTGGATGAATGCGCAAAAACAAAAGCCGAAACCAAAAAAAATCTTGAAAAACTCGGCATGTAATTTCTTTTTTAATCCAAAAGTTTAAAAATAAAATCGGAGGAATAGATGAAAATTCACAAAACTTTAATGGTAGTATTATCCGTATTACTCCTCTCTGCCACGGTTTTTGCGCAGGAAAAGGAAATGACAAAAGAGGAGTGGCAGAACGAAATTAATCGTCTGACCGAAAAGAAAGCCGCTCTTACCACTGAATTGAACGCTCTCAAACAAGAAGTAGCCGACTTGAAAGCTACAAGCGAAAAATTACAGAGTTACGACGACTGTATGAAGGAATTGTACGAAATGGTAGGCGCTACGAAAGCCGATGTCGACAATTTCGGTAAGCAAGTTGCCGCATTGGAAAAAAAGATCGACGCTAAGGAATCTCCAAAGGCAGATCGTCAGGCTGAATTGGACGCTCTCAAAAAGAACAAAATTTCCGCTTTGCCGCAATTCTTCGATAAAGTTCACAATCAATTGCAGCGCAAACTCGATGCCTGGGTAGAACCGCCGAAAGAAATTAACTATACTGTTGTTAAAGGCGACTGCCTCTGGAACATCGCCAAGAAAAAAGAACACTACGACAATCCTTTTGCTTGGCCGATGATTTACAAAGCCAACAGAGACCAGATCAAAAATCCCGATCTGATTTATCCGAAACAGGTCTTCAAGATTCCGAATTTGACCGAAGAAGAAAAAGCAAAATACGACAAGATCAGAAGAAATTACAAACCGGCTCCCCCGGCACAATCTGCTCAATAATCGGAGTCGTTAAGTATAAGTGAAGTTTGTTTGACTTTCATAAAGCCCTTTTCATTCTGAAATGAAGAGGGCTTTTTTTTATTTTTGAAGAAGGAGGCGACACTCTGAAAGAAAAAACAATAAAACTTGAAAACGTTGATCTGATATCCCTTTTCGGTTTTAACGATAAGAACATTAAGCCGATTGAAGCGCGGTTTTCCTCCGACATTATAGTCAGGGGCGACAATATTATATTGAAGGGCAACGACGAAGAAGTCAATACGATCGAAAGAATTGTAAAGGAAATGGTCTTTGTATTGAACACAACGGGCAGGCTTACCAGCGAAGACGTTGAAACCATAATCGACCTGACGCTCCAGGGCAAAGAAATAATCAACGACAATGAATACGATAACATTGTTCTCTATTCGAAAAAAGACGCCATCAAAGCTAAAACGCCGAACCAGATAAGTTACATGAAAGCCGTTAGGGAAAACGACATCTGTTTTGCAATCGGACCTGCGGGCACGGGCAAAACGTATCTCGCCGTAGCCTCGGCGGTGGCTTCTTTGAAAAAAGGGAGCGTGAAAAAAATTATATTGTCGCGTCCCGCGGTTGAAGCAGGCGAGAGTCTCGGATTTTTACCCGGCGACTTCCGAGAAAAAATCGATCCGTATCTTCGTCCCCTCTACGACGCTCTCGAGGATATGCTGCCAGCCGAACAACTCCGCAATTATATCGAAAGGGGAGTGATTGAAATAGTTCCGCTGGCATATATGAGAGGCAGAACTCTAAATAACGCCTATGTAATTCTGGACGAGGCCCAAAACGCAACAACCATGCAGATGAAAATGTTTTTGACCCGGCTCGGACCGAATTCCAAAGCAATTATTACGGGCGACATTACTCAAATCGATTTGCCGTCGTATTCTCAGAGCGGATTGGTGCAGGTGAAGGAAATATTAAAGAATGTGGACGGAGTGGCATTCGTGTATTTCGATAAAGCCGACGTTGTACGGCATAAACTCGTCAAAGACATTATCGACGCTTACGAAAAACATTACAGCGAAAATAACGGCAAAAGCAAAAAGAACGGAGAGTGACTCTACTCTTTGTTTTTACTCTCTTCCCAGAATCGATCCATCTCTTTTAAGTCGGAATCGGTTATCGGCTTCCCGGATTCTTTAATTTTCCGTTCGACGTAATTGAATCTTTTTATAAACTTCTCGTTTGTTATTCTGAGGGCGTTTTCAGGATTTACTCCCAAAAATCGGGCGTAGTTTGTTATTGCAAAAAGCAAATCCCCGAGTTCTTCTTCGGTTTTTTTAATATCGCCCGTCTTTTCGGATTCTCTTAGTTCTTCGATTTCTTCCAGAACTTTTTTCCATACATCTTCTTTATTGTCCCAGTCGAAACCTACTTTTGAGGCTTTTTCCTGTAAACGGTAGGCTCTTGCCAGACCGGGCAAGTTTTTAGGCACGCCTTGCAATACCGATTCTCTTCCTTCGGAGAGCTTTATCTCTTCCCAATTTTTTACTACTTCGTCTGTCCCGTTAACTTTTACCTCTCCGAAAACGTGGGGGTGCCGCCTGATAAGTTTTTCCGTTATAGTGTCGATTACGTCGTTTATATCGAATTTGCCGTTCTCTTCGGCGATAGCCGAATGGAATAAAATGTGAAGCAGCAGATCGCCCAGTTCGGATTTCATTTCCTCGTAATTTTTTTCGTCTATTGCTTCGACCAATTCGTATGTTTCTTCTATGGTTGCGCCTTTGATTGAATCGTGGGTTTGTTCTCTGTCCCACGGACATTCTTTACGCAGGCGTTTCATGATTTCGTAGAGTTTTTCGAACTTGGAATTTGTCATCATACTTCCTTCAATTTGATTACGCAAAAATAAATTGAAATGTCGACGTTACCAAAAAATATCTAATATTCGTATATTTGGTAAAAAAGAGGAAGAAATGATAGAAGAAAAAATTAAAGAACTTACAGGATACGAATTGCCTGCCGCCGCAAAACCTCTTGCGGCTTATGTGCCGGCTCGGATAGCGGGCAACATGATTTTTACGGCGGGACAGCTTCCGACGATCGACGGAAAATTAATAGCGGAAGGTAAAGTAGACGCGGAGGTAACTGTTGAAAAGGCTGCCGAGTGCGCTCGAATTGCAGCGTTGAATTGTCTTAGCGTAATTAAAGCCGAAATCGGAAGTTTGGAGAAAATCAAAAAGATAGTCAAACTTACGGTGTTTGTTAATTCCTCCGATAATTTTACCGGGCAACCGAAAGTGGCAAACGGAGCGTCGGATTTTTTAATTAATTTGTTCGGCGATAAAGGCAAACATGCTCGCAGCGCAGTCGGCGTCAACGAATTGCCGATCAATGCGCCGGTGGAAATCGAAATGATAGCGGAAATTTCCGAATAATTGACTTGACAATTGAGATAACTAATCTTAATATTACATCGAAAATTGAAACCAAATTGAATGCCGTGATGTCTAACATTCAAAAATCGGAGCGGAAATGAGAAAATCGGTAGTAATCTTAATGATTTTTGCTGCTTCCACGTTATTCGGGCAGTTCAAGGATCAGCCTGCGCCCGACATTAAAAGCGGCATTTTGAATAACTCGCAATCGAATATATTCGGCTTCTTTAATCCGAACAATTTTAAAATGAATCATACTATCGATGTTTCATTCAGCTCTTTCGGTTCGGCGGGCAATCTTGCGCTTACCACTTATACAAACAGCATGTTTTACAAATTCAACGATAAATTGAATGTCTCTGCGGATATAAGCATTGTCAATTCGCCTTATAACACATTCGGTTCGGGTTTTACGCAAAACATCAACGGAATATATTTGAGCAGGGCTCAACTTACATACAGACCTACCGAAAATATGTCGGTTATCTTTCAGTATCGTAATGTACCGTATTCGTACTATTCGCCTTTCGGGAATTATTATTCGCCGTTTTATTATTACGGTTACTGATAAATTATTATACTGCGCAGAAGCATAAAACCAAGTCGTTCCGTAACGCGGAGGAAGATGATTCCGCACAAAATTTCGAGTTCCATTTCGTATTAATTATTTACTCAAAGAAATAGTTGATGATTTTTATTATTTTTCGTTTTAAGTAAATATTCTTAAAGCAGTAAAAAAATTATAAAGAATAATAAATTGCCGGATAAAAAAGAAAATACGGTATCTTCGGTAAAGAATTTGTTTTTGAATATAGCAAACTTTCTATTGATTGCCGTAATCATATTGATGATTTATTCGATTTACGTGAAGATTCATAATGGCGGGAACGGATATAATTCGAACGCGGTTTTAGGCGAGCCTTCCGAAATAATTCAGGTGGAAGTGCTCAACGGATGCGGCATATCGGGAGTAGGCGAAAGGTTTACCGATTATCTCAGGAATAACGGTTTCGACGTTGTCAACGTGGATAATTATATTCGTTTCGACATTGACGAGACAATAGTTATCGACCGGATCGGAAATAAAGCCAATGCTTTGAAAGTAGCCGACGCCCTAGGAGTTAAAAAGGGAAATATTATACAGCAGCTCAACGAAGATTATTTTCTCGATGTGTCGATAATTATCGGGCGCGATTATTACTCATTAAAACCAACAGAAACAAAGAGGTAAAAGTGAATTCACTTACATTTTCGAAAAAGATTGCTTCCATTATAGAATCGAAAAAAGGTTACGACATTAAAATTCTCGACCTGAGAAAATTATCGGGAATAGCCGATTTCTTCGTTATCTGCTCTGCCGAAGCCGATAAGCAGGTTAAAGCCATAGCCGATGAAATCGACAAAAAACTTTCCGAACAGGGCATTAAATGTTTGCACAGGGAAGGATACGAAACCTTGAGGTGGGTTATACTCGACTATTTTGACGTAATAGTTCACGTTTTCAAATACGACGTGCGCGATTATTACGGGCTCGAAAAATTGTGGGGAGACGCTCCTGCGATTATCCCGGAATCGAAAGCATCCGCTACAAAAGTTAAGGAGAAGAAAAATTGAGAAACTACCTTTATTCGTTATTCGACAAAGCCGCTCGAAAACTCGATTATCTTAAAGACGTAAATATAATTTTTACCGTTCCTCAGCAGGAGAGTCACGGCGATTTTTCGACGAATATAGCGATGCTCCTTTCCAGAAAACTTAAAAAAAATCCAAGGGAAATCGCCTCCGAAATTTTATCCGCGCTGGAAATCGATACGGGTATACTTGAAAAGACTGAAATTGCGGGAGCCGGTTTTATCAATTTCTTCTTTACAAAGAATTATGTAAGTAACCTTGCAAAAACTATCATCGACGCCGGAGAGACCTACGGCAGGTCGGATAAACATAAAGGCAAAAGGGCGCAAGTCGAATTCGTATCGGCAAATCCGACGGGACCTTTGACCGTTGGGCACGGACGGAATGCGGTTACTGGCGATACGGTTGCAAATCTGTTGAGCGCAGTCGGTTATGAAGTCGACAGGGAGTATTATTTCAACAACGCCGGCAGACAAATGCGCGTGCTCGGCGATTCGGTGCGTCTGCGCTATCTTGAGTTGCTCGGTGAGAATATTGATTTCCCGGAAGAATATTATCAGGGCGAGTACATTAAAGATATCGCCCGAAAACTATTTGACGAGTACGGCGACAAACTGAAAGAGGAAAGCGCCGACGGTATTTTCAAAGAAAGAGCTGAAAAAGAAATTTTTGTGGAAATTAATCAAACCCTTAAACGCCTCGATATCGTCTTTGACAATTACTTCAACGAGCACAGTCTTTATGAAGAAGGCAGAATTAAGAATTTGTTGGAGCTATTCAAACAAAAAAATCTCTCGTACGAAAAAGACGGCGCAGTCTGGCTCAAATTTTCAGAACTGGGCAACGAGCAGGACAAAGTGATAGTCAAATCGTCAGGCGAACCTACATACAGACTTCCGGACATTGCGTATCATATAACGAAATTCGAACGCGGTTACGATTTGATTGTGGATTTGTTCGGCTCCGACCACAATGCCACATATCCGGACGTAATGGCGGCGCTTAAAGCTTTGGGATACGATACGGACAAAGTGAAAGTTTTGATTCATCAGTTCGTTACGATTATGCAGGGCGGCGAAATTGTTAAAATGTCCACGCGTAAAGCTAATTATATAACTCTCGATGAATTGATTGACGAAGTCGGCGCGGATGTAGTAAGATACTTTTTTAACATGAGAAGTATAACGAGCCACTTGAATTTCGATATTGACCTTGCCAAAAAGCAATCGGACGAAAATCCCGTTTTTTATCTCCAGTATGCCCACGCCCGTATATCTTCAATTCTGAGGATGACTAAAGAAGAAGGGCTCGAAATGTCGACGGAAAATCTGCATCTGCTAGAAACCGACGAAGAACAACGCCTGCTCAAAAAATTGTATCAGTATCCGGACGAAGTGACGCTGAGCGCGGAAAATTATGAGCCGCACAGAATCTGCGTTTATCTGGAAGAACTTGCGGCGCTCTTTCATAAATTCTATACTGTATGCAGGGTTATCGGAAGTCCGAAAGATTTAGCCGAAGCGCGAATTGCTTTGATAGTGGCGACAAAAACAGTTCTCAAAAACGGATTGTCCTTGCTCGGCGTATCGGCGCCCGACAGAATGTAAGCGTTATACGGCAATTGCAACCGAAGCGGCAAATATTTTAGCGGCTCCCGCTTCGAGTAGAACTGTAGCGCACTCGTTGACCGTTGAACCTGTTGTAATTACGTCGTCAACGAGTAGTATTTTTTTACCGTCGAGTTTCTTATAACGTTTTTTTTCAAATGCGCCTTGTACATTCAGTATCCGTTCGGAAAGCGTTAAATCTGTTTGCGATTGCGTATATCTATTTCGCTTTATTGCTCCGGTTATTTTTATATCCGTTATTTTGTTTATTCCTTTCGCTATAAAGTATGATTGGTTATATCCGCGCTCGGCTTTTTTTGTATGATAGAGCGGCACCGGTACGATGACCTCGATATTCCATTCATTGAGAAATACATTTTTGTGTTCTTTCCCTAATAGCTTACCGAGATAAATTCCGATTCTGAAATTTCCGTTGTATTTCAAATTATGAATCAAGGATTGAACGGGCATTTCTTTTTCAAAAAGAAAAAGAGTTCTGCAATCGCTTAACGACCTGATTCTGCTTAAATTTAACTGAGGTTTTTCAATTCTGCGTAAAGAATCCGAGCATCTTTTACAAAGATACTTTTCGTCGGCGTTTAGTTTAATATTGCAGTGTAAACAAAATCGGGGGAGCAGAAAATCGATATAATTTATAAGTTCCAATTTGCCCTCTTTTAATTCGGCAAATTATACTATAACATACCGATTCTTTTTCGTAAAAACCATTCGATCGTAAACAAAAATATCAGCAATAAAGCGATTACGTAGTGCGATTTTAAGTCAAACGTCTCCGTGAGAAGTTCTTCGCTTTTACGGCTTTCAATTAATTTCCCGAGTTTGTCCGACAATTCCGAAATATTCTCGGCGGAATAATATTTGCCTCCGGAATTGTAAGCGATTCTTTTGAGCAACTCTGTGTTCATCCGGGTCGATATCTTTTCCGGATTGGCATTTACTACGGAAAAACGTCCTGAGTCGGATAAAATAATATTGCCATACGCCGCAAGAGCCGAAAAACTGTAATCTCCGGCATGAAGCCCAGAAATCTTTGTAGAGTAAATACCGTTTTGAATTGGAAGAAATTGAAGCTCCGTTTTCAATTCGCCCGATTTTATTTCCATTTTAATATTTGCGTTATTAACAGGGATAAATGTCGGATCGTATAATTCTGCAATGAATTCAACCTCTTCGACCGAGGAGAACAAATCTTTTTGCGGCATTACTCTGAAATGCTTTTTCGAATTGTTCGCCGTCAACCATTTGACAAGTTTATTAAAAAATCCGGGCAATACAATATTGGAACGTTCCGCTGTCGTGAGATGCCATCTCCATATTCCTTCTGCAAGAAAGACAGCGGATCTGACGCCCGCTGTTGAACGGGTAATAAATAACGGGCGAGAATTGTTGTTGAGCGAATACGACAGGTGCGTTTCCGTATCGGGCGAAAACCGATAGATGTTTCCGTTTGTAATCAACGGCGGTAAAGATTGTAGCTCGTTGTCGTGGAAGAAAAACGAATTGTTGTTTAATGCGTTTATCTCAAGTTTCTCGGGATTTATTTTCTCCGCGCTTAACGGAATTATATCCGAATACTTGTTAATTATCGAAAGGTCGGTTTTCGTAGTAACGAATTGCAAAAAGGGTATATTCTTTCTCATTATCGTTTCGTATATCAGTCTTACGGATTTTTCAGGCGTAGATTTCAGCGGAAAGTCAACTAAAATGAAAAGTTCGCTGCTGTCGATTTTGGAAAGATTCTCCGAACCGTAAACTTTTTGCGGGGAGACATAAACAATTTTTTTAATATCGAAATTTTCGTTGCCCTTCAGAACAAGATTTAATATAGTAAAATCGGGCGAGGGTTTGCCGGCAATTAAAAAAATCCTCGTCTTATTCTTAAGAACGTCAATGAACTCGGTTTTCGTATTGTTGTTTTTATTGAACTCGTCTTCTTCCGGCGGTACGTTTACCGTAATTTTATGTTTGCCCGGATTGGCGGGCGTGAAAGCGAATTTAACTCTGTTGATTCCGGAATTATCCAATTCGATTTGTTTACGGGTCAGTAAAACATTGTCGAGATAAAACTCGATTGTTTTATGTATGCCGGCGGTATTATTATTTCTGACCGTTACTTCGGCTTCGGTTTCGTTGCCGGCATAAATAATATTGTTGTTATAAATGTTTTCGATATAAATATCCGGATGCGATACGGAGTCGCCTATGCCGACGGTAAAAATGGGAACCGCTTCGGATTTTATATTGTCATTGCCTGCGGTAATTATTCCGTCGCTTATAATAACTAAAGCCGCTGTCGAATCGATATCGAGGTTTGAAGTTATCGGGGTGAAATCGGTTGAATATTCCGAAAAGTCTATATCATCGAGTGAATCGGCGCTCAACGGTTTTGTTTTTTCTCCAAATGTAAAAAGCCGCGCCGAGGCGCCGAATCGATCCTGTATTTTTTCTACTATCTCACGGACTTTTTTTACGTTAAGAGCGCTGTCTGGCATCGTCATCGAGTTGGAATTATCGACGAATACTTTAATTGCCGGTTTATTTATTTTTTGATACGTAACTTTTATTGCCGGGTCAATTAAGAGAAGAATGAGTAATGTAAAAATCAGACTTCTCACAGAAGCCAGAAAATATCTTATAAGTTTACCCGTCGGAGGTAGCGTGTATTTGTACGTATAAAATGCAAAAAGTATCGACAGTATTAGCGCAGTCAGAACAAGGAAGGGCTCGAAGTCGAATGCGATGTCGATGCTTTTTAAATTCATATCAGTTGTCGGTCGATAGGTTTTCGATATTCCAGTTTTTCATGTCTTCGAATGTGTCGTAATCGGTCAGATCAAAATGAATCGGAGTAACAGCAACATAGTTATTCCGAATTGCAAATTGGTCTGTTTCCAGATCTGTGTCGGCTTCTATTAATTTTCCCGTAAGCCAGAAATATTTTTTGCCGTAGGGGTCGATTCTTTCCTCGTATATATCGTCCCATTTGGATTTCCCTTGCCGGGTAAGTTTCATACCTTTTATTTCTTTTTCAGGCAAGTCAGGCACGTTTACATTCAAGAGCGTTCCGGCGGGCAATCCGTTTTTTACTACTGTTTGAGCTAACAATGAAGCGATTTTGGCGGCATAAGAAAAATCGGTCGCTTCGTGACTTGTTACAGAAATTGCAATCGCAGGCACATCCATTATTGCCGCTTCTCTTGCCGCTGAAACAGTTCCCGAGTATATTATGTTGATTGCCGTATTCGATCCGTGATTGATACCGGATATAACAATATCCGGCTTGGTCTTCATTATATTCCGGATACCCATTTTGATACAGTCTGCAGGCGTGCCTTCGACGGCATAGCCGAAAAAATCGCCGTTCTTATAATATTCGGTTACGCGTAGAGGAATTTTCATCGTAATTGCATGTCCTACAGCGCTCTGTTCGGTTCTCGGGGCTACTACCGTTACATCGCCGATTTTTTTTAACTCTTCAGCCAGAGCGGCAATTCCCGCCGAGTCGATGCCGTCGTCGTTCGATACCAGTATTTTCATTTTTTATATCCGTGTTTTTTTATTCCAATCCTAAATATAGCTATTTTTTCACAGTAGTATCCGGACGGATTGCCAAAAAGTTATTTCAAAAAAGTGTATTTTTAACGGACAATTTTTTTGGGGATATGAATAAGTATCTGATTACTTTATTTATAGTTTTATATGTATTTCCATCTTCGGGAGCTTTGTTTGCTCAGGGCGAAGAAGATATCGAAATTTACATAATCGATTCTTACATCACGCCGGAAGCCCCTTATGTTTTTAACCTGACTTTTTTTACAACCGACAGCGTAGAATCGAAAATAATTATTGAAAATTCGGCAGAGTTTATTATTTCGGAAAAACCGGAGGTAGATCATAAATTCGAAAAAGATGTATCCGAACTAAAAACTAACGGCAAATACCTCCGCTACAAAATTGAAATAACCGACAGAAACGGGAAGAAAATTCGGAGCCAACAATACGAAGTTGAATTTCCGAATAATCTTATAATGAAAGACCGTAATCTCAATCTGTTGCAGGTTTGTTGTTTCGGGGGCGTAATATTCGGATTGCCTTCGCCGGTTTATATGAGATATGACGGAAAGGATTATTTCGGGCTGTCAAAAGAGATTCCGCTCTTTTCATTTTACTCGGGAGGATACAATTATCCGGTCGGTTTTGTAGGCGTAGAGTATACGTACGTCTTTAACAAAGACAACCCGGATCTAAGCCGGGATTTCATCCGGGTGGGATATAAACAGATTATACAGGCGCCGGCAATCGAGTATATCTCTTTAGGTATCTCTTATTTTAATGATTTCAAAGGAACATACGGTTACAGTCCGGAATTGTCTCTCGGATTGTTCAAAATCGAAAACGTCTTTACTTTTTATGCAAGATACCGTTATACAAATGGAATTTCCGGAGGAAATTATTGTTTAAATGAATATTCGGTAGGAATTTACTCGAACTTTTTTTCAATTAATTTTTAAGATGAAGATGCAGGACGGCGAATTGAATTTAGATAATATATTGACTGTCAGCGAAATTACCGGTCAGATAAAAAGTCTTCTCGAAGAAAATTTCGCAGAAATTTCCGTAGTCGGTGAAATATCAAATTTCAAGGCTCACGTATCGGGACATTGGTATTTTACGCTTAAAGACGCAAATGCGCAGATAAGTTGCACCATGTGGCGGGGCGTCAACAGTTTCGTCTTTTTTTCTCCGGAAGACGGTATGAAAGTTATAGTAAAAGGACGATTGACGGTATATCCTCCGCGCGGAAATTATCAAATAGACGTTCGTTCAATGAAGCCTGCCGGCGTAGGGGAACTTCAAGCTGCTTTCGAAAAATTGAAACAAAAGCTCGCTGCGGAAGGACTTTTCGATGAGGAATACAAAAAGCCGATTCCGCAATTCCCGGAAAAGATAGGAATAGTAACGGCAATCGACGGAGCGGCATTCAAGGACATGCAAAGCGTCGCCAAACGGCGTTATCCGGCGGTTGAACTTGTAATCGCTCCATGCAGAGTGCAGGGACCCGGCTCTGCCGAAGAAATTGTCGAAAGCATTAAACTTCTTAATCAACGAGACGATATCGACGTTATTATTGTGGGACGGGGAGGCGGTTCGCTCGAAGATTTATGGGCTTTCAACGAAGAAATTGTAGCCCGGGCTATTTTCGAATCCCGTATACCGGTCATTAGCGCCGTGGGGCACGAAATCGACTTTACAATTTCCGATTTTGTCGCAGACCTCCGGGCTCCTACTCCTTCGGCTGCAATGGAACTGGCTACGCCGGATATTAACGAAATCTTTGCCTTTATTGACGATTTTTCCTATAATTTTACGGATAAAATATTCTCACTTGTTTCTGATTATAAAGAAACCGTGGAATCGTTTTTATCGTCGTACGGATTTAAACTCCCGATCGATAATATCAGAACAAAGGAACAATACCTCGATAATTTATTCTACAGATTTCAGAACAATTTCGATAACATATTTCAAAACTCGAAAAATCGTCTGGAACTGTTAAAAGTAAAATTGGAAAAATTCGATACGAATCGTATACTCGAAAGGGGATTTACGCTCGTCAAACAAAACGACCGCGTTATAACGCGATTGAAAAATTTAGACAAAAAAGAAAAATTCAATTTAATTTTTTATGACGGAGAGACAATAATAAATGGGTAAAAAGAAAGAAAAAAAATTCGAAGAAATGTTGGCGCGTCTGGAGGAAATTTCCGGTAAACTCGAAGACGGTAGCCTTCAACTCGACGAATCGATCCGGCTCTATGAAGAGGGAATGGAACTTGCAAAAGCATGCTACCACGTTCTGAAAACCGCGGAACTGAAAATAACGGAGATAAAAAAGAAATTCGAAGAAGAAATTAACAAGGACTCATAAAGGAATAAAATGCCAAATAAGAACGACTACAAACTGCTATTCGATATTAATTCCCCTGACGACATAAAAAAGTTGGAAGGGCAGGATCTTAAACAGCTTTGTTCGGAAATCCGTCAATATATGGTTGACGTAATTTCACAAATCGGAGGCCATTTCGGGGGCGGGCTCGGCACGGTTGAACTAACCGTCGCTCTGCATAAAGTCTTTAATACGCCTTATGATCAAATTGTTTGGGATACGGGACATCAAGCATACCCTCATAAAATTGTTACGGGCAGAAGGGACGCTTTGAAGACCATACGACAATTCAAAGGTATCAGCGGATTTTTGAAAAGAAGCGAAAGTCCGTATGATTCGTTCGGAGCCGGACATGCTTCTACGTCGATTTCCGCCGCGCTCGGTATGGCTGTTGCCAGCGATATTCTGAAAGAAAATCGAAAAGTAGTTGCAGTCATAGGCGACGGCGCAATGACGGGCGGTATGGCATACGAAGCGATGAATAATTCCGGACTGTTGAAAAAAAATCTGATCGTCGTCCTAAACGACAATCAAATGTCGATTGCGCCCAATGTATGGCAAATCTCGAAGTATTTCAACGAAATGATTTCTCATCCTGAATATAACAGGTTCAAGGGCGCTATATGGGACTTAACCGGCAAGCTCGATTATTTCGGAGACAGACTCAGAAAAGTTGCAGCTCGTATCGAACAGGGCATTAAAGCCATTCTTACTCCTGGAATGCTGTTCGAAGCCCTCGGTTTCAGGTATTTCGGACCCATTAACGGTCATAATATTACTCAACTGGTTAGGCTGTTCGAGCACGTTAAAGACTTAAACGGACCGATACTTGTGCATGTGTTGACAGAGAAAGGGAAAGGTTACAAACCGGCGGAAAATCATTCGCAGCGATTACATGCGGCAACGCCGTTCGACAAATTAACCGGTGTGTCGTTGAAAAAAGGAACATCCCTGCCTTCGTATACTTCCGTATTCGGAAACGCGCTTGTCGAAATTGCCAAAAGCAACGATAAAGTTGTCGGCATTACGGCGGCAATGCCCGACGGCACCGGACTCGATAAACTCCAGGCGGAAATACCCGAAAGGTATTACGACGTCGGTATTGCAGAGGAACATGCCGTTACGTTTGCGGCGGGATTGGCAACGCGGGGAATTATTCCTGTAGTGGCAATTTATTCTACTTTTTTGCAAAGGGCATTCGATCAGATAATTCACGACGTTGCATTACAAGATCTGCACGTTGTTTTTGCGCTCGACAGAGCGGGTTTGGTCGGCGCCGACGGTCCGACTCACCACGGAACGTTCGATTTATCTTATTTGAGAATGATTCCTAATATTGTAATAATGGCGCCGAAAGACGAAGCCGAATTGAGAAATATGCTCTATACGGCGGTTAATTATAAAAAGGGTCCCATAGCGCTCAGATATCCCAGAGGAAATGCGCTAGGCGTGGAACTCAAAGAAGGCTTCGAGGAAATTGAAATCGGCAAATCCGAAAGAATCAAGTCCGGTAATGATTTGGCGCTCCTTGCCGTCGGATCGATGGTGGACTACGCCTCGAAGGCGGCAAATATACTTGCGCGGCAAGGCATCGAGGCTGAAATAGTAAATATGCGTTTTATTAAACCGCTCGACGAAGAAATGCTTCTTGAAGTTGCGGCAAAGTTCGATAAAATAGTTACGCTCGAGGAAAACAGCCTGGTAGGCGGATTCGGCTCGGGAGTTATCGAATTTTATAACGACCGTCATGTTAAAGTAGACGTTTTGAGGGTAGGTCTTCCCGATGAATTCGTTGAACACGGCTCTCAAAAAGAACTTCATCAAATGCTCGGAATCGATCCGGAAGGCATAGCGCAAAAGGTCGCGGCTTTTCTGAAAAATAAAAATTACAAAAACGGTGTAGTCGCCTGATGGATAAAACAAGAATAGCTATAATCGGATTGGGTTCGATTGCCCAACTTGTTCACCTGCCAGTTATCACAAAATTGAGTAATGTTGAACTCAAAGCAGTTTGCGAGGTCAATAAAAACCGTTTAAGGACAATCGGAGATAAAATTCCCGCGTCTAAACGCTATACCGATTACCGTGAGATGATATCCCAGGAAGAGCTCGATGCGGTTGTCATTACCACTCCGACCGATACTCATAAACAGATAGCTGTGGATTGTTTGAACGCGGGATTAGACCTGCTGATTGAAAAACCGGTTGCTCTCAATTACAAAGAAGCTCAGGAAATCGACAGAGCCGCTCAAAAAAACAAAAAACTCGCTATGGTTGGAATGAATTTGCGTTTCAGACCCGATTCGATGCTGATGAAAAGTATTATTAACAGCGGCGAACTTGGCGATATATTTTATATAAAATGCGGTTGGCTCAGAAAGAAGAGCAGCGCTCAAAAGTGGTTCATGGACAAAAAGAAATCGGGCGGAGGCGTTGTTATCGACCTCGGAATATTATTGCTTGATCTGGCTGTCTGGATGTTCGGAGAGGATAAAATCGAAAGCTCCGCTGTTCATAAATTCAACACAAAATATGAGGATGTGGAAGACTCGGCTGTTGGGATTGTGAGACTCGATCCTAATAAAGCGATTAACTTTGAAGTAAGCTGGGAGCTCTATTCGGATACCGACAGTTTTAATTTTATAATACACGGCACAAAAGGAGCCGCTCAATTAAACCCGTTGAAAGTATTCAGGAAAATAGAATCGACTTATTTCGATTACAGTCTTTCCAAATCGAGCGTTTCGAATTTATACCGTAAGTCGTATGAAAACGAGATTAAGCATTTTATTGCTTCGTTGAGAGGCGAAGTGCCGCCCGTATCGACTTCCGAAGAAGCTGTCGTAAGAATGAAATTGCTCGATACAATCTATAAATCGGCCGATCTGAAAAAGGAAATAAAATTTTAAGATGAACGAAAAAATATTACTTGTCGACGACGAAAAGGACATAATAGAATTTCTTAAGTACAATCTCGAAAATGAAGGCTTCGAAGTTATCGCCGCTTTTAACGGTCAGGAAGCGATCGAAAAGCTCGAGAATAATCCTGACCTGATCATCCTCGACGTTATGATGCCCAAAATGGACGGCTACGAAACGTGCAAACAGATAAGAAAGAGGGAAGAGTTTAAGAACACGCCGGTAATTTTTCTAACGGCAAAGTCATCCGAAATCGACGAAGTATACGGTTTGAATATCGGAGCGGACGATTTTATTCAGAAACCGATATCGCCCAAGAAACTGATAGCGCGCGTCAAATCGAATCTTCGTAAAGTCGAACAATTGAAACAGAGCGAAGAAGAAGTTAAAGAAATAAATGCCGGGCCACTCTTGATTAACAGAACAAAATACACGGTGACGGTGGATAAAAGGGAGGTGGTTTTCCCGAAAAAGGAATTCGAGATACTTGCATATCTTGCTTCAAAACCAGGCAAAGTCTTCGAAAGAGAAAGAATTCTGCGCGATATATGGGGCGGCGACGTTTATGTGGTTGAAAGAACAATCGACGTTCACGTCAGAAAAATCAGAGAAAAGCTGGGCGAATACTCGTATCTGATCGAAACTATCAAGGGGGTGGGCTATCGTTTCAAGGACATTGAAAAATATTGATGAAAATCTGCGCTTCGGAAGGAATTACGCGCTGCCGCTCTTCATCTACAATTCCGCTTTTTTTTTGCTGTTGTATCTGATTGCCGGTCACTCCCCGGAAATTCTCTTTACAATTTTTTTGTTCATTCTGATTACATATTTCGGATTGTTGAATTACCTCGGGCTGAAAAGGAAAAAAGAAGTCAATTCTATTACCGAAACTATTCGTAAAATCAGAAACAATCAACTGGTGGATCATTACGACATTCAACTGAGCGGCGGATTGCGAATACTCGAAGAAGAAATCCGCGAGATGTATCGCCGCAACAAGGAAGTAATCGAAAATCTGAAGAAAATGGAAAAGGTCAGGACGGAATTTTTGGGCAACGTTTCGCACGAATTGAGAACGCCCATATTTGCAATCCAGGGATTTATAGAGACGCTACTCGACGGCGCCGTTAACGACCCGAATGTAAATATTGCATTCCTTCAAAAAGCAAATCAGCATTTGAATAATTTGAATAATCTGTTAAACGATTTGATCGATATCTCGATGATTGAATCCGGACAGATGAAAATGAATCTCCGTTATTTCGACTTGGAACCGATTCTCCGGAATTTAATTACGGAATTTAAGCCGTATGCGGAAAACAAGAATTTGAATCTGGAAATTAAACTGAGCAAGCCGGCTCCTGAAGTGTACGGCGACAAGGAAAAAATTCGGCAAGTGTTATCGAACCTAATCGTCAATGCAATAAAATATACCGAACAGGGTAAAGTAGAGGTGGGATTACAGGATTACGAAAAAGAGGCTCGAATTTATGTGCGGGATACGGGTATCGGTATAAGTCCCGAAGACCAGCGCCGTATATTCGAGCGGTTTTACAGAGTTGATAAAAACCGTTCAAGGGAATTGGGCGGCACCGGGCTCGGATTGGCAATTGTAAAACATATAATTGAAGCGCATAATTCGAGAATGGAACTTATCAGTAAGCCGGGCGAGGGGAGCGAATTTGCATTCAGATTGAAGAAATTTAAATAATTATTATAATTTATAATTTATTAAAATATATTATACTGGTTCTAAAAGCAGTTAACTCAACCCCTTCTACTTTTAATACCATTTCGAAATGTTTTAAACTATCAACATTAGTAACCGTTGATACTTTTCTAATTTTTTGTTCAATATTTTTATCTAAAGCCGTTCTAATTGATTCCATAATGCCAACTTCGCTAAAACCAGAAAGTATTAAAATACTATTATTCTTATAACTTTGAATTTTTAATATAAGTCCAAAATCATTTTGGTATCTGCCTGCCTGCCAAGATAGACTATAGGTGTTCTTAATTTTTTCGTTCCCATCGACTATACTTATTGTATATGGGGATATATGATAGCGTACATTTGTTCTCATCAGTAATGTATCAATCTTGTACAAGTTTTTTACAGTACCAATAAAAATAATATTCCCATTTTCAAAATCTTTCCATTGTAATTCCGATGCCAATTTAATAAATATTTTTTGGGGGTGTAATGTATTTATTATCTCATATAAACCATATACGGAGCTGGGTCTTAGATAAGTAATATTTGCCTTGTCATATTTATCAGTAAAATGTGGATCTTCTGTAGCATATTTTTCGTAGTCTTTATCGCTGTTTAGGTGTAAATTCATTTTTAGTTGAAAATAAAAAAGAGAGACTCCTGAAAAATTAGTAATTTTTGGTTTAGGCAACTAAAAAAACTAAAAGGAGTCTCTTATGCAAAATACAAATAATAGGAACAAAA